>DATMEB010000311.1:0-7489 GCA_035557095.1 Nocardioidaceae bacterium | reverse complement strand
CCTTCGTGCTCTCGAACTCCTCGGCTGACACGACGCCTCTGTCGCGCAGCTGTGCAAGACGATCGAGCTGGCCCATCACATCATCTGCCGTCGCTGTAGTTGCCGCACTCGCTGCTGCTTCCCGGTCCTGCTTCAGGGCGCGGAAGGCACGCACCAATGCGTCTCCTTGCCCGTGTCCCATGCCCTTGATATCGCTCTGATTGCCTGACGCATAGATGGCAAGCTTCTCTCCACCCCGCTTCTTGTTCACCGTCATCGACGAGATGGCCGGTAACGAGAACTCCTCGACCGTCTCGCTGCCCAGGCTTTTCTCGAAGAAGAACAGCCTCTCAGTGGTGAGTACGACAAGCCCCGCATTGTTGTCGTAGGTGCCCTGCCCGAGTTCTACCACGCGCTCAGAGGCATAGAGGAGGTTGCGCAGATGACGGACCTCCTTGCGTCCGAAGAATCGCCCTGCCTTGCCCAGGCGCTGAAGCGCCTCACCAACCCCACGGTCATCGAAGACGTCGTCGCCCATCCCCTCGATGACCTCGCTTAGTAGCGCGAAGTGCTTTGTCCCTGCCATGTCGACTCGACACACCACCACAGAACCCCGATCCGCAGCCTGGATATCGGCGCTGAGCTCAGCCGCCCACCGGTTCTTCACGAGAGACCGCTTTGACTTGGCACTTATCGAATGTGGTGGACCCTCTGGCGCCAGCCCGAGGTCAGCCATGGCCCGGCGCAGGCGTGCATCCGCTTCGTCAGGTCCGCAGTTCAACTTCCATTCGACCGTTCGAACGATTCCCATGTCATCCCTCCCCAACGCCCTCCCCCAGGGTTCTGACGGGAGCCCTCCGACTGCCTAGACAGTAGAGGAGTCGGACCCCAAGCGCAGCCCTTCGGGGACCGGGAGAACGTCACCGTGGCGCGAGACGAAGCACCCCGACTCGGGAGGATGGCATGGCACAAGCGGCGCCCACATGTGTCTCCAGTCGGCCGCTGGGTATCGGGAAACAGCCGCACCACCCCTGGTTCGTTGTGACCTAGCCCGCAGGGGGATCTTCTGAACTCTTCAGCCTTCCTTGCACGCGGCCTTTGAGTGCATTCAGCCACTCTGCCAGTGCTCGGGTGGTGCTGTTGTGAATGCCCTGGCGTTCTGGCGTTCCAGACTCACATAAGGACGGAGCTGCCGAATGGGGGCCAGCCAGGAGCTACCCAACACCGCACGCGCGCCGGCTCTTGTGGCCGGTAAGGGATGGCTGGGCCCGGCCAAGCCATTTCCGTGCCCCCCTGGCGCCCCCGCTGTCGCCAGAGCCCCCTCGACGCCCCATGTCGGCCCGGCCGATCCACGCTCAGAGAGGGCGCCAACAGCATCGAAGAACGACACAAATCCGGCTCGTAACGAGCGCGTCCGGAGGCCCGGGCAAGACAACACCCGCGCTCCTCAAGGGATCACCCCCGCCAACCCTCCAGCAGCCCAAGGGTCGCGGACGTCAACAGCCGAACGCCGGCGGGGACGGCCTCGCGCATCGGGGCGTAGTCCGGCGAGTGCGCGTAGGGCACCTTCGACGTGTCGAACGGGTCGGAGAACAACGACGGGTCCATCACGCCGAAGAAGTAGAACGTCGACGGCACGCCTGCGGCCCCGAGCTCACCGAAGTCCTCGCTGCCCATCTCCGGCCTCTTGTCCAGCACGGCGTCCGGGCCGAGGACATCGCGGTGCACGCGCGAGACCACCTCTGTGACCTCCGGGTCGTTGACGGTGGCGCTGCATCGTGTCGCGAACGTGATGGTCGGCGGCTGCGGACAGCCGGCCGCCTCGCACTCGCGGTGCGCAAGGCGCTCGATCGTCCGCAGCACTCGCTCGCGCACCGCCGGGTCGTAGGTGCGCACCGTGACCTTCAGGTGTGCCTCGTCGGGGATGACGTTGTAGGTGTGGCCGGCTTGCACAGACCCCACGGTCACCACCGCTGCGTCCGCGGCGGCGACCTCGCGACCCACAAGGCTGTCGAGCTTCACCGTGAGCCACGCCGCGGTCCGCACCGGGTCGACAGTCGCCTCCGGGCGTGAACCGTGCCCCCCGACGCCGTGCACGACGATGTCGAGGTTGTCGCAGGAGGCGAGGTAGTTCCCGTCGCGGTGGAAGACCGTGCCGAGGGGTCCCGCCCAGGTGTGCTGGGCGACCGCGACGTCGGGAGTGCCGAACCGTTCGAGCAGCCCGTCGTCGATCATGCGCCGCGCGCCGCTGAGCAGCTCCTCGGCCGGCTGCGCCATCGCGATCACCGTTCCCGACCACCGGTCGCGAAGCCGCGTGAGCACCTCCGCGGTGCCCATGAGCGCAGTGGTGTGCACGTCGTGCCCGCATGCGTGCATGACCGGCACCTCGCGGCCATCGTGGTGCGTGGTCGCCGTGCTCGCGTACGACAGGCCGGTCTTCTCCAGCAGCGGCAAAGCATCCATGTCGCCACGGACCAGCACCGTCGGCCCAGGGCCGTTGCGCAGTACGCCTACCACACCGGTGCCACCGACCCCCGTCGTCGTCTCCAGCCCCAGGGACGTGAAGTGCTCGGCCACGATGCCGGCGGTGCGGTGCTCGTGGAACCCCAGCTCGGGGTTCTGGTGCAGGTCGACGTACACCCGGTCCAGACGTTGCGCGGCGTCGTCCACGATGTCGCGGACGGCTTCCATGGTGGAGCCCTGCGGGCTGATGTCTGCGTTCATGCTGCCTTCCTATCGCCCCGTGCTCACCGCAGGGGTACGGCGGTCAGGTCGTGGACGAGCGCGGCCAGCAACCCGGCCTGGCGGGGCATCGACGTCGCGTCGACCCACTCGTGCTCGGCATGCGCGCCGCCGCCGACGGCGCCGAGTCCGTCGAGGGTCGGTACCCGCAGCGCGGCGGTGAAGTTGCCGTCCGATACGCCGCCCACGGCGACGGGTGCGGGCAGGTCGACGCCGAGATCGCGGGCGCAGCGTGCCGCCCGTTCGGTCAGCGCCTCGGCGGTGTCCGGCTCCATCGGCGGCCGGTTGAGCCCGCCGGTCAGCGCGAGCTCGCAGTCGCTCCCGGCATCGCTGACGAGCGCACGCAGCTCGTCCTCCAGCCAGACGAGGTCGTCGGCGCGCTCGCCGCGTACGTCGACGTTCAGCCGAGCCTGCCCGGGAATCGTGTTGCTGCTCTGCCCGGCCTGTGCGGTGGTGGGGATGACCCGGAGGCCGGGGCGGCCACGGTCGAGCCGGTCCAGGTCGGTGACGAGCCGTGCGAGGTCGACCAGCGCGTTGCGCCCGGCCTCGGGGTCGAGTCCGACGTGCGCGGCCCGCCCGGTCACGACCACCTCGTACCTCGCCCAGCCCTTGCGCCCGTTCTTGGGCGCGCCGCCGGGCCCCGCCGGCTCGAGCACCAGGACGGCCTGCGCCTCCTCGGCCGTCTTCTCCAGCAGCGCGCGACAGTCGGGCGACCCCACCTCCTCGTCGTAGGTCACCAGGAGCGTGACCGCGGGGCCGGCGTCCTTGTCGCACCCCACGGCGCGCATGGCGAGCAGCGCCTGCGCCAGTCCCGCCTTCATGTCGAACACGCCGGGCCCGGTGATCCGGCCGTCCTCCACAGTGAACGGCCGTTGCTCCAGCGTGCCGAGCGGCCAGACGGTGTCGTAGTGCCCCAGCAACAGCACTCGTCCCTCGCTCGCGTCGCCGCCACAGCGCACCCGCAGGGCCGGTGGGCCGCCGTCGCGGACCGTGACGTGGTCCGCGGGTACGCCGACGACCTCCTCCGCGAGTCGCGACAGCACCTCGGCGCAGGCTCGAAGAGCGTCGTCGTCGTGCGACGGCGACTCGGCGTCGGTGAGCTGCTGGACGAGCCCGACCAGGCTCTCGCGGTCGTCGGTCACTCCGCTGACGATGCCGGGCGAGGTCACGGTCACCAGTCCTCTCTCCACAGGGTTCTCCAGAGGGCGCTCTCCACAGGTGCCTCGTCATCGTGACGTGACGACCGGCTCCCCGTGTTAGTGCCATCGCACGGCACCTGCGCTAGCGTTCTGTCCGATCGCACAAGGGTGGAGGCAGCCGTGCACGTCGACGAGTCGCCTCCGGAGTCAGCACCCGACGACCAACCCGGCCAGGACACGGCCGCCATCGGCGTGCCGCTGGACACGGTGGCTCGCCTGTGCGGGCTCACGGTGCACGCCACCGGACACGGCGTCCGGGAGCGACGGGTCAGCGGACTGGCCCTGTTCGACCCCGAGTCCGACGGTGACCTCACCGGAGTCGTCCTGGGCGCTCCGGGTCACGACCTGTCGGTCCCGGGCAGTGCGGTGCTCGCCCGCGCGGTCGGCGGCGCGGCCGCGGCCCTGCTGGTGACGCCGCGCCAGGCCCCGGACGCGCAGTCGGCACTGCCGCCCGGCTTCCCGCTGCTCGTCTGTCCGCCGGGCACCGCCTGGGCAGACCTCGTCGGGCAGGTGCGCGCCGTGCTCGTGGCCGGCAACCCGGACCAGGTCGCGCGCACGCTCGACCTACCGAACCGCGACCTGGTGCTGCTGGCCAACACCACGGCTGACCGCGTCGGCGGCTCGGTCACGATCTTCAGCCCCCAGCAAGAGGTGCTGGCCTCCTCGCGTGTACGCCCGGACGACGACCCGCTGCGGCGGCAGGCGGTGCTCGACCAGCACGGCCCACGCTGGTACCGCGAGCACCTGCGTGCGCGCGGTGTGTACACGCGGCTGTGGTCGGGCGAGCAGGTCGTGGACGTACCCTCCCTGCCCGAGCGGGAGGTGGGCCGCCGGCTCGCGGTCGCGGTGCGCGCAGGCGACGAGATCCTCGGTTCCCTCTGGGCAGCCGAGGGCGCAAACCCGCTGGCGCCGGACGCCGCCGAGACGCTTCGGTACGCCGCGCACGCGGCGGCGGTGCGGCTCATCGAGCTGCACGAGCAGGGCCAGGCCGCGCGGCGCGCCGACGAGGACGCCGCGCGAGCGGTCATGTCCGGCCAGGGCAGCCTGGACGCCGCGTGCACCCAGCTCGGTGCGGATCCGGAGCTGCCGTGTGCCGTCGTGGCGGTCGAGCCGACTCACGGCACGCGCTTCTCCGCCCGCCTGCTGTCCGAGGCGCTGGCGCTGCACTCGTCGGCGTACCGATGGACCGCGGCGGCCGTCGCGCGGGGAGAGCGCCGGGTCGACCTGCTGGTGTGCAACCTCGTCGAGCAGGGCCCGGCGCCCGTGCGCCGCATGATGGAGTCGTTCGCCCGCGACTGCGAGAACACCGCGCTCGGGTCGCTGCGAGCGGGTGTGGGGCCCGCGCTGTCGCTGGACCGGGCCGCCGAGTCCGCCTCGACCGCCGACCTGGTTCTCCGCGCCCTCCGGCACGACGGCCGCGCCGGGGTCGCCACCGGCGAGGACCTGTGGGCCTGCGTCGGCCTGCTGCAGCTGCGCTCGCGCCTGCACGACCTGGCGCTGCCCGCCGCACCCCTCGACGAGCTCGACAACCTCGACGCCGGTCACGGCACCGATCTCGTGGCCACGCTGGAGGTCTACCTGGAGTGCCTCGGCGACGTCTCCCGCGCCGGCCGGATGCTGAATGTGCACGCGAACACGGTGCGCTACCGGCTGCGCCGCATCCGCGACCTCGTGGGCCTCGACCTCGACGACCCCGACCAGCGCCTGTTCGTGTGGCTCCAGCTGCGCACCCGTGCGCACCCGTCCCCGCCTGCCGCTGGCGACGGGTCTAACCGAGCGCGCTGATCCTTGTTGCATCCGACAACGTCCGCGGGTATGCGGGCGTCGAGAATGACGCACGCAGTCGACACGCGGAGGTCACCAATGTCTACGGGGTCCATGGGCACCCGGGAGCGCCGCCGGCTCCCCGACGACTTCGAGGAGGACCCGCGCTACCGGGTCTCGGTGAAGGAGGCGTGGATCGTCCTGGCCTACTGGCTGGTGTTCACCGTGGTGGTCACCGGCGTGGCCTGGGTGCTCGGCGGCAACCGGTCGGCCGACGAGATCACGTTCGTGCTGGGCTTCCCGGCGTGGTTCTTCTGGTCGGGGATCGTCGCGTCCCTGGCGCTGAGCGTCGTCCCCATCTTCCTGGTGCGGTCCTTCTTCACCGACGTAGACCTGGCAGAAGACCCCGATGTCGAAACGCACGGCAGGGGAGGGACTGAGTCGTGAACTGGAGCGTGCTCGCACCCCTGATCGTCTACCTGGGTGTCATGGCGCTGATCGGGGCCTGGGCCTACAGGAAGCGGCGCAACGTCGCGGCCGGTGAGAAGACCGCGGAGTACTACCTCGGCGGTCGCTCCCTCGGCTGGGTCGTCCTGGTCTTCACGCTGCTGGCGTCGGCGGCCAGCGCGGGGACCTTCATCGGCGGGCCGGGGCTGGGCTACTCCGGTGGCTACGGCTGGATCCTGGTGTCGATGTTCCAGGTGCCCACGGCGTTCGTCGTGTTCGGCCTGCTGGGCAAGAAGTTCGCCATCCTGAGCCGCAAGCTGAAGATCATCACCGTCACGGGCTTCCTGCGGCACCGGTACGAGCACCCGGCGGTGTCGGTGATCGCGTCGGTGGGCATCGTCGGCTTCCTGCTGGCGTACATGGTCGCGCAGTTCGTCGGCGGCGCCCGCGTCCTCGAGGCCATCACCGGTGTGCCGTACTCCGTGCTGATCGTGGTCTTCGCAGCCGTGGTCACGCTCTACACCGCGTTCGGCGGGTTCCTCGCCGACGCCATCAGCGACACCGTGCAGGGCGTGATCATGCTGCTCGGCGGCGTCGTGCTCTGGGCCGCGGTCCTGTCGGTCACCGGGGGCCTGCAGGACGTCGGAACCACCCTGCAGCAGGACCACCCGCAGCTGCTCCTGCTTCCCGGCGCCGACGGTTTCACCGCACAGATGATCGCGTCGTACTCGGCTCAGCTCGGCCTGCTCTTCTGCGCCGTGCCGCACCTGACGGTGCGGGCCATGTCCTACCGCGACAGCAAGGCGATGCACACCGCCATGGCCATCGGGCCCCTGCTGATGTTCGTGATCACGATCGGCTTCCTCACCATGGGCCCGGTCGCCCGCCTGTTCTTCCCCGACATGGCGGTGGGCGACCTCGCCGTGCCGCAGATGATCGTGGACCTGCTGCCGGGCCCGGTCGCCGGCACGCTGCTCGCCGCACCCCTGGCCGCGATCATGTCCACGGTCGACTCGATGATCCTCATCGTCAGCAGCAGCATCGTGCGAGACCTCTACATCGAGTACATCCGTCCGCAGACCAGAGACGAGACCGCGAGCCGGGCGGGCTCCTACGTCAGCCTCGTACTCGGCGTGATCGTGCTCCTGCTGTCGCTCGACCCGCCCGCGTACCTCGAGTACCTCATCATCTTCGCGATCGGTGGTCTCGAGGCGGTTTTCTTCGTCCCGCTCGTGCTGGGGCTGTACTGGCGCCGCGGCAACACCCTCGGCGCGATACTGGCGATGGTCGGCGGCATGGTCTGGTACGTCGTGGCGACGCAGTGGGTGCCGGCGATGGCCTTCGGCGTCTTCCCGATC
>DATMEB010000310.1:0-19258 GCA_035557095.1 Nocardioidaceae bacterium | reverse complement strand
CGCCACCACGTCGAGGTGTTCGAGGCCGCACTGGCCGACGGTGTCGAGGCGATCGTGGCGCCGTCCGGCTCCTGCGTCGGGTCGGTACGCCATCAGCACGCGGACGTCGCCGCCCGCGCCGGTGACGACGACCTGGCCCGCCGTGCCGACGCGGTCGCCGCGCACACGTACGAGCTGTCCGAGCTGCTGGTCGACGTACTCGGCGTCACCGATGTCGGCGCGGTCTACCCCCACCGGGTGACATACCACCCGACGTGCCACTCGCTGCGCATGCTGCGGGTCGGGGACAAGCCGCAACGGCTGCTGCGCGAGGTGCACGGGCTCGAGCTCGTGGAGCTTCCCGAGGCGGCCGAGTGCTGCGGGTTCGGAGGCACGTTCGCCCTGAAGAACGCGGAGACGTCGACCGCGATGCTCGCCGACAAGATGCGGCACGTGCTGATGACCGACGCGGAGGTCTGCACCGCCGGCGACTCCTCCTGCCTGATGCACATCGGCGGCGGGCTCTCGCGGCTGAGAACGGGTACGAGGGCCGTGCACCTGGCCGAGATCCTCGCCTCGACAGGAGAACGCCCATGAGCACGTTCCTGGGGATGCCGTCGCCGCCGCACGCGCGGCCGCCGGCCGGGCTGCAGGGCGAGGAGCCGTTCCCCGCGGCCGCGGCCAGGACACTGCGCGACAGCCAGCTCCGGCGCAACCTGCGGCACGCCACGACCACGATCCGCGCCAAGCGGGGTCAGGTCGTGGGCGAGCTGCCGGACTGGGAGGAGCTGCGCCTGGCCGGCGAGGCGTCCAAGCGTGCGGCGATGGCCGACCTCGACACCCACCTGCTGGCCCTGGAGCGTCAGGTGAGTGCGCGGGGCGGAGTCGTGCACTGGGCCCGCGACGCCACCGAGGCGAACGCGATCGTGACCGGCCTCGCGCGTGCGGCCGGGGTCGACGAGGTGGTCAAGGTCAAGTCGATGGCCACGCAGGAGATCGAGCTCAACGAGGCGCTCGCCGACGCCGGCATCGCGGCCGTCGAGACCGACCTCGCCGAGCTGATCGTGCAGCTCAGCTCCGACCGGCCCTCGCACATCCTGGTGCCCGCGATCCACCGCAACCGCCAGGAGATCCAGACGATCTTCGCCGAGCACATGCCCGGCGTGGACCCCGACCTCGACGATGACCCGAGGCGCCTGGCGATGGCCGCCCGCGCCTACCTGCGACAGAAGTTCCTCAGCTCGCGGTTCGCGGTCTCCGGCGCCAACTTCGGCGTGGCCGAGACCGGAACCCTGGCCGTGGTGGAGTCCGAGGGCAACGGCCGGATGTGCCTGACCCTGCCGCGGACGCTCGTTACGGTGATGGGCATCGAGAAGGTCGTGCCGACCTGGCGTGACCTTGAGGTCTTCCTGCAGCTGCTGCCGAGGTCCTCGACCGGAGAGCGGATGAACCCCTACACGTCGACCTGGACCGGCGTCACGCCCGGCGACGGCCCGCAGGAGTTCCACCTCGTGCTGCTCGACAACGGGCGTACGGCGGTGCTCGCCGACGAGATCGGTCGCGACGCGCTGCACTGCATCCGGTGCTCGGCGTGTCTCAACGTCTGCCCGGTGTACGAACGCACCGGCGGCCACGCGTACGGCTCGGTCTACCCGGGCCCGATCGGCGCCGTGCTCTCCCCGCAGCTGACCGGTGTCGACGGCGACAGCGTCAACGACTCGCTGCCGTACGCCTCGTCGCTGTGCGGTGCCTGCTTCGACGCCTGCCCGGTCCGCATCGACATCCCCTCGCTGCTCGTGCACCTGCGTGCGCAGCACGTGGAGGCGCGGGCCGCACGACGCCGGCTGCCCTCACCGGAGGCGGTGGCGATGGCGGCCGCCTCGTGGACCATGGCCGACCCGCGGCGGTTCGCACGCGCCCAGCGTGCGTCCCGGGCGGGCCGCGCGGTCGTCGGAGCTACCGGACGCTCGGCCCTGCCACCGCCGCTGTCGGCGTGGACGTCGGCCCGCGACCTGCCGGAGGTGCCGCGGCAGACGTTCCGCGCGTGGTGGCGGGAGCAGCGGGGATGAGCGCGCGCGACGAGGTGCTCGCCCGCATTCGCGACGCGCTCGGCCCCGACCGGGCGCCCGGACCCGAGGTGCCGCGCGACTATCGCGTCGCCGCAGGTGAGCGCACCGGCCCACCGGCGGCACCGACCGCAGACGTGCTCGACCTGCTCGTCGACCGGCTCGAGGACTACAAGGCCGCGGTCGTGCGTGTCCGCCCCGACGGGGTCGCCGCCGCCGTGCACGCGGCCGTCGCCGAGCACGGCTTGCGGCGGGTCGGCGCTCCTGCGGGACTGCCCGAGGAGTGGCTCGCCGAGCTGACCGGGTTCGAGGTCCGCCACGACGAGCCGCACCTGGCGCTCGAGGAGCTCGCCGAGCTCGACGGCGTGGTCACGGCCTGTCGGCTGGCGATCGCGACGACGGGCACGGTCGTGCTGGACGCGGACGAGCGCCAGGGGCGACGCGCACTGTCGCTGGTCCCCGACTGGCACCTGTGCGTGGTGCAGGCCGACCAGGTCGTCGAGGGCGTACCCGACGCGATCGCCCGGCTGGATCCCGCGCGGCCGTTGACGTTCGTCAGCGGGCCGTCGGCGACCAGCGACATCGAGCTCGAACGCGTCGAGGGCGTACACGG
Source organism: Nocardioidaceae bacterium (assembly GCA_035557095.1). Classification (GTDB taxonomy): domain Bacteria; phylum Actinomycetota; class Actinomycetes; order Propionibacteriales; family Nocardioidaceae; genus JALZDI01. Next base: position 16,600 of record DATMEB010000310.1, on the reverse strand, counting down.
GCCCCGAACCCTCGTCGTGCTCCTGGTGGACTGAGCCGTTCGAGGTTTCGAACGCGCGCGGTTGGGCATCAACCGGTCGCTTTCCTCGGGAAGGCACCGTCTCTGTTCCTCCGAGCGGGGGCGCTTGGACCAGTTGAAGGGCAACCACCAGCCATGCTGCTTCGATCACTTGCGCTCGCCTGCGCCGGCGTCCTCCTCGCCGCGTTGCCGGCCGCTGCCGCAACCACCAGGGTCAACCTCGGCGACGACTACTTCCGGCCCGGCGTCAAGACCGTCAAGAAGGGCACGCGGGTCGTCTGGGTCAACGTCGGCGACGACAGGCACACCGTGACCGCGCCCGGGTACCACCGGGTGCTGGCCCCCGGGCAACGTGCCACCCGGCGCGTCACGAAGAGCTTCAGGTACGTCTGCGCCTACCACAGCGACATGCGCGGGCGGGTCGCCGTCCGGCGCTGATCACCGCTCGTCGATGAGCTGACGCCTCACCGCGTGCAACCGCCGTGGGGCGTCAGGTCGTGGCGGGCGTGCGGCGCCGACCCGGCCCGGGGGTAGCGTGCACGGCATGGAGGTACGCGTGGTGTGCTTGGGCGGTCCGGGCATCTACGCGGGCAAGACCTTCGACGACATCGACCCCGGCAACTCCGGCTACTTCCACCTGCAGGGGTCCCTGGTCACCGGACCGAGCGCGTGGTACCGCATCGACTACGACGCCGAACCGATCCAGACCGAGCACGGGCCCGCGCAGCCGGCGAACTACGTGGGCGACTCGCTGCCCGGGTGAGCCTGGCTCGGTGGCTGGTCGAGCCCCATGATGTGCTCGCGCATCCGTCGCTCGGCCAGCTCCTGGTCCCCGGACTTCAGCGCGTTCAGGATGTCGAGATGCTCCCCGTGCAGGTGGCTCCGGTTGGCGATCGAGCCCCCGAGGGCGATCCAGGCGTGCAGCCACAGCTCGTGGATCGCGCGCTGGAACTCCACCACCACGGGGTTTCCGGTGGCATGTCCCAACGCGGCCTCGAAGCTGGGGTCGAGGCTGCCCTGCCGGGTCTCCTGAGCGATCTCCTGCTCGGCTCGCGTCAGCGCGGCCTCTGCGCTACCGAGGTCCGGGGGGTCCCCCAGCGCGACCAGGCGCACGATCTGGCACTCGATTCCGGCGCGGATCTCGCACAGGTGCCGGATGTACTCGTCGTCGACGTGCTCCGGAGGGCTGACCGACACCAGGTTCTGCGGCGCGGGGCGGGTGACGAACGTTCCGCTGTTGCGCCGGATGTCGACCTTCCCCATCCCCTCCAGGGCGCGCAGAGCCTCCCGCACGGTGACCCGGCTGACGCTGAGCTGTTCGGCGAGCTCTCGCTCCGAGCCCAGGCGTTCACCGGGCTCCATGCGCTCGACGAGCGAGCTCAGCTGGTCGAGCGCGGAGCGGAATGTCTCGATTTTCCGGATTGGCTCCAGCCGAAAGGGCAGGCTGCTGTCCGCGCTCACGCCTCTCGTTGTACCACACGAATGTCTTGCCACTGCTGTCAGTGGACTGTGGCCAGACCAATCTCTTGACATTGGCCAGTGGACAGACCAATATCTCGGGCTATGCCCCAGCTGCTGGATACGAACGCCCCCGCTCTGCAGCGCACGGTCGACGACGGCGTCGGCCTGCTGCGCCTGAACCGCCCGGCCGCGCGCAACGCCCTGAACAGCGCACTGGTCGACGACCTGGACCACCACCTCGCCGAGCTGGACGACGACGCCGCGGTGCGTGCCGTCGTACTCGCTGGAGCAGCACCGGGCTTCTGCGCCGGGTCCGACGTTCGCGAGCTGGCCGGCATGTCCGTGACCGAGATGGCTCGGCACGAGGCCCGTACCGCGCAGATGGTGCGCTCTATCCAGCAGCTGGGCACGCCGGTCGTCGCGGCCGTGGAGGGCTTCGCCCTCGGTGGTGGCTACCTGCTCGCCCTCGGCTGCGACATCGTGGTCACGGCCGCGGACGCGCGGTGGCACCTGCCCGAGGTCGCTCTCGGCTGGGTCCCGCCGTGGGGGCTGCAGACGCTGGTCTCTCGCGGGGGTCCGAGCGTGGCCAGGCGACTCGCCTGGGGCGACCAGGCCATGAGCGGCGACGACGTGTTCGGTCTCGGAGTAGTCGACGAGGTCGCCGAGCCCGGGCACGCGCTCGACGTAGCGACCGCGATCGCCCAGCGACTCGCCGCGCTGCCGCCGGAGGCCGTCGTCTCGACCAAGCGAGCCCTCGCGTCGACGACGCTGTCGGACGCCGAGTCGCTCGATGCCCGCACCAACTGGATGTTCGCACAGAACTGCGAGACCGAGCGCGCCCGAGCCAGCCTCGACCGATTCGTCCGCAAGCCCGCCAAGGAGACCCGATGAGCAAGATCTGCAGCGCGAGCGACGCCGCGTCCGTCATCACTGACCACCAGACGGTGGCCAGCACCGGTGTCATCGGATGGATGACGCCCGATGCCGTACTGGGGGCGCTCGGCGAGCGCTTCGACGAGACGGGCACACCGGGCGACCTCACGTTCTACTTCCCGGTCGGCACCGGTGACGCGGTCGAGATCCCCGGGATGGACCACGTGGCCAAGAAGGGCCTGATGCGCCGGATCGTCTCGGGCTCCTATATCAACCCGAGGCACCCGAGGACCGGGCAGCGTCCGGCACTCATGGAGCTCATCCAGGGCGACATGGTCGAGGCGTACAGCTGGCCGATCGGCGCGTCGATGCACTGGCTGCGCGAGGTCGCCCGGCGCGGTCCCGGATACCTGACGAAGGTCGGGCTCGGCACGTACATCGACCCGCGCCACGGGGGCGGGAGGTTCACCAGCCAGGCGACGGACGAGCTCGTCGAGGTGGTGGACTTCCGAGGCGAGGAGTACCTCTTCTACCCCACCTGGCCACTCGACGTGGGCATCATCCGGGCGAGCAGCGCCGACGAGGCCGGCAACCTCTCCTTCGAGGACCAGCCACTGGTCTCCAGTGCGATCGCGCTTGCCCTGGCGGTGAAGGCCAGCGGCGGCACGGTCATCGCCCAGGTGGGCAAGGTCGTGCCACGTGGCTCGCGCCCGGCACACGCCGTGCGTATCCCGAGCACGCTCGTCGACCACGTGGTGGTGGCCCCCGACGAGCTGACCGGTACCGATGTCCGGGACGACCCGGGTTACCTCGGAGCCGTGCCGGACGTCGCCGAACAGCTTCCGCGCCTGCCCGCCGGTGCGGACAAGATCATCGCCCGCCGGGTGGCGCAGGAGATCCGCACCGGCGAGGCCGCGATCTTCGGCTTCGGGGCGTCATCCGACGCAGTGCTCGCGATGGCAGAGGACGGCGCCCTCGACGACGGCCGGCTCGACGACTACGTCTTCACCACCGAGCACGGGCCGTTCGGCGGCGCGGTCATGAGCGGATGGCAGTTCTCGGCCAACTACTCGCCTGAGGCGTTGCTCGACGGCGCCTACCAGTTCGACTTCATCGACGGGGGCGGCTGCCCCTTCGCCGCGCTCGCCTTCGCCCAGATCGACGCGGCCGGCAACGTCAACGTCAGTCGCTTCGGGTCGGCGAACCCCGGCGCCGGTGGGTTCATCGACATCGCGCACAACGCACAGCGGCTGGTGTTCGCCGGCACGCTCACGACCGGTGGCCTGCAGATCGACTGCAGCGAGGGCAAGCTGCGCATCGTGCAGGAGGGCAAGGTCTCCAAGCTCGTCGAGCAGGCCGACGACATCACCTACCGCATCCGTACGGGAGTACGCGACCGGGGTCAGCAGGCAATGGTGATCACCGAACGCGCGGTGTTCGAGGTCACGACCGACGGCCTGCGCCTGACCGAGGTAGCACCCGGGATCGACGTGCAACGCGACGTACTCGACGTCGTGGGGTTCGAGGTCTCCGTATCCGACGACCTGTCCACCTGGAACGCAGACCTGCTGCGTCCCTGACGTTCCTCGGCCGGCCCCAGCCGCGTGCCCGGTCGGCCACCCTCACACCGGAGAGAACCTTCATGAGTACGAGTGCGACGGCAGATCGCATGCCGACAGCAACGCCATCGGACACGAGTCGTATCCGGCCCGTCGTCACTGCGAGCGTGGTCGGGACGATCATCGAGTGGTACGACTTCTTCATCTACGGGACCGCGGCAGCGCTGGTGTTCGGGCCACTGTTCTTCCCGGGCACGAGCTCGCTGGCGGGCACGATGGCAGCCTTCGCGACCTACGCCGTGGGCTTCGCCGTGCGCCCGCTCGGGGGCGCGGTCTTCGGGCACTTCGGCGACAAGCTCGGCCGAAAGACCATCCTGATCACGACGCTGGTGATCATGGGCGTCACGACGACGCTGATCGGTCTGCTGCCGACCTACGCGGCGATCGGCCTGTGGGCCCCGGCGATCCTGGTACTGCTGCGCATGGCCCAGGGCTTCGGGGCGGGTGCGGAGTTCGCGGGTGCCGCCATCATGGCCGTGGAGTACTCCCCGGTGCACCGCCGCGGCTTCTTCGGAAGCTGGCCGCAGATCGGTGTCGCGATCGGGCTGGCGGCTTCCAGCGGCGTCTTCGCCCTGGTCGGCCTGCTGCCGGAGGACGCCTTCATGTCCTGGGGCTGGCGCATCCCGTTCCTGGCGAGCTCCCTGGTCCTGTTCGTCGGAACGTGGATCCGGTTGCGCATCAGCGAGACACCGGTGTTCCAGGAGGTCCAGAAGGAGAACAAGGTCGTCCGCTCTCCGCTGGTCGAGGTGCTGAAGACGCAGCCGAAGAGCTTCCTGGCCGTGCTCGGCATGCGCTTCGCCGACAACGCCGTGCTCTACATCCCGGTCGCGTTCACGCTGACGTACCTCGCCGAGATGGGCCTGGACAGCAGCGTCGGGCTCACCGGAGTCCTGCTCGCCGCGGGCGTGCAGGTCATCACGATCCCCATGTTCGGAGCATGGTCGGACCGAGTCGGGCGCCGAGCCGTGTACGGCGGCGGGGCGTTGGCCGCAGCCGTGCTGATGGTGCCGTACTTCCTGCTGCTCGACACCCAGAACATGTGGCTGATCTGGCTGGCGATCGCACTGCTCGGGGGCCTGGCGTACTCCGCGATGGCCGGGAGCCAGCCGGCGTTCTTCTCCGAGCTCTTCCACCCGCGGGTTCGCTACACCGGCGTAGCCGGAGCGCGTGAGCTCGGCGCGACCGTCGGAGGCGTGATCCCCCTGGCCGCCACGGCACTGCTCGCCGCCTACTCGACCGGGCTCGCGGTGGCGGCACTGGTCATCGCGATGTGCGCGGTGACCGTCGCCTCCGTCGTCTGGGCGCCCGAGACGCGTGGCCGCAGGTTCGACGTGGAGACCGCCACCGAGCAGTGACAGACCCATTCCTGACGAGCGGAAAGGACAAGCGCGTGTCCACCACCACACAGTTCGACCTAAGAGCCGCGAGCGACGCGATCATCGAGCGCGGTCAGCAGACGGCCACCCGCACGGACGGAGGCTTCCCGCACTACGCCGACATGGCCAGCGGGGAGTGGACCCTGTCGCCCGACGGGGACTGGACCGGTGGCTTCTTCGTCGGCCAGCTGTGGCTGGCCGCTGCCGCCGGAAAAGGCGATGTGGGCAAGGCCGCCCGCTGGGCCGAGAAGCTGCGTCCGCGCATCTCCTCCGACACCTTCTTCCGCGGCTTCCTCTTCTGGTACGGCGCCGCTCTCGGGTCGGAGCTGCTCGGACACCGGCGCAGTCGCGAGCTCGCACTGGAAGGAGCACTCGCGCTTGCGGACAGCTTCCATCCGGTGGCCGGGCTGCTCCCTCTCGGCAGTGCCGCCGAGGAGGCGCACAGCGTCGGTCTGAACGAGACGAACATCGACGGCGTACCCGGAGGCGCGCCGCTGCTCTACTGGGCGGCTGACGTCACCGGCGACGACAGCCTGCGCGAGAAGGCCCGCTCGCACGTCGCCCGGCATGTCGAGCTCCTCGTGCGGGCGGACGGCTCGGTCGTGCAGTCGGCGACGTTCGACCCCTCCGACGGTTCGCTGGTGAGGACCTATACGCACAAGGGCGTTCGCGACGACAGCACCTGGGCGCGGGCGCAGGCGTGGGGGATGCTGGGGCTCGCCCAGGCCGCCCAGCGGGAGCCCACCGTGTTCGCCGCCGACGCGATGAGGGTCTGCGACTGGTGGTGTGCGCACCTGCCGGCGCGTCGCGTCGCGTACTGGGACTTCGACGCGCCCGAGCATGAGAGCGATCCGCTGCTCGACACGTCTGCCACCACCATCGCCGCCGCCTCGCTGCTGAAGATGCGGCGCATCAGCCCCGAGCGAGCCGACGTGTACGGGAAGGTCGCCAGGGAGATGGTCGAGGCGGTCGTCGATCGGCACGTGAGCCGAGCCGGGGGCGACCGGCCGTCGGGCATCGTGGGTGACGCCTGCTACAACCGCAGGATCGGCCTGGCCACGCAGAACGAGCTGGTGTGGGGGAGCTACTTCCTGCTCGAGTCACTGCTCACCCTGACCGGACAGGTGGACTCCGCCAACCTCTGACCATCCGCGCCCGTGGTCAGCGGGGTCCTGGCGTCGTCCGGCCCAGCAGCAACGGGAGCGGTACGGCCTCGTGCCGGACGGACATCGCGAGCCCGAAGAAGAAGTCGCCCCACGCGGTCGCGCCGTCCAGGCCCCTGCCGTGCGGCACGGAGTACGAGGAGTGCAGGAGTACGCCGTCCACGTCCGGGTCACGGTTCAGCGCCAGCCGGCACAGGCAGTCGAGCAGCCGGTCGCCGGACTCGGCGTACTGCGAGCGCGACCCGGGCTCGGGGTGGACGGCGGCCAGAATCAGGTGACCGAGCGCGACGGCGGCGGCCGCGCTTGCGTCACGGGGTGCGTGGGGGTCGGCGTCGGTGAAGTCCCACGGCGGCAGCTCGTCGGGCTTCGTCGCCGCGTCGTAGTACGCCCACGCGCGCTCCGCGCCGGCCAGCATCTCGGGTTCGCCGGTCACGGCGTAGGACCAGGCCAGGCCGGCCACGGCCCAGCCGGACCCCCGCGACCACGCCGACCGTGCCGATGCACCCTGCAACGTCGACTCGGCGTCGACGGCACCGCTGACCGGGTCGAAGTGCATGAGATGCACGGTCGACCCGTCAGGACGGATGAACAGCCGCGCGGTCGTGCGCGCATGGTGTCGCGCGACTTCGTACAGCCGGTTGTCGTCGCTATGACGATGGGCCCACCACATCAGCGGGAGGTTCATCATCGTGTCGATCGTGCTCGTACGTGACGAACGGGCCTCGCCGACGGGTCCGAACGCCTGGATGTAGCGGCCCTGGTCGTTGAACCGGCGGGCGGTCATCCGGGCCGCCTCCACCGCGGGCTCCAGCTGGGCGCTGTCGAGGTAGCCGCAGAGATGCCCGAGAACGTAGCTGGGATGAAACAGGAAGCCGAGGTCGTGGGTGGTGTGGTCGTAGGCGCGACCCGCCAGCACCGGCAGGCGCTCGCGGGTCGCCTCGGCGATCGAGTCGTCGCCCAGCCCGCGCGCAGCGAGCCACATCGTGCCGAACCAGAACCCCGCGGTCCAGTTGCCGTGCTCATAGACGTCGCCGTCCCAGGAGCTGAGCGCCTCGACGTCGAGCAGGTTCCACGACCCGTCCTCGGAGTAGTGCGGGAACAGCGCGTCGTCACGCGTCAGCGCCCGTTCGTACTCCCGCTTCGCGGCCGCCAGGTAGTCCGCCCATGCGTCGTTCACCGTGCCTCGCCTCCTGCGTGCTCGCTCCTACCGCCGATCGCGCCTGAGTCCTGTAGCCGGCGCACCCGCTCGCGGCTGAAGCCCATCTCCTCGAGAACCTCGGCGGTGTGCTCGCCGAGACCCGGCGGCAGCCGGCGGGCCTGGGCGTCTCCCGAGCTGTACCTCACCGGGTGCCGAAGCAGGCTGACCTGCCCGGCCTCGGGGTGCTCGACCTGCTCGATCGGGTCGAGGTGGGTCATGAACGGCTCGGCCAGGGCCGCGTCGTAGTCGTTGACCGGCGAGCACCACACGCCGTGCGCACGGAGGTGCTCCACGAGCCCGGCCACGGTGTACTCGACGAGCAGCGGACTCAGGGCGGCGTAGATCTCCTCGCGCCGTTCGAACGCGATCTTCGGGTCGAGGTACGGCGCCAGCTCGGCGGGGTCGCCGAGCGCGGTGCTGACCTGGCGCATGGGCGACAGCGACAGTGCCACGTGTCCGTCCTGCACGGCGTAGAAGCCGTACGGCGCCTCGTGGAACGCCGACGCCAACGGCACGCTCGGCCGTTCGACCACGGCCCCGTTGAGGTGGTACAGCAGCGGCTCGGCCTGCAGGTCCAGCCCGGCCTGCGCCATCGTCACCTCGACCTTCTGACCCTTTCCGGTGGCGTGCCGTTGGTGCAGCGCACCCAGGATCCCCATCGCGAGCAGCGCCGCGCCGTGCTGGTCGACCACGGCCGCTCCGGCCGAGACCGGGGGGCCGTCGGCCGTACCGGTCACCGCGGCCAGTCCCGTGGACGCCTGCAGCAGGAGGTCCTGACCGGGCAGGTTCCGGTAGGGACTCTCGGAGCCGTATCCGGACGCGCAGGCGTAGATCAGGGCGGGGTTGTCCCGGCGCAGGTCGTCGTATGCGAGTCCAAGTCTCTCCATGACACCGGGCCGGAAGTTCACCAGCACCACGTCGGCCTGTCTGCACATGTCGAGTGCGACCTGTCGCGCGTCCTCGTGCTTGAGGTCGACGCCGACGCTGCGCACGTTGCGGTGCGCCAGCAGGAAGAACGTGCTCACCCCGTCGACGAAGCTGCCGGCACCGGACCAGCTGCGTTCGTGCGGGCCGTGAGTGGGCTCCTCCACCTTCACCACGTCCGCGCCCATGTCGGCGAGGTACTGAGCCGCCGCGGGCCCGAGCAGGAACTGCGTGAACGCCACCACCCGCACGCCCGCGAGCAGCTCGAGCGGTCCCGACATCTGGGGCGTCACACCCGCTTCAGGATGTGGGTCGCCACGCTCACCAGCTCGCCGCGCTGGTTGGTGACCTTGACGTCGGCCAACGTGCGGTCGCCCTCCGCCTCGACCGACGTGACGGTGTAGTGCGCGGTGAGGGTGTCGCCCATGAACACCGGCTTGATGAACCGCACGCGCTCGTAGCCGTACGACACCGTGGGCGGGTTGCCGAGACTGTCGATCAGCTTGGTGGAGCAGGTGGACATCAGCGCCATCGTGAGCACTCCGTGCGCGATCCGCTGCCCGTAGCGGGTCGCGCTCATGTACTCGTGGTCGACGTGGTTGGGGCTGAAGTCGCCGCTGATCCCCGCGAACCCGTAGACGTCGGACTCGCTGATGGTCTTGGAGAAGCTGACCTCCATGCCCACGCTGGGCTCACGTGGCGTCATGGCACCTGTGTAGTGAACTCCGTGCAGACGCGTCAATTCGCCGTCCAGCGCGGGCCCGAGAGGGCTGGGGTCAGTGGCCCTTGTCCGGGTGCTCGAAGTCGGCAGTCGTGAAGTCGGTGTGCCAGCTCCTGGTGTGCCGGATCCTGGTGTTGTGGCGCATTGTTCGGCCCCCCTTGCTCCATGCCGCCCGGGCTTGTCGTGGGACCGGGTGGCCACCCTCGCGCTCCGCGGCGAAGTCCTTCGAGTGTGTCCTTTTCGGCCGTCCCTGTTCGTCGAACGTCCGGTAACAGGCACGGTCGGAGAGGCAAATGCGTCATCCGTGCGGCGCGGGTAGCCCTGGCGGACTACGCGGGCGCGACGGCGCATCTCGGTGCGTGGTCGGGCGACCACGCTTGGCGACCGCATGGCATTCCAGGGACCGCATCGGCGCCGTTGTCCGAGGTCGGGGGCTAGCTGCCGGCGCTGTCGTCCGCGTCCTCGCCCGAGGGCTCCACGACGTCCGGAGGAATCGTTCGCCCTGGGCTGAGCCTGGCGCGCGTCTCGGTCTCGGCGCGTCTCTCGATGGCGGCGCCGCGCAGCTGTTCGGTCGCCCGTTCGAGATCGCCGACCTGCGTGAAGAGCGCGGCGGCCTGGTCGTGTCGCTCCGCGGCGCGGGCATGGGCGATCGCCGCTCGACGCCGCGCGTCCGAGGCCCGCGTCACCGCGCGGCCGACGGCCGACTGCGCGTCATCCGCGTGCTGCTCCGTGACCGCCAGGTCCGCCCGCAGCTCGGCGAGCCTCTCCTGAGCCGCGCGAGCCCGTTCGGCAGCGGCCTGCGCCCGCTCTGCCGCCCGACGTCCCCGGTCCGTCGTCACACACGGAGGCGTACCCCGGATCCCGGCGGAAATCACCATCGGCGCGGAACCAACCTCGCGGCTTTCCGAGCGACTGTCGGGACTTCGGTTCGACGAGCCAGGACCGCCGGTCCGGCTCGCCATACACTGCGGCCTATGACCGCTACGTCGACCCGGCTGCTCGTGCTCGGCGCCGCGTCGATATTCCAACCGGTCAACGGCTACCAGCTGCGCCGCGAGCTGCTCTCCTGGGGCGTGGCCGACTGGGCGCACATCAAGCCCGGCTCGATCTACTCGGTGCTCGCGACCATGGCCAGGCAGGGGTTCCTCGAACGGCACGAGCTCGCCGACGGCGGCCGCCCCGTCGCCGTCTACACGGTCACCGAGACGGGCGACGCCGAGCGCGAGCGACTGTTCCGTGAGTGCCTGCAGACAGTCGACCTGCAGTCTCCGCTCCCGTTCTACACCGCGGTCGCGGTGCTGCCGCTGCTGAGCCGCGAGGCGTTCGCCGGTCATCTGGAGGTGCGGCTTCGCAGCCTCGACCGGCACATCGAGGACATGACCGGGCAGGGTCGCCGGTCCATCGAGGCGGGCCACACCCCGCCACACGTCGGGGCGGCCCTCGAGCTGTGGATCCGCAGCGCGGAGGTCGAACGGCAGTGGACCGCGGAGCTGCTGGACTCGGTGCGCTCGGGGGCGTACACGTTCGCCGGCGAGCAGCCGGTCTGGCAGCCGCCTCCTGACGACCCGGGCTGGCAGCTGTCGAACGAGCGCGAGCGCTATCTGCGCCTGCTTGGCCGGGGCTGACTGGCCCCGACCCGAGCCGACCGCTCATTTCCGGCCGCCGGAGAAGTCTGTTCCCCGGAAACTCGTTTGACCCAGGCGCTACCGTGTATTCAACCTTGAACAGTCCGGGTTTCCAGCCAGATGTCGACCTTCGCAAGGGGGGCACCCAGATGATCCATGCCCGCGGTCTCGTGAAGACCTTCCAGACCCGTCAGGGGCGGGAGAAGACCGAGGTCGAGGCCGTTGCCGGCGTCGACCTCGACATCGCGGAGGGCGAGGTCGTCGGCTTCCTCGGCCCCAACGGTGCCGGCAAGACCACGACGCTGCGCATGCTCACCACCCTGCTGCGACCGACCGCCGGGGAGGCCACGGTCGCCGGGTACGACGTCGTGCGCGATGCCGTCCAGGTACGCCGCAGCATCGGCTACGTCTCCCAGACCGGCGGGACCTTCAGCGGCGCCAGGGCGGGCGAGGAGGTCATGGACCACGGCATGCTGTACGGCCGTTCCCGCAAGGAGGTCGAGGCGCGCGGCAGGGAGCTCTTCGCCCAGCTCGAGCTCGACGGCCTGTGGAACCGCATGCCCAAGACCATGTCGGGCGGCCAGAAGCGCCGGCTCGACATCGTGATGGGGCTGATCCACGAACCCACCCTGGTCTTCCTCGACGAACCCACCACCGGGCTCGACCCGCAGGCGCGCGCCAACCTCTGGCAGCACATCGCCGACCTGCGCCGTCGTCGCGGCGCGACCGTCTTCCTCACCACGCACTACCTCGACGAGGCCGATGCGCTCAGCGACCGGATCATGATCATCGACCGCGGCCGGATCGTGGCCGCGGACACCTCGGAGAACCTCAAGGCCCAGGTCGCCGGGGACCTGGTCGACCTCGAGATCGTCGACGAGTCGCAGCGGGCGATCGCGGTCGAGAAGCTCGGCTCGATCGCGGAGCCGCCCCGGCACGGGCTGCCCGGGGTCGAGGTCGACGGCACGCACGTGCGCGCACGGCTGCAGCGCGCCGGCAGGGCGATCCCCGGCCTGCTGCGCGACCTCGACCGGTCGAGCATCGCGCTCGACTCGATCGAGGTGCACCGGCCGACGCTCGACGACGTCTTCCTCACGCTGACCGGCCGTTCGCTGCGCGACGCGGAGGACGCCGCCGAGGCCGCGGCCGCCGCCGGAGACCCCGACGTACCCGACCCGGCGGAGGCGCCGACCGGTGACTCGTCCGCCGCGCCGGCCCACGACGAGACCCACGCCTACACCAGGACTGGAGCAGACCAGTGAGGTTCCTGCGCGACAGCTTCATCGTCTTCCGCCGGCAGCTGCGGATGAACCTGCGCAACCCCGCGTGGGTGATCATCGGCGCCCTGCAGCCGGTGCTCTACCTGCTGCTGTTCGGGCCGCTGCTCACGCCGCTGGTCGACCAGTTCGGCGTCGACAACGCCTACACGTTCTTCGTGCCCGGGCTGCTGGTCCAGCTGGGCATCTTCGGTGCGTTCTTCGCCGGGTTCAGCCTGATCGGGGAGTGGCGCGAGGGTGTCATCGAGGCCGAACGCGTCACCCCGGCCAGCCGGACCGCGCTGCTGGTGGGCCGGCTGGGGCGTGACGTGCTCCAGCTGTTCGTGCAGGCCCTGATCCTGGTCGCGCTCGGCTACGTGATGGGGATGAACGCGTCGATACAGGGCCTCGCCATCGGCGTCGTGCTCACGCTGCTCATCGGTGGTGCCTGCGCGGCGGCCTCCAACGCGCTGGCCCTCACCACCAAGAGCGAGGACGTCATGGCGCCGGTCATCAACATGGTGATGATGCCGGTGCTGCTGCTCTCCGGCATCCTGCTGCCGATGACCATCGGTCCGCAGTGGCTGCAGGACGCGAGCGAGTTCATGCCGATCCGGCACGTTGTCGACGCGGTGCGCGGCTCGTTCGTGGGCGACTTCGCGATGAGCACGATGATGTGGGGCACGGTCTGGACCCTGCTGCTGTTCGGGCTCGCGCTGTGGTGGGGCACCCGTACCTTCCGCAAGGAGAACGCCTGAGGGCGACCCTGGCCGCATGCGACCTCAGCGCTTGGTCGCGGTCAGCAGCGCACCCCGCTTGGTGACCTGCAGCGGCGTCGGCAGCGCGTCGGCGGCGCGTTCGGCCTGCTCGGCGTCGGCCTGTCGCCCCAGGAGGTAGTCGCGGACAGCGTCGCGATGCGGCAGCGCCAGCAGGGGCGCGTCCCAGGGCAGCACGTCGACCGAGCCGAAGACCTCGGCGACCTGCGCCGGTGCGTCCTCGGAGTCGAAGGTGGTCGGTGGCCGTCGCCAGTACGCCGCGAGCTCGGGGGAGTCGCTGCGCGCGATGGCCGAGGCGACGAACCTGCCGCCCGGGCGCAGCACCCGGTGCGCCTCGGCGATTGCCTCGCCCGGTGCGTCGAGGTGGTAGAGCACGTTGACCGCGGTGACCGCGTCGCAGACCCCGCCGTCGACGGGCAGCCGCGCGGCGTCCGCCAGGACCGCGGGGCCCGGGTGGTCGCGCAGCAGGGTGGCCGACCGGTCGATGCCCACGACTCGCCAGGCGGAGGGAACGTCCGCACGGGCCAGGGGCCCGTCGGCGCAACCCACCTCGAGCACCAGCCGGGGCTCGTCGGCCCGCAGCAGGTCCACCACCCACGCATGCAGGTCGGCTGTGGCGTGCGCGTCGGCGACGCCGACTCCCAGCCGGTAGCGCCCGGGACGGGAGTCGTAGTCCATGTGCGGTCCGGCCACCTGACCCACCTCCCGTCGGACGGATCGCCCTCCATGCCAGCACAGCCATGGCAGCACCGCGCTCGTCGTAGGTGCAAGCGCAGTCAGCACGGGTACAAGGCGGGGGACATCGAGCCACGTGCTGACGGGAGCCCTTCATGGACGACGTGCGCACGCACCTCGTGCGGCATCCGGGCGACGGGGACGTCGAGCGATGGGACGACGCCACCCGCGGGCTGGTCACCTTTCGCACGAAGTTCAGCGCCGGCGCCACACCGACCCGGGCCATGACCACCGGCGTGGGTGAGCTGCCCGTGGGCGGCCGGCTCGGTCTGCACCGGCACGAGCCGGAGGAGACCTACTACGTGCTCGAGGGCGACGGCACCGTCACGCTGGACGGTGCGGAGTACGCGGTGGGCACCGGCTCGTCGGTGTTCATCCCCAGCCAGGTCGAACACGGGATCGCGAACACCGGGCAGTCACCGCTGCGGTTCTTCTACGCGTTCGCCGCCGACGCCATCGCCGACGTGCCCTACCGTTTCAGCCGCTCGCCGGGGTCCTGACCGGCCGGACCGGCGGGCGGTGTCGCCGGTGGCCTCGGCCGCCTTGGCGATGTTGCGCTGCATCGCGCCGAACACGAGACCGTGGAAGGGCCACACCGCCGCCCAGTACGCGTGCCCGGCAGCACCGTGCGGGTGGAACAGCGCCCGCTGCCGGAACGTCGTCGTCCCCGCCGTGCCCGAGACGACCTCCAGCTCCAGCCACGCCAGCCCCGGCAGCCGCATCTCCGCGCGAAGGCGCAGGTAGCGGCCGGGCTCCATGTCCTCGACCCGCCACCAGTCGAGCGAGTCGCCGACCAGTAGGCGGTCGGGGTTGCGCCGTCCCCGCCGCAGGCCCGGGCCACCGGAGACCCGGTCGATCAGGCCGCGAACCCGCCACCCCAGCGGGAAGGAGTACCACCCGCGGTCGCCGCCGATCCCCTCGATCACCTGCCACAGCGCCGCCGGTGTGGCCCACACGTCGCGCTCGCGCCGGTCGACGTACAGCGAGCCGCCGGCCCAGTCCGGGTCGCTCTGTAGCGGCTCACTGGGCATCGGCTCACTGGGCATCGGCTGACTGGGCGCCCCGGTCGTCGACGCGGAGGACCAGTGCGTGGGCACGTCCATGTCGCGGATGCGCACCAGCGCGAGCCCGACCGCCTGTGCGTACCCGGTGAGACCACCGTCGGGGTCGGGAACGTACCTCGTGATGTCGCGGTCGTGCGCGACGACGGTGTTGCGCAGCGACTCGACCAGCGGGCGCGCCAGACCGCTCGGCACTGGCGTGACCAGACCGACCCAGTGGCTCGACAGACCGGGGGACAGGACCGGCACCGGAAGAACCCTGCGCCGAGGCAGGCCCGCCACCCGTGCGTAGCCCTGCATCATCTGCAGGTACGAGAGGACGTCCGGGCCGCCGATGTCGAAGGCCCGGTTGACGTCGCCGGGCATCTGCGCGGACTCGACCAGGTAGTGCAGCACGTCGCGAACGGCGATCGGCTGGATCCGGGTGTGCACCCAGCGCGGCACGACCATCACCGGCAGCCGCTCGGTGAGGTAGCGCAGCATCTCGAACGACGCCGACCCCGAACCGATCACCACGCCCGCGCGCAGGACGGTCGTGGGGACGCCGGAGTCGAGCAGGATGTCGCCCACCTCGGCCCGCGACCGCAGGTGCTCCGAGAGCTCCTCGTCCTCGGGGACCATGCCGCCGAGGTAGACGATGCGCCGCGCGCCTTGCCGCCGGGCGGCAGCCGCGAACGTGGTCGCGATCTCGCGTTCGGTCCGCGCGAAGCCCGCACCGGAGCCGATCGAGTGCATCAGGTAGTAGGCGACGTCCACGTCGCACAGGGCGCCGTCGACCTGGTCGGCTCGGGTGGCGTCGGCCTGCACCACCTCGACCGACCCTGCCCACGGACGGCCCTCGATCCGGCGCGGGTCGCGCACCAGCACCCGGACGGTGTAACCCCGCTCGAGGAGCTGTGGGACCAGCCGCCCTCCGACGTAGCCGGTGGCGCCGGTGACGAGACACCGAGGGCCGCTCGTGCCGTCCTGCTGCGCTGCCACGAGAATCCTTCCCTTGGTCCCGATGGACCGCATCTACAGAGTGCATAATATTACCTCTGCAACCTGAGGAGAAGAGCTGAGCGCGCACACCCACCCGCCCGCCGGCCTGTCGATCCGGCAGCTCGCCGAGCGCACCGGCGTACCCGCGCCGACGCTGCGCAGCTGGGAGGCGCGGCACGGCTTTCCGCAGCCGCGGCGGCAGGCCGGCGGGCATCGGCGGTACGACGAGCACGACGTCACCCTGGTGGAGGAGGTGCTGCGACTACGCGAGTCCGGACTCAGCATGCAGACCGCGATCGAGCGCGCCAGCGCGCAACCGGCCGAACCCGACACCTCGGTCTTCGCCGGACTGCGCCGACGCCACCCCGAGCTGGAGGCGCAGATCCTGCGCAAGAGCACGCTGCTGGCGCTCAGCCGGGCCATCGAGGACGAGTGCTGTGCGCGCGCCGCGCGCCCGGTGCTGTTCGCGAGCTTCCAGCACCGGCGGTTCTACCGGCACTCGCGACCGCGGTGGCACGAGCTCGCGCGCACGGCGCAGAGCGTGGTCGTCTTCGCCGACTTCGACCGGGCGCGCAAGGCCGCCGTGTTGCACGAGGTGCCCGTGCCCGGCGACGCCCCGCTGCAGCGCGAGTGGATGCTGGTCTGCGACGCCGACGACTACCCCGCGTGTCTGGCCGGCTGGGAGATCCCCGGTCAGCGCCCTGTCGGGGACGCCGACCGGCGGTTCGAGGTGCTCTGGACGGTCGACCCGCGCGTCGTGCGCGACGCCGCCCAGATCTGCGCGCAGCTCACGCACACGTTCGCGCCGACAGC
>DATMEB010000309.1:0-3797 GCA_035557095.1 Nocardioidaceae bacterium | reverse complement strand
CGCCCGGCCGCGACCGGGGCCGCCAGATGAGTTCGGAGACCCGTGCGGCGGGCACGAGCATGATGGCTCGCGAGATCGCCGAGCAGCCCGCGGCGATCGAGCACACACTTGCGGCGCTGATGCCACTGCGACCGGACCTGCGCGCGCTGATGGGCGACCGGCGGCACGTACTGCTGGTCGCCCGTGGGTCGTCGGACAACGCCGCGGTCTACGGGCGCTACCTGCTGGAGACGCACACCGGGGTGTCCGCCGCACTGGCCGCGCCGAGCGTGGCCACCCAGTACCGCCGTGGGCGCGACCTCTCCGACACGCTCGTCGTCGCGCTGAGCCAGTCCGGTGGCACCGAGGAGATCGTCACGACGCAGCGATGGGCCCGGGCCTGCGGCGCACCGACGGTCGCGATCACCAACCAGGCGGACAGCGCGCTCGCCCACGAGGCCGACCTCGCCCTGGTCACCCGCGCCGGGCACGAGCAGGCGGTGCCGGCGACGAAGTCCTACACCACCCAGCTGGCCGCGCTGGCCGTCCTGGCCACCGGGCTCGCGCCCGACCCGAGCGCGCTGGACGCCGAGCTGCTGCGTACCCCCGAGGAGCTCTCCCGGCTGCTGGCCGAGACCCGCCTCGTCGACGCGGTCGACCTGCTGTCGGGGGGCGGACCGACGCTGGCGATCGGGCGCGGTCTGGTGCTGGGCACGGCGCTGGAGGTCGCGCTGAAGCTGGAGGAGACGTGCCTGCGCCCGGTGCGCGCGCTGTCGTACGCCGACCTCCGGCACGGCCCGATCGCGGTCGTCGCGTCCGGCGTCACCGCCGTGCTCCTCGCGGCGGCCGACGGGCCGCTCGCCGACGGCCTCACCGGTCTGGCGGTCGACCTGCGCGAGCTCGGCGCGACGGTTCTAGGCTTCGGAGGTGATGAACGCTTCCGCAGCGCCTGCGATGTCGGCGTACCCGGGCCCCGGTTGCCGGAGCCGGTCGCGCCCCTGGGCCTCGTACTCCCCCCGCAGCTCGCGGTCGAGTCGCTGGCCCGGCGCCTCGGGCTCGACCCCGACGCCCCGCGTGGCCTCTCGAAGGTGACGCAGACCGACCGCCGACGCCCCACCGACCCGTCCGAACCCACCGGAGGTTTGCAGTGAGCACGCAGGCAGAGAAGCTGGTCGCCGGCCTCGGCGGCGCCGCCAACATCATCGAGATCGAGCCGTGCATCACGCGGCTGCGCACCGAGGTCGAGGACGCGTCGCTGGTCGACGAGTCGGTGCTCAAGTCCGCCGGCGCGCACGGCGTGATGCGCTCCGGCACCGTGGTCCAGGTGATCCTCGGACCCGAGGCCGACACCATCGCCAGCGACATCGAGGACCTGCTGTGAACCTGCCGGTGCTCTCGCCGCTGCCCGGCACGGTGCTGCCGATGCAGGAGGTGCCCGACCCGGTGTTCGCCGGCTCGATCGTGGGACCGGGCGTCGCGGTCGACCCGCCGCGCGAGCCGCTCGACGTGGTGTCTCCGGTCGACGGCCGGCTGGTCAAGCTGCACCCGCACGCGTTCGTGGTGCTGGCCGTACTGCCGGAGGGCGGGGTGGGAGTGCTGGTGCACCTCGGCATCGACACCGTGCAGCTCAAGGGCGAGGGGTTCACGCTGTACGTCGACGAGGGCGCCGAGGTCAGCGCCGGGCAGAAGATCGTGCGCTGGGACCCGGCCGCGATCGAGGCGGGCGGGCGCTCGCCGGTGTGCCCGGTGGTCGCGCTCGACGCGAAGGCCGAGGCCCTCAGCGAGCTCGCCGAGCCCGGTGAGGTCGCCGTGGGCGCACGGCTGTTCGAGTGGGCCGTGTGACGCCGCCGGTGCCCGAGCGCGGCCTCGTCCTCGACTCGGTCGCGGCGGCGCTGTTCGACCTCGACGGGACGCTGGTCGACAGCGAACCGGTGCATCGGGCGGCGTGGAACTCGTTCTTCGACTCGCGGGGTTGGGAGATCTCGGACGAGACGTACGCCGCGCACATCGTGGGACGCCGTGGCGCCGACGCCTTCCGCAGCCTCGACGGGCCCTGGCGCGACGAGGACCCCGAGGCGCTGATGGCCGAGGTACTCACCCATCAGGCGACCGTGGACGCCGAGCCCGGCAGGATCCCGGGCGCGGCCGAGCTCGTGCGCACGGTGCACCGCGCGGGGGTTCCCATCGCGGTGGTGACGTCGGCGCTGCGCGCCTGGGTCGACGAGGCGCTCGAGTTCGTCGGCGTCGCGGACCTGGTCTCGGTCGTGGTCAGCGCCGAGGACGTGTCTGCCGGCAAGCCGGACCCGGAGGGCTACCTCGCGGCCTGTGAGCGCCTCGGGGTCGACCCGGCGAACGTGGTCGCGTTCGAGGACTCCGTGTCCGGTGTCACCGCCGCAGCCTCAGCGGGAGTCGCGCGCGTCGTCGGCGTACTCACGACCTCGCAGGCCGACGCGCTGCGGGCCGCCGGAGCGCACCACATCATCGACGACCTGCTCGACCTGACCTGACCCGACCTGAGGGTCGGCCCGGGTGCGCGGGGCGGGTGCTACTTGGCCAGCGACGTGCCGGTGGAGCGCAGGCTCTCGCAGGCCTGCCCGACCCGGTCGGCCATCGACTGCTCGGCGGTCTTGCCCCACGAGCGCGGGTCGTACTGCTTCTTGTTGCCGACCTCGCCGTCGATCTTCAGCACGCCCTCGTAGTTCGTGAGCATGTACCCGGCGACCGCGCGGGTGAAGGCGTACTGCGTGTCGGTGTCGACGTTCATCTTCACCACGCCGTAGTCGAGCGTCTCGCGGATCTCCTCCAGCAACGAGCCCGAGCCACCGTGGAACACCAGGTCGAACGGCTTGGCGTCGTCGTCGAGACCGTGCTTCGCGGCAACCGCGGCCTGCGCCTCCTTGAGGATCTCCGGACGCAGCTGCACGTTGCCCGGCTTGTAGACGCCGTGCACGTTGCCGAACGTCAGCGCGGCCATGAACCGGCCCTTGTCGCCGAGACCGAGCACCTCGGCGGCGCGTACGGCGTCGCCGGGTGCGGAGTACAGCTTCTCGTCCATGTCGCCGACGATGCCGTCCTCCTCGCCGCCGACGATGCCGACCTCGATCTCGAGCACGACGTTGGCGGCCGCGGCCTTCTTGAGCAGCTCGTCGGCGATCCTGAGGTTCTCTTCCAGCTCGACCGCGGAGCCGTCCCACATGTGCGACTGGAACAGCGGCTCGCCGCCGCCGCGCACACGCTCCGCGGAGAGCTCGAGCAGCGGCCGGACGAACCCGTCGAGCTTGTCCTTCGGGCAGTGGTCGGTGTGCAGCGCGATGTTGACCGGGTAGTTCTTGGCCACCTCGACGGCGTACGCCGCGAAGGCGACCGAGCCGGTCACCATGTTCTTCACCGACGGGCCTGAGAGGTACTCGGCGCCACCGGTCGACACCTGGACGATGCCGTCGGAGCCGGCGTCGGCGAAGCCCTTGAGGGCGGCGTTCAGGGTCTGCGACGACGAGACATTGATCGCCGGGTAGGCGAAACCGCGCGACTTGGCCTGGTCCAGCATCTCGGCGTAGACCTCGGGGGTGGCGATGGGCATCGGGAAGCTCCTCGGGTTCACATCGGACGTCGTCCGTCAGCCTAGCCTCAGCCCCGGGACGCCCGCCGGGGCGTCCGCGGCGGCTACCGTCGGCGGCGTCCGGCCCACACCGACGAGAGGACCACGGCATGGCCAAGGCCTACTGAATCAACACGTTCCGCAGCATCACCGACGAGGCGAAGCTCGCGGCGTACGTCGAGCTGGCAGGTCCGGCGATGCGTGCGGCGGGCGGCACGTT
>DATMEB010000308.1:0-4623 GCA_035557095.1 Nocardioidaceae bacterium | reverse complement strand
GACGCAGACGTCCTCGAGCGTGGTGGCGAACGCGGCCACGTCGGGGGTGCCGTCGAGCTTGGCCCGGAAGTTGAGGCCCCGGGTCCAGGCGAAGATCGAGGCGATCGGGTTGGTCGAGGTCGCCTCGCCCTTCTGGTGCTGGCGGAAGTGGCGGGTCACCGTGCCGTGGGCCGCCTCGGCCTCGCAGGTCGTGCCGTCCGGCGTCAACAGCACCGACGTCATCAGCCCCAGCGAGCCGAAGCCCTGGGCGACGATGTCGGACTGCACGTCGCCGTCGTAGTTCTTGCAGGCCCACACGTAGCCGCCCTCCCACTTGAGGGCCTGGGCGACCATGTCGTCGATCAGCCGGTGCTCGTAGGTGAGGCCCCGGGCGTCGAAGTCGGCCTTGAACTCGCTGTCGAACACCTCCTGGAACAGGTCCTTGAAGCGCCCGTCGTAGGCCTTGAGGATGGTGTTCTTGGTCGACAGGTAGACCGGGTAGTTGCGGTCGAGGCCGTAGCGGAACGACGCCCGGGCGAAGTCGCGGATCGAGTCGTCGTAGTTGTACATGCCCATGGCGATGCCGCCGCCCGTGAACTTGGCGACCTCGAACTCGATCGGCTCGCCGGCGGAGCCCTCGTCGGGCGTGTAGGTGATGGTGACCGTGCCGGGCCCGGGGACCACGAAGTCGCTGGCCTTGTACTGGTCGCCGTGGGCGTGACGGCCGATGATGATCGGCTTGGTCCAGCCCGGCACCAGCCGCGGCACGTTGGAGCAGATGATCGGCTCGCGGAACACGACGCCGCCGAGGATGTTGCGGATGGTGCCGTTGGGCGACCGCCACATCTTCTTGAGGCCGAACTCCTCGACGCGGGCCTCGTCCGGCGTGATGGTGGCGCACTTCACGCCGACGCCGTGCTGCTTGATGGCGTTGGCGGCGTCGACGGTGATCTGGTCGTCGGTCTCGTCCCGCTTCTCGATCGACAGGTCGTAGTACTGCAGGTCGACGTCGAGGTAGGGCAGGATCAGCTTGTCCTTGATGAACTGCCAGATGACCCGTGTCATCTCGTCGCCGTCGAGCTCGACGACGGGGTTCTGCACCTTGATCTTGGTCATGGAGTGGCTCTCCCGGTACCGGTCGAAGAATTGCTTGACGTCAAGATACCTTGCATGCTCCGATGCCCGCACCCGCGGTGGGAGCGGGCTCGGTGTATTGCTAGCGTCGCAAAGATCCGCCGTACCGAGAAACTCAGGAGCACGTCGTGAGGCAGTTCAGTTCCAAGGGCCCAGTCAAGGTGGCCGTGACCGGTGCAGCCGGACAGATCGGCTACAGCCTCCTCTTCCGCATCGCCAGCGGTTCCCTGCTCGGTCCGGACACGCCGGTCCAGCTCCGGCTGCTCGAGATCACTCCGGCGCTCAAGGCGCTCGAGGGCGTGGTGATGGAGCTGGACGACTGCGCGTTCCCGCTGCTGGCCGGCGTCGAGACCGGCGACGACCCCAACGTGGTATTCGACGGCGCCAATCTCGCCCTGCTCGTGGGCGCGCGCCCGCGCACCAAGGGCATGGAGCGCGGCGACCTGCTGGAGGCCAACGGCGGCATCTTCAAGCCTCAGGGGCAGGCGCTCAACGAGCACGCCGCCGACGACATCCGGGTCGCGATCACCGGCAACCCGGCCAACACCAACGCCCTGATCGCGATGACCAACGCGCCCGACATCCCGCGCGAAAGGTTCACCGCGCTCACCCGGCTGGATCACAACCGCGCGCTCGCCCAGCTGGCGAAGAAGACCGGCGCGTCGGTCAACGACGTCACCCACATGACGATCTGGGGCAACCACTCGGCCACGCAGTACCCCGACATCTTCCACGCCGAGGTCGGCGGCAAGAACGCCGCGGAGCTGGTCGACGACAGTGACGGTAGAGCATGGCTGGAGAACGACTTCATCCCCACCGTGCAGAAGCGCGGCGCCGCGATCATCGAGGCCCGGGGCGCGTCGTCGGCGGCGTCGGCCGCCTCCGCGACCGTCGACCACGCACGTGACTGGCTGCGGGGCACCAAGGACGGCGACTGGGTCTCGATGGCCGTGCCCTCCGACGGCTCCTACGGCGTTCCCGAGGGGCTGATGTCGTCGTTCCCGGTGACGACCAAGGACGGCTCCATCGAGGTCGTGCAGGGCCTGGAGATCAACGACTTCTCCCGGCGGCTGATCGACGCCAGCACCGCCGAGCTCGCCGAGGAGCGCGACGCCGTACGCAAGCTCGGCCTGCTCGGCTGAGTCCAGCCGCGGCGCCGGCAGGCTCTGGAGCTGGTTCGGGGGCTAGGGCGTGTCCCGTGGACCTCGTCCGTCGCGAGCGTCGTCTGGCGGAGTGCACCGCAAGGCGGAGGAGCGACGGCGATGCGCAGCATCGTCGAGCGACGACAACGCCGCGGGGTGCCCGCCAGGCGGCGCGCAGCAGGACAGTAGGTTCACGGGACACGCCCTAACCGGCGCTGCGGATGTCCGGCACCAGCAGCGCGAGTACGACGATGCCGATGCCGAGCACCGCAAGCAGCACCACGTCGAGCGGCTTGCGGCGTACGCGCAGCAGCCCTGCCATGCGCTCCGGCAGCACGATCCTGGCCAGGCACGCCAGCAGCAGCGCGACGCCGACGTAGCCCGCACCCGGGCGCCAGGAGCCCAGGGCCGCGAGCACCACGCCGACCGCGGTCAGCCCCAGGCAGGCCAGGAAGGCGACCGTCCCCAGCGTGAGCCCGGCCGGAGCCCGGAACCGGGAGCGCTCGCTCACCGCCGTCACCGCTGGTCGGCGAGCTGCTCGGCGGCGTCGACGACGTTGCTGAGCAACATCGCGCGCGTCATCGGGCCCACACCGCCGGGGTTGGGCGACACCCAGCCGGCCACGTCGTAGACACCCTGGTCGACGTCGCCCAGTAGCTTGCCGTCGGTGCCCCGGCTCACGCCCACGTCGAGAACGGCCGCACCGGGCCGGACCATGTCGGCGGTGACCAGGCCGGGTCGTCCGGCGGCGGCGACCACGATGTCGGCGCGGCGTACCTTCTCGGCGAGGTCGACGGTGCCGGTGTGGCAGAGGGTGACGGTGGCGTTCTCGCTGCGCCGGGTGAGCAACAGGCCGAGGGTGCGGCCCACGGTGACGCCGCGGCCGATCACGCAGACGTCGGCGCCGGCGATCGGGACGTCATGGCGGCGGAGCAGCTCGACGATGCCGCGGGGCGTGCAGGGCAGCGGAGCGGGCCGGCCGAGCACCAGCCAGCCCAGGTTGGTGGGGTGCAGCCCGTCGGCGTCCTTCGCGGGGTCGACCAGGCCGAGCACGTGGTTCTCGTCGAGCCCCTTGGGCAGCGGGAGCTGCACGATGAAACCGGTGCAGGCGGGGTCGGCGTTGAGCTGCTTGACCGCCTGCTCGACGTCGTCCTGGGACGCGTCGGCGGGCAGCTCCACGCGGATCGACTCGATTCCGACCTGGGCGCAGTCGCGGTGCTTGCCGGCGACGTACGACCGGCTGCCGGGGTCGTCTCCGACCAGCACGGTGCCGAGTCCGGGGACGACGCCCTGCGCGCGAAGCTTGTCGACGCGCTGGGTCAGCTCGCTCTTGATGGCGGCCGCCGTGGCCTTGCCGTCCAGAATCTGCGCTGTCACGCAGGGCAGTCTGCCATTGGTGGTGCGCCCGCTCGTCGAGTGGCGCGTTCTGGTTGGGTCGGGGTCCCTCGAGGCGACCATTTCGCGCCATTCGACGTAGGGGACGGAGGCACGCCAGTCCACAGGCGGCGCACGATCCGGCCACGGAGTCTCGCCTCGGCGGCAGTGTGCGTCCATGTCGACGAACGACGGGACCGCCGAAGGTCGCAGTCTCGGTCCAGCGCTGCGACTGCGCGACGCACCGATCCACGAACTGACGCGTGGGCGCCTGCGCACGCTGGCCTGGGAGACGGTCAGCCACGGCCTCTACGCACCTCTCGACCCGCAGCGCTCGAGTCTCGACCAAGCGCGTGCACTGACGCACGTGCTTCCCCGCGAGAGCGGCTTCGGCCATCTGACGTCCGCACGTCTGCGCGGGTGGTGGCTTCCGCACCGACTCGACTCGCACGTGTGCTTGGCGACCACGACCAGCGCCGTGCATATCCAGAGACGAGGGCTCTACGTACGCCGATCGCGCCACGCGGAGTTCGACGACCTCGACGGCGTCCCGGTGGTGTCCGTCGCCCAGACGTTGGTCGCGCTCGCTCGCGACCTCTCACTCCTCGACCTCGTCCCGATGATCGACTGCGCGCTGCGCACCGAAACCGCACCGCAGGACATCCTCGCGGCGGCTCGTCCACGGGTCCCAGGCGCGAACCGGCTGCGCCGTGCCCTCCCGTTGGCCGACCCACTCAGCGAGTCTCGCGTGCGCGCGTGGTGGAAAGGGGCCAGGCGTCCACGCTGACGCCCGACGGCAGGACGCGGCCGGCGGCACGGCTGGAGCGCTACCGACTCGCCGCGGGGCGTCGAGTGGCGCGTTCTGGTTGGGTCGGGGTCCCTCGAGGCGACCATTTCGCGCCATTCGACGTAGGGGACGGAGGCAAGGCAGTCCACAGGCGGCGCGTGATCCGGCCACGGAGTCTCGCCTCGGCGGCAGTGTGCGTCCATGTCG
>DATMEB010000307.1:0-4783 GCA_035557095.1 Nocardioidaceae bacterium | reverse complement strand
GTGCTCGAGGTCCCGGTCGAGGTCGTAGGACAGGTGTCCGCTCACCTGGTGCGTGGGCAGCCGGGCGAGCAGGTCCGACAGCGCCGCCTCCAGCCCCATCTGCTCCAGGTTGGGCGGGTAGACGCCGACGATCGCCGAGCGCAGCGTGCGCACGCTGCTGCGGACGACACCGACGGCCTGGTTGAGCGTCTCGCGGGTCCTCTCGTCCGGTGCGGCCGCGGCCTGGGCCGCGAGCCCGAGCGAGAGCCCGGCCATCTCCTGCACCGGCCCGTCGTGCAGGTCGCCGGCGATCCGGCGCCGCTCACGGAAGGAGGCCTCCATCGCCGCCTCCATCAGCGCCTCGCGTTCGTGTTGACCGCGGCGGAAGCGGCGGATCAGCGCGACCGCCAGCGCCACCTCGACGACGGCCGCGGTACCCAGCGTGAGGATGAGCACGGGGGTGAAGGTGGCGGCGATCTCCCGTCCGCTGCTCGCGATCGCCTCGCTGCTCTGGTACGTCTCGAACAGCAGCGGCCTTTGGCTCGGCGTCTCGATCCGGGTGTAGACCTCGGTGATCGGACCGGTGAGCCCCTGCTCCAGCCGGTTCTCCGCACCCTCGAGGTCGGAGACCTCCGCGACCACTCCACCGTTCTCGAGGACGTCGAGCTCGTCCTCGCCGAGCGGTTGCCGGTCACCGATCTGCTTCACGAAGTCTGAGTAGTACACGACCTCGCCGATGTCGCCGTCGACCTTCCAGATCTTCACCCGCTTCACGGCGGAGTCGGAGCCCACCGCATCGCCCACGATCCTGGCCAGTCCGGCCTTGGCGAAGCTGTCGAAGCTGTCGACCATGCGGTCGGTGATCCGGCGCTCCACCAGACGCGCGTCGAACCTGGTCAGAGCCTTCGCCTGCTCGATGGCCTGGGTCTCGGCGAGCTGACGAATCACGGCCACGCCAGAAACGACCACCACCAGGAAGGCGAGCAGGCCGACCGTCACGATGGCGATGACGAAGCGTGTCGCCGAGTCGTGTCGGCTCTTCACACTTCGGATGGTAGGTCGGCGGCGCTCCCCGCGAGACCGTTTCACGAAGGTTCGCAGCCCCGTACTCCCTGCCATGCCCCCTGTAATCT
Source organism: Nocardioidaceae bacterium (assembly GCA_035557095.1). GTDB lineage: Bacteria > Actinomycetota > Actinomycetes > Propionibacteriales > Nocardioidaceae > JALZDI01. Next base: position 3,671 of record DATMEB010000307.1, on the reverse strand, counting down.
CGGTGCATGGTGGCGAAGCCCGACAACCGGCCCGAAACGCTCTACGCCCTGCGAGCGAGCGGCTACGTCCCGCGCACGGTCAAGCAGGAGATCCAGGACAACCTGCTGGAGCGGCTGCGCGCCGGTGCGGACCCGTTTCCGGGCATCGTCGGCTTCGAGGACACCGTGCTGCCCGAGCTCGAGGGCGCGCTGCTCGCCGGTCACGACCTCGTCCTGCTCGGCGAGCGGGGCCAGGGCAAGACCCGGCTGATGCGCGCGCTGGTGCCGCTGCTCGACGAGTGGGTCCCGGTGGTGTCCGGGTGCGAGATCAACGACGAGCCGACCGCGCCGGTGTGCGTGCGCTGTCGAGGGTTGCTGGCCGAGGTCGGCGGCGACCTGCCCGTCTCCTGGCTGCACCGCGACCACCGGTACGCCGAGAAGCTCGCCACCCCCGACACCAGCGTCGGCGACCTGATCGGCGACGTCGACCCGGTCAAGGTGGCCGAGGGGCGCACGCTCGGTGACCCCGAGACCGTGCACTACGGCATGGTGCCGCGCACCAACCGCGGGATCATCGGCGTCAACGAGCTCCCCGACCTCGCCGAGCGCATCCAGGTCGCGCTGTTCAACGTGCTGGAGGAGCGCGACATCCAGGTCCGCGGCTACTCCCTGCGGCTCCCGCTCGACGTGCTCCTGGTCGCGACCGCCAACCCCGAGGACTACACCAACCGCGGCCGGATCGTGACTCCGCTCAAGGACCGGTTCGGGGCCGAGATCCGCACCCACTACCCGCTCGAGGTCGACGACGAGGCCGCGCTGGTCGCCCAGGAGGCACACGTCGTCGCGGTCGTCCCGCCGTACGTGACCGAGCTGCTGGCCCGCCTCGTGCGCGGGTTGCGCGAGTCGGCGGCGGTCGACCAGCGCTCCGGGGTGTCCGCGCGGTTCGGGATCGCCGCGGCCGAGGGGGTGTCGGGCTCGGCCCTGCGGCGCTCGGCCCGGACCGGCGAGACGGAGGCCGTGGCCCGCGTCTGCGACGTGCCCGCCGTACTTCCCACTCTGCTCGGCAAGCTCGAGTTCGAGATGGGTGAGGAAGGCCGTGAGCACGAGGTGCTCGACCACCTGCTCCGGGTCGCGGTGGCGGAGACGTTCCGCGAACGCCTCGCCGGACTCGACCTCTCCGGTTTCACCGACCTGTTCGGCGAGGGCGCCGTCGTCGAGACCGGCGAGCTGGTGCCGGCTTCCGACCTGCTCACCCAGGTCGGCACGGTCGCCGGGCTGGCCAAGGTGCTCGACCGTCTTGGGCACGGCGACGACGCGTCGCCGGGCGTGGTGGCCGCGGCCGTCGAGCTCGTACTCGAGGGGCTGCACCTCACCCGCCGCATCGGCAAGGACATGGTCGACGGGCGCACGGTCTACGGAACCTAGGACCACGGATGGACCCCCGACCGCAGCCGCACGGCCGCTACCGCTACGGAGTCTGGCGGGGCGGCCCCGACCCGTTGGCCGCGCCCTACGACGTGCGCGAGGCGCTCGACGAGCTCGGCCGGGACGTGCTCGCCGGAGGCGGGCTGCGGGAGGCGCTGCGTGACCTGTTGCGTCGCGGCCTGGAGGGCCGCCGCGGGCTCGACGCCCTGGCCGAGCGTGTACGCCGGCAACGGGCGCGGGCCCGCCGCCGCGGTGACCTCGGCGGCGTGCTCGACCAGGTGCGCGCGGCCCTGGACCAGGCGCTGGCCGCCGAGCGCGACGCCCTGGCCGTGGCCGACGACGACGACGCGCGGATGGCCGAGATGGAGCTGGCAACGTTGCCCGACGACGTCGCCGGCGCCGTGCGCGCACTGTCGGACTACCAGTGGCGCTCGCCGGAGGGCGCCGCGGCGTACGAGTCGATCCGCGAGATGCTGCGACAGCAGGTGCTCGACGCGCAGTTCGCCGGCATCCGCAGCGCCCTCTCGGGCGGCGACCCGGAGGCTATGCAGCGTGTGCGCGACATGCTCGGCGACCTCAACGACCTGCTGCGCGCCCACGCGGCCGGGGAGGACACGACCGACCGGTTCGCGCAGTTCATGCAGCGCCACGGCGACTTCTTCCCCGAGGACCCCGAGAACACCGACGAGCTCATCGACGCGCTGGCGCGGCGGCAGGCCGCCGCCGAGCGACTGGCCCGTTCGCTGACCCCGGAGCAGCGCGCCGAGCTGGCCCAGCTCATGCACGACGCGCTCGCCGACCCCGACCTCGCCTCCGAGATGGCGCAGCTGCAGGACAACCTGCGCGCACTGCGGCCGGGCATGGACCGCTCGAGCCCGGTCGGGATGCGACCCGGTGGCGAGTCCCTCGGCTACGGCGAGGCCGTCGAGGTGGTGGCCGAGCTGGCCGACCTGGAGGCGTTGGAGCAGCAGCTGGCCCAGAGCCATCAGGGCGCGACGCTCGACGACGTCGACGTGGAGATGCTCGAGCAGCAGCTCGGCTCGCAGGCGGCCGCCGACCTGAGGGCGCTGCGTGAGCTCGAGCGCGAGCTGGAACGACAGGGCTTCCTGGCCAGAGGCGACGACGGGCTGCGGTTGACGCCGCGGGCGGTCAGGCGTCTGGGGGAGACCGCGCTCCGCCGGGTGTTCGCGTTGCTGGAGGGTGCGGCCGGCGGCGACCACGCCGACCATCGCACGGGTTCGGCCGACGAGCCGACCGGTGCCTCGCGGGCGTGGGAGTTCGGTGACGAGCTGCCGATCGACGCGGTCCGCACGGTGTCCAACGCCGTACGCCGCCAGGGCGCGAACACCGATGGCGGTGTTGCCCTGTTGGTCGACGACTTCGAGGTGGTGGAGACCGAGCGGCGTACGACCGCGGCGGTGGCACTGTGCGTCGACCTCAGCTACTCGATGGTCCAGCAGGGCCGCTGGGGCCCAATGAAGCAGACGGCGCTGGCGCTGTCGCACCTGATCGCCACCCGCTTCCGGCACGACTCGTTGCAGATCATCGGCTTCGACCGGTCCGCGCGGCGGCTGTCACCGGTCCAGCTGGCCGAGGTCGAGCCTGAGTGGGTGCAGGGGACCAACCTGCAGCACGCGCTGCTGATCGCCGGCCGGCACCTTCGCCGGCACCCCGACGCGGAGCCGGTCGTCCTCGTCGTCACCGACGGTGAACCGACCGCGCACCTCCTCGACGACGGCACGCCGTACTTCAGCTGGCCGCCCACGGTGGAGACACTGCGCGCGACCATCGGCCAGGTGGACGAGCTCAGCCGCACCGGCGCCACGCTCAACCTGTTCATGCTCGGCGAGGACCCGGGTCTCGCCCGGTTCGTCGACGCGGTGGCCCGCCGGGCCGGGGGACGGGTCCTCACGCCGGACGTCGACAGACTCGGGGAGTACGTCGTCGCCGACTACCTGCGGGTGCGGCGCGGACGCGGTCGGCCCCGGTAACGGAACGCCACTTGCGCGGACGTTCGTGACCACGTGTGACCGAAGGTCGAGTACGCCGAAATCCCTTGTTGCACGGGGCTGTTCGCGCCCTTGACGTGGCCTGAAATCGGCGCAGTATCACAGGTATCGGGGTCTTTCCCCGGATGTGGTGCACAGGGCTTTGCCTGTAGGAGGTGGTCCGCCATGACAGAGCGCCACGAGTTGCGTTGGGGTGGAGTAGCCGGACTGGGGTTCGTCGGTCTGGTCGTGATCGCGGGACTCCTGCGCGGGTTCCCA
>DATMEB010000306.1:0-5011 GCA_035557095.1 Nocardioidaceae bacterium | reverse complement strand
CCGGTTTCCCGAGAAGGCACACTTCCTCAAGCTGACCCGCGAGCCGTGGCCCCGGCTGTCCCTCGTGCGCAAGGTCCTGGCGGACGGGGCCGACTACCTCGGTCCGTTCTCGTCGAAGAAGTGGGCGGAGAAGTGCCTGGCGGCCCTGCACGAGACGTTCCCGGTTCGCCAGTGCGCCGACCGGTTGGCCCGCGAGCCGTCGCGGTCGCCGTGTGTGCTGGCCGAGATGGGTCGCTGCCTCTCCCCGTGTGACGGAAGCGTCGACGAGACGACGTACGCCGCAGTCGTGCGCCAGTTGCGCGACACCCTGCTGCGGCGACCGGACGAGGTGGTGGAGACGATCAACGTGCGGATGGCCGCCCTCGCCGCCGACCTGCGGTTCGAGGACGCCGGCCTGCATCGGGACCGGCTGTCGGCGTTCATCCGCGCGGCGGCCCGCACCCAGCGGCTCACCGCCCTCACCCGATGCCCTGAGATAGTCGCGGCGCGCCGGGAGGACGACGGGCGGTGGGGCGTGCACGTGGTGCGGTTCGGTCGACTGGCGGCCGCGGGGACCATCCCACCCGGAGCCGACGCCCATCAGTTCGTCGCCGGGCTCCGGTCGTCGGCTGAGACCGTCCGCTCCGCCCCCGGCCCGGTACCCGCCGCAACCGCCGAGGAGACCGAGAAGATCTTGCGCTGGCTGGAGTCCCCCGGAGTTCGGTTGATCGACGTCGATGGCGAGTGGACCTGCCCGGTCGCCGGCGCGACCAGGCACCTGGCACTCCACGACGCCGCCGACCAGTCGCGGTTGTCGTTGGTTCCCTTCGCGGACCGCCGCGACATCAGCACGGTGCATCGACCCGCGCGCTGAAGTCTCCCGCTACCGTGTCCGCATGATCACCGCCATCGTCTTCGTGAAGGCAGATGTCGCCCGCATCCCCGAGGTGGCCGAACAGATCGCCGACCTCGAGGGGGTCAGCGAGGTCTACTCCGTGACCGGGCAGATCGACCTGATCGCCATGGTCCGGGTGCGTGACCACGACGACGTCGCCGCCGTCGTCGCCGACAAGCTCAACAAGGTGCCCGGCGTGATCTCCACCGAGACCCACATCGCCTTCCGTGCCTACTCCCGCCACGACCTCGAATCGGCGTTCTCGCTCGGCCTGGACTGACCCGCACACCCCCCGACGGGTAGCCCGTTCGGACTAGGTGGTTTGAGCGAACGGGGGGATTCTCCCCATTCCGGCAAACGCGCACCGAGCCCTCCCTACGCTGAGCGCGACAGTGGAGGTGGGCATGGACACCAGCGACGTGTGTGTCGTCGTACCGGTCCTGAACGAAGCCAGCGTTCTCGAGGGCGTCCTGGTTCGCCTCGGCGACCACTTCGACCACATCATCTGCGTGGACGACGGCAGCACCGATGGCTCGGCCGACATCGCGGCCGCCGCGGGCGCCACCGTTCTCCGGCATGCCGTCAACCTGGGCCAGGGCGCCGCTCTGCAGACCGCCCTGGAGTTCGTCACAACTCGCACCGACTTCCAGTACGTCGTCACCTTCGACGGCGATGGCCAGCACGACCCGGCGGACGCGCTCGCCATGGTCCGGGTCGCCCGCGAGCAGGGAGTCGAGGTGGTCCTCGGCTCCCGGTCCATCGGCGCGGTCGTCGACCAGCCGGCATCCCGTCGCCTCCTGTTGCGTGCCGGTCTCCGATTCACACGGCTCACCACCGGGCTCCAGGTCACCGACACCCATAACGGCCTGCGGGTCCTGTCCCGCTCCGCCGCGGCACGGATCAGGCTCCGGCAGCGCGGTATGGCCTATGCCAGCGAGCTCGAGGGGGCAATCGCCACCCTCGGCCTGGCCTGGGTGGAGGTGCCGGTCAAGATCACGTACACCGACTACTCCCGAAGCAAGGGCCAGCGCAACCTCAACGCGGTCAACGTCCTCTTCGACCTCCTCGTCGCGCGCCTGCGGGCTGCGTCGTGATCATCCAGGTCTTCCTCATCGGCAGCGTCGTTGCTGTGCTCCTGTACCTCATGCGCAGCACGAACACCGCGCGTCACCTGGCGGTCCGCCGGCTGGCCGGGATCGGCTTCGCCAGCTGCTGGGCCGTCGCGGTCATCGCGCCCGATGTCGTGACCGAGGTGGCCAACGTGATGGGCGTGGGACGCGGCACAGACCTGGTCCTCTACGTCTTGGTCGTGACGTTCTTGTTCGCGACGGTCGCCCAGCACCAGCACCGGCGGGACGTCGAGGAACGACTGGCCCAGCTGACGCGCGAGCTCGCCCTGCGCAGCGCGGTGTCCCAAGACCTCGTGACGGCCGGGCCCGTGAGCCCCCGTTCCGTGGGCGAAAGCGGTGGACACGGTGCGAGCGAAGCCTGACCATGATTGCCTGACCATCGAGTTGCTGATCCCCTACTTCGGAAGTCGTCACCTTCTCGAGATCGCAGCGCGAAGCGTCATCGATCAGGATGACCCACACTGGAGGCTCCGAGTGGTCCAGGACGGGCCTGACGTGGAGGACGCCGAACCATGGCTCTCAGGCCTGAATGACGACCGGGTCTCCTACCACCGGAACCCGCGCAATCTCGGCACGACTGGCAACTTCCAGCGCTGTCTCGATCTGGCCACTGGGTCACACGTCGTCTTCCTGGGCTGTGACGACGTACTCATGTCCAACTACGTGGCTTCGGTGCGTCGGGCGGTCGCGCGCCACCCGGATGCCTCGGTCATCCAGCCCCGCGTAGCCGTGATCGACGTGGTTGGCCGCCGGATCCGTCCCCTGGCAGACCGGGTCAAGCGGGCGATCGGCCCACGCGCTGGGGGCGACGTCTGTCTGGAGGGCGAATCCCTGGCCGCGTCTCTCATGCGCGGCAACTGGCTGTACTTCCCCTCGCTCTGTTGGCGTCGAGACAGAATCTTGGAGCACGGCTTTCGACAGGACCTCCCTGTCACGCTCGACCTGGCGCTTCTCGCAAAGGTGGTGCTGGATGGCGGCCGGCTGGTGGTCACTGCCGAGGAAGCATTCTGCTACCGACGACACTCGACCAGCCTCTCGTCATCGACGGCACGGGAGGCGGATCGCTTCCAGGAGGAAGCCAACCTCCTCGACGAACTGGCCCGCGCCTTCGACCGGGCGGGCTGGCGACGAGCCGCACGCGCGGCCCGTGGACACCTGATGTCGCGGCTGCACGCCGTGATGCACATACCTCGCGCTGTGGCCCGGAGAGACCGGAGCGCGACACGACGACTGATCCGACACGTGGTTGTCTCATGATGAAGCCTCCGCGGGTGCGGACTCGATCCACAGTCCGAACCGTTGCCTTCGTTCTGATCGGCGTCGCCCTCGTTCAAGCGGCGTGGATGCTGACCGTGCCCCCGTTCAGAGGCGTTGACGAGCACGAGCACGCCTACAAGGCGGCCGCGGTGGCACGAGGGGACTGGTCGGCGCACCACGAGGCCTCCGAACAAGGCTGGGGCGAGTTGGTGACCGTACCGAGGAGTCTCGTCGAGGCCGCAACGCCGGTCTGCGAATCCTTGCCGTACACGACCGCGGACAACTGTCGCCCGGGTGCCGAGCGGGATGGCGACACGGTTCTCGTCGCGTCGTCCGCGTCCCGGTACAACCCCGCCTTCTATTTCGTCATCGGGACCGCCGCGCGCCCCTTCGAGGGCACGGCGGCGCTCTACGCGATGCGGACAGCGGGAGCCGCCATGTGTGCTCTCCTGATCGCGTTGGCGGCACTCGCAGCCCGCCGGTGGGCCCGCACTGCCTGGCCGCTTGCGGCCCTGCTGACCGCCGCCACCCCGACGATGCTGTACTCGACGACGGTGGCGGCCCCCAACGGGGTCGAGGTGGCCGGCGCCCTACTGGTCTGGTGCGCGCTGCTCGGCCTGGCGCGAGGACCGACGTCGAGCAGGGAGGCGACCTGGTTCATCGCGATGGCGACGGCGGGCGCCATCCCCTTGGTCGCGGTGCGCTCCTTGGGCCCCTTGTGGTTGGGCTTGATAGCCCTCACCGTCGCGTTGCTCCTCGGCCGGGCGAGGGTTGGCGCCCTGCTCCGTACGCGTGCCGCGATAGTTGGCGCCGTGGTCGTCTTGCTCGTGATGGCCGCCGGGATCGCCTGGACCCTGGGCGCGTCCGCCAACGACCCCACGGCAATCGATCCAACGAACTCGGACTCGCCGTGGCCGAAGCTCCCGATGCAGCTGGTCGTCTGGCTCCTGCAGTCAATCGGGGTCTTCCCCACTCGAAACGAGTTCGCGTCCCTTCCGCTCTACCTCGTTGCAATCCTCGCCTGGTGGCTTCTTGTGGCGTTCACCATCCGCTTCGCTCACCGTTCCGAGCGATTGGTGCTTGCCCTCGTGTTCGCCATGACGATCCTCGTGCCGGTCGCCGCTTTCGTGGCGACGTACGACCGTCTGGGGACCGCGTGGCAGGGGCGCTACGGGTATCCGTACGCCATGGGCTTCATCCTGATCTGCGGATGGCTGCTGGACCGGCATGCCGCACGAACGGCAACCTGGCGATGGCCCGTTTGGGCGGCCGCGGCTGCGGTCGCGACCACCCAGGTGATCGGACAGCTGGGCGTTCTCCGCAAGGAGGTGGCGGACAGTCCCTTGTCCGGCACCCCAGACTGGATCACACCGGCTCCGGCGGTGGTGGTCGTCCTCACTGTGGCTGGTGCAGGGCTTCTCGGGTGGGCCTTGACCCGGACCGCCGAGCATCGACCGAGCCGCGAGGTCGGCCCGGAGGAACACGCTCAAGGCGGCACCACCACGGAGGCCAGTAGCGTTCACGCGTGACCTGGCTCGACAACCACTGGCTCGACCTCTTCGGGTGGTGCGGCAGCGCGCTGCTGATCTTCTCGCTACTGCAGACGCGCGTGCTGCGGTTCCGGCTCCTCAACCTCTCGGCGTCGCTGAGCCTGGTGCTCTTCAATGCGCTGGTCGGGGTGTGGCCGATGGTGGGCATGAACGTCGCCACGTCGTCGATCAACATCTGGTTCATCACCCGGATGCTGCGC
>DATMEB010000305.1:0-3865 GCA_035557095.1 Nocardioidaceae bacterium | reverse complement strand
GACCCCGACCCGTGCAGGTGCACCGACGTCGAGAACGTCTCACCCGACAGCGGGTTGTTCGCCGGCAGGTGGTTCCGGAAGCGGATCACCGAACGGCGACCCCGCCGCACCTTGACCGTCGGTCCCGGCACGTGCCCGTTGTAGCCGAACGCGGTCGCGGTCACCCCCGGCAGGACCTGCGCCTGCGTGCGGCGCATGGCCAGCTCGAAGTGGTCGACCCACTCACCGTTACGGTCGCGCACGCTTCTTGTCGGCCGTACCACTGGCGGCCGTACCAGCCGGGTGCGGAACGGCTGGATACGGCTCGGATCCAGCAGGCTGGGAGCCTTGGCCCCTAGCGTTGCTCCCCACGGCAGACTTGCTGCCCCGGCCACACCGATTGCCCCAAGACCCCCGATTTTGAGGATCTCCCTGCGCGTCGCTTCCACGACATTTTGCCCCTGACCGCCCCCAAGCGGATGCCTTCCCATAGATAAGACTGCGCGTTCAACCACCGGAGGGGTATCGCCCATGGGCGTCAATTGACGCGTCAAGCGTGACTAGGGCGGACGGGCCATACACGGACAGTGACCTACGGATTTCGTTGTACAGTGCTACCCGGACGGACGATTTCGCCCGTCTGCTAGCGGGGGGCGACCAGAAGCGACTGCGCCGAGCGCCCCACGAACCCCTCGCCGTCGAGCAGTCGCGCCGCCGCCAGGCCGGCGGAGGTCCCCGCCAGTGTCGTCTCGGCGTCGACGCACACCCACTCGCCGGCGACCTCTCGGACGACGTGCACGCTCAGCTCGGTGTTCATGAACATCCACTCCGACGGGTCCAGCGCCGCGGACGCGCCGCTGGCGGAGTCGGCGCAGGTCAGCAGTCGTTGCAGCGGCGACATCGGCTCCCCCTGGACGAGGTCGATGCGAGGTCGCATCCACACCGTCGCGGGCCCCGGCTCGAGTACCGCACCGCGCACCCATCGCCACTCGACCGCGTCGAGGTAGCCGCCGTACCACGACGGGGGCCGGCCCTGCTCCCGGCCCTGCTCGGGAGGTGGGGGCACGACAGCCGGTGGCGTCCGGGCGGTCGTGCTCTGCACCGGGAACCGCCAGGCCGACGCCCGGGCCACCCGCCTGTCGTCGACGAGCAGGTCGGCCGAGACCAGCTCGACCGAACGGCCCGGCCGCTCGACCCGGGTGGTGACGGTCAGCGGACCGACCGGGACAGGACCCCACAGGTCGACCGTGACACGGGCGACCGCCCGGTCGTCGTCGGCCGGAACCTGCTCCAGGGCACGCGCCAGCAGAGCCGACGGTGGCCCGCCGTGCTGCACCCCGCTGCCCCATGGTCCGTTGGTGTGCTCGGTGGACACGTACCGCCGGCGGCCGTCGTCTGCTGAGCCGTCCTCGACGTAGAAAGCTTCGGTGCTCACCGGACCATCCTGACGGCCGCCCACCGGCCGTTAGCCGGGGTGGGAGTCGATTAACGCTCCGCCAGGCCGCCCGTGTATTCTCGGCTGTCGCTTGCCCCAATAGCTCAGTCGGCAGAGCGTCTCCATGGTAAGGAGAAGGTCTACGGTTCGATTCCGTATTGGGGCTCTGGAGTCGGAGCCTCGCCGAGACGGCGAGAGTCACCGGGTCCGGCGGCGGGGTAGCTCAGGCGGTCAGAGCACACGGCTCATAATCGTGGTGTCGCGGGTTCGAGTCCCGCCCCCGCTACCAAGAGCACACCGTCGACGCTCCGCCGGCGCCGGCACGAGACACCAGCAGACGCGCACCGAAGGTAGGCACCCGTGGCCAGCAAGACATCAGACGTCCGCCCCAAGATCACCTTGGCTTGCACCGAGTGCAAGGAGCGCAACTACATCACCAAGAAGAACCGGCGCAACGACCCGGACCGCATGGAGATGAAGAAGTACTGCCCGCGGTGCCGCAAGCACACCTCGCACCGCGAGACCCGCTGAGGGACGCAGTCCGCGCCTCCCCGGCGCCGCCGTGCCGACCGTTCGCAGACCGCCCCAGGAGCGCGCTCCCGGGGCGGTCTTGTCGTTGCCGCTGCGATAGCGTCCGAGGCATGGCTGTCAGCGCAGACCTCGCGGGACGCACGTTCCCGCCGACCGAGACCTACACCGTCAGTCGCGAGAAGATCCGCGAGTTCTGCACGGCGATCGGTGCCGAGCCCGGCGACGAGGCTCCCCCGACGTTCCCGATCGTGGTGGCGTTCGAGGCCATGCAGCGGCTGATGACCGAGCCCGACGTCGGGATCGAGCTGCACAACGTCGTACACCGCGACCAGGGCTTCGAGCACCGCCGTCCCGTACGCGCCGGAGACGCCCTGACCGCGTCGCTCTCGGTCGAGTCGGTGCGGCAGGCCGCCGGCACCGACCTGATCGCCACCCGCACGGAGGTCACCGACGCCGACGGTGAGCTGGTCAGCGTCGCGCGCGCGACACTGGCGCACCGGGCCAACGGGGGTGGCGCATGACCGACGAGCTGACCTCGCACCGCTTCACCGTCACCCGCGCCGACCTGGTCCGCTACGCCGGAGCCTCGGGCGACTTCAACCCGATTCACTGGAGCGACCGGGTCGCGACGTCGGTCGGGCTGCCGGGCGTGATCGCGCACGGCATGCTCACGATGGCACTGGCGGCCCGCGCGGTCGAGGACTGGGCCGGTGGACGTGACCGCGTCGAGGAGTACTCCGTGCGGTTCACCAGGCCGGTCGTGGTCCCCGACGACGACCGCGGCGTCGACATCGAGGTGTCGGGGGCGGTCAAGGAGGTCACCGACGACGGCCGCACCCGCATCGACGTCTCGTGCACCTGCCAGGGCGAGAAGGTGCTCGGGATGGCCCGCGCGCTCGTACGGCGGCCCGAGCAGCCGCAGAGTTGATGCGCACGCTCGCCTCCACTCCGCTGGCCACGCGTACGACGCTGCGGCTCGGCGGCCCGGCCGCGGAGCTGGTCGAGGTCGAGTCGGAGGCCGACCTGGTCGACGTCGTACGCGCCGCCGACGAGTCTGCCCGGCCGCTGCTGGTGCTCGGCGGCGGCAGCAACCTCGTGGTCGACGACGACGGCTTCGACGGGCTCGTGGTCGCCGTGCGCACGTGCGGCATCGAGGTCGACAGCGACGCGTGCAGCGGCGCGACGGTGCGGGTGGCTGCCGGCGAGCCCTGGGACGAGTTCGTGGCCACCGCTCTGCAGGAGGGCTGGGTCGGAGTCGAGGCGCTCTCCGGCATCCCCGGCCTGGTCGGCGCGACGCCGATCCAGAACGTCGGCGCCTACGGCCAGGAGGTCGCCGAGACCATCGCGGCCGTGCGTGCCTGGGACCGGCGGGCCGGCCGGGTCCGCACGCTCGCGGCAGCCGACTGCGGTTTCGGCTACCGCACCAGCAGGTTCAAGACCGACCCCGAGGCGTTCGTCGTGCTGAGCGTGACCTTCCAGTTTCGGCTCGGTGACCTCGGCGCCCCGATCCGCTACGCCGAGCTCGCCCGCAGGCTCGGTGTCGAGGTCGACGAGAGGGTGCCGGCCAAGGACGTGCGCGAGGCGGTTCTCGGGTTACGCCGCGGCAAGGGCATGGTGCTCGACGACGCCGACCACGACACCTGGAGTGCCGGGTCGTTCTTCACCAACCCGGTCGTCGGCGCCGACGTCGCGCAGCGGCTGGCGCCCGGTGCCCCGCAGTGGCCGCAGCCCGACGGCTCAGTCAAGATCAGCGCCGCCTGGCTGATCGGCCAGGCCGGCTACGAGAAGGGCACGCTGCGCGGCAACGTCGGCCTGTCCACCAAGCACGCGCTGGCGCTGACCAACCGCGGCGGAGGTACGACCGCCGAGCTGCTGGCCCTGGCCCGCGAGATCCGCGACACCGTGCACCAGCGCAGCGGC
>DATMEB010000304.1:0-14808 GCA_035557095.1 Nocardioidaceae bacterium | reverse complement strand
GCCGAACGAGGGCGAGGACGTGCACACCGAGCTGGTCTGGACCAACGACTGGCACGCGGGCACGCTGCGCGGCGCCTGAAACCGTGACGAGTGACACGAAGGGCCGGCCTCCGCAAGGAGGCCGGCCCTTTGTCACACTGGCTGCCATGTCACGCACCATCCCCTGCATCGCACGCCTGGGCGCGCTGCTGCTCGCCGTGGTCCTCACCGCAAGTGCCTGTTCCGGTGAGGCCGAGCCCGCCGCCGACGCCCCCGCCCCCGAGGGCGACACCAGCGCCGCACCGCCACCCACGAAGTGGCCTCTGACCGGTGAGCCCGCTGCCGGCAAGCTCCCGGACCACCGCGCCGTCGTGGTCAAGATCGAGAACACCGGCAGCTCCGAGCCGCAGACGGGCCTCGGCTCCGCCGACCTCGTCGTCGAGGAGCTCGTCGAGGGCGGCCTCACCCGCCTGGCCGCGTTCTACTACTCCGAGATGCCGTCCGAGGTCGGACCGGTCCGGTCGCTGCGCGGCACCGACATCAACGTGGTCAAGCCGGCCCGGGCAGCGCTGGTGGCGTCCGGGGGAGCGCCGAAGACCATGCAGCGCGTGCGTGAGGCGAAGGTCGTGACCGCGCCCGAGGGCACGCCCGGCTACTACCGGGTGAGCGACCGCCCGGCGCCGTACAACCTCTTCATGAACCTCAAGAAGCTGGCGAAGAGCAAGACCGACGGCCCGCGGCCGCAGAACTACCTGCCGTGGGGCGACGCCGCCAAGCTCAAGAGCGGCAAGAAGGCCACGGAGGTCACCGCGAAGTTCTCCGCCGGCTCCTCGACCGAGTGGAACTGGAACGGCAAGGTGTGGCACCGCGCCGGCAGCCACGCCACCCCCGCCGACGACTTCCGTACCGACAACGTGCTGGCGCTGACGGTCAAGCAGACCGACGCCGGCTACACCGACGCCGCCGGCAACCCGGTGCCCGAGAGCGTGCTCGCGGGCAAGGGCCCGGCGACGCTGTTCCACCAGGGCAAGGCCTACGAGGGCACGTGGGTCAAGAAGTCCCCGACCAGCCCGATTCGCCTCGTCACCGCCAAGGGGCAGGCGATCCCGGTGCCGCCCGGCAACACCTGGATCGAGCTGGTCCCCGCCTCCGGCGGCGGTGGCCTGACCTTCGGCAAGTAGCGCCTGGGTCTCCTGGGGCGCCAGCGATGAGCTGGCGCCCCAGGAGACCGGCCACAGCCGGTTTTTCTGCGGTCTCGCCGCATTCGGCGGAATGCGTAACTTCCCCGCGCCTTGCGCGTTATCCGGGTCAGAGTCGAAACGTGGAGGGGCGGCGGCATGGGATCTCGCAGGGTGCGCCTGGTTTCGAGGCTGCTCGCGGCAGCCGGGGCGGTCGTGCTGGTCGGCGGCTCGCCGGGCACGGCACACGCGGCCACCGAGTACGACGGTGAGGCCACCGCGCTGCGCGTCGAGGGGATGCGCCTCGAGCTGTTGCCCAACGGCATGCAGGCCCTTCCGCCGGAGGTCCGGCAGGCGTTGCAGCCGCTGACCGACGCGCTCGACCAGGTGAAGGCCCAGGCTCCCCAGCAGCTGCAGGGTGACTCCCTGACACTGGGGATGCCCGACCAGATCCTCGGGTTCGCGGAGTTCCCCCAGCACGCGGTTACCGCCGAGGTCCCCGACAACCCGCTGCTCAGCGCCGACGTGATCGAGGCCCGGTCGCTCGAGGCGCCCAATGGCGACCTGGTGAGCGAGGCCAGCGTGGCCGGGCTGTCGCTGGGTGGCGGCGTGCTCAGCGCCGACGTGATCCGTACCCGGTGTGCCGGCGACGGCGACCGGATGAGCGTGGACGTGTCCCAGCTCGCGCTGCGCAGCAACCAGAACATCGTGGACACCGAGGTCGCCCTCGAGCCCGACACCGCCGTGCCGATCGAGGGCATGGGCACGATCACGTACAACAAGCAGGACACCGACGGCTCGACGTACGCCGAGGGCACCAACGTCACCATCGAGATCGACAGCGACATGTCGCTCGCGGCGCTGGCCCGGGTGTTCGACACCACCGCTCCGGTGATGGAGTCCACGATCAAGAAGGTGCTGCGCGACCTCAGCGACACCACGTTCGCGGACGGGCAGCGGCACCTGGCCCCGGTCGGGGAGAACCTCGGCGCGCTGTCCGGTCAGCCGCTCTACGACGCCCTCGACCAGGTGCTCGACCAGGTCGAGGCCAATGCTCCCGAGCAGGTCGGCAACGCCCTGAACAACATCGCGCACTTCGGCGGCACCGTCACGATCGCCAACGCCGCCTGCGCGCAGGCCACCACGACGAGCTCCGGGCCGCCGCCGCAGGCGCCGCAGGTGCCGCCGGACGAGGCCGTACCCGCCACCCCCGTGGGCAACAACCCGCCACTGGCAGACACCGGCTCCCCGGCCGGCATGGTCGGCATGGGCCTGGCCGGGTTTGTCGCGCTGGCCGTCGGCGGCTTCGTGCTCGTGCGGCTGCGCCGCAGGCCCGCCACCGGCTGACCCACCCCGGTGCTTCGGCGCCAAGAAGCCCAGCGGGCCCAGTGATCAGGCAGACGTGGTCTGGAACAGCGACCGCGGGTCGTCGAGGGGAGCGGTGAGGTCGATCCCCGACTCGGCGAGCTGCCGTAGGCCGGCCAGCATCAGCGAGATCACGGTCGAGACCTCACGGCTGGACCGCTCGGGGTCCTCGGCCTCCGAGACGACGATCCCGGCGGAGCTCATTGCGCCGTAGAAGATCCGCGTGAACGTCGTGAGCAGCGTGCCCTCGATGTCGTACTGCCGGAGCACACGGTGCACGAGGTCGTGCACCAGCCCGTAGGTGGAGCGCTCCTCGCTCTCTCGCCACCGGTCGAACCCGAGCACGACCGGCCCCTCCTGCATGACGATCCGCCGGTACGCCGGCTCCTGGCACACCTCGAGGAACGACGCGACCGCGGTGATGGCCTTGTCCCAGGGGTCCTTCTTGCGGCGTACGTCGGAGGTGATCCGCTTCACCGCGTTGCTCTCGCACCGGTCGAACACGGCCTGGAACAGGGCGAGCTTGCCCTGGAAGTGGTGGTACAGCGCGCCCTTGGTGACCCGCGCGGCCGCCACGACCTCGTCCAGCGAGGTGCCCGCGTAGCCGCGGTCGGCGAACAGCCCGGCCGCCTTGTCCAGCAGCGCTCGCCGGGTGGAGGAGGAGTACTCCTGCCGCCTGGACATCCTGCGTTTAGGCCGCGTTGTCGTCATCCCCTCAGCATAGGACCGACCGTCGGTATGGCCCGGAGGGTGCGTGAGCGGCGTCACGGCGGCTCGGATTGCACGACCGTCGGTATTTCACATACCTTGAGTACGTACCGTTGGTATGCGAAAGGAGCAGGTCATGACCTGGTATGCCCACCAACGAGTCGGCCGGGCACGCAGCTCGGTCCTGCAGGACGTGCTGGCCTTCGCCGAGACCCGGCAGGACGGCCACCTCCCGTGGACCGAGGTCGCCGGAACGCAGGACGCGTTCGGCACGCCGGCCGACCTGCTCGGCGCGCTGCAGATGCGCTGGCACACCCGGCTCTCCGGGGCGATCGAGCGCGAGCTCACGGAACAGCCCTGGGACCTGCCGCAGGCGGTCGTGCACGCGTGGCGCGCGCTGCGCGCCGAGATGCCCGGCGCACGGGCGATCCTCGACGCGTACGCCGACGACGAGGCCATGCAACGTGCCCGCCGCAAGGAGTGGGTGCTGCTGGCCACGGCGAGCGGGCTCGCCGCGATGGACGACGCGGCTGCGCTGCGGATCGGCCGACAGGTCGAGGAGCGCGCGCGTGCGGTCACCGTGGTCACGTCCGATCCGGCGCCTCGCGGCAGCGGATGGTTCAGCCGGATCCGGCACGCGCTGGCCGCCTGAGCCACCCCCGAACCACCCCTGACCAACCCGAGCGTCGGACTACCGGCGCCGACACCGCAACCATCCCCATCCGGCCACCCCCATCCGGTCGCCTCCCTCCCTGACCGGGTGGGGGTTCTCTTCGCAGGGCGCATGACAGGATGCTCCGGTGACCACCCCGAGCGTCAGCTACTCGATCACCGTCCGCCTCGACGTGCCCGCCAGCGGGCCGGTCAGCCAGCTCACCACCACGGTCGAGCAGGCCGGCGGCCTCGTCACCGCACTCGACGTGACCGCGTCCGGTCACGACCGGCTGAGCATCGACGTCACGTGCGCGGCCAAGGACACCGACCACGCCGCGGCGCTGGTCGAGGCCCTGCGGGCGTTGCCCGACGTGATCGTGCACAAGGTCTCCGACCGCACGTTCCTGATGCACCTCGGCGGCACAATCGAGATGCAGTCCAAGCACCCGATCCGCAATCGCGACGACCTGTCCATGGTCTACACGCCGGGTGTGGCCCGGGTGTGCCAGGCGATCGCCGACAACCCCGAGGACGCGCGCCGGCTCACGGTGAAGCGCAACTCCGTCGCCGTGGTGACCGACGGTTCCGCGGTGCTCGGCCTGGGCAACATCGGCCCGGCGGCCGCGCTGCCGGTGATGGAGGGCAAGTCCGCACTGCTCAAGCGGTTCGCCGGCATCGACGCCTGGCCGATCTGCCTGGACACCCAGGACGTCGACGAGATCGTGCGCACGGTGCAGGTGATCGCACCGGTCTTCGCGGGCATCAACCTCGAGGACATCTCTGCGCCACGCTGCTTCGAGGTCGAGCGCCGGCTGCGCGAGCTGCTCGACATTCCCGTGTTCCACGACGACCAGCACGGCACCGCCATCGTGGTGCTGGCCGCGCTGACCAACGCGCTGCGGGTCGTCGGCAAGGACCTGTCCAAGGTGCGTGTGGTGATGTCGGGTGCCGGTGCTGCCGGTACGGCGATCCTTCGCCTGCTGCTGCTCGCCGGCGTACGCGACGTCGTGGTGTCCGACATCGAGGGCGTCATCCACCAGCAGCGTGACAACCTCTCGGAGTCACTGCGCTGGATCGCCGAGCAGACCAACGCGGCCCAGATCAGCGGCGACCTGGGTACGGCGCTGCACGGTGCCGACGTCTTCATCGGGGTCTCCGGCCCGGACCTGTTCGGCGGCGACGTCGTCGAGAGCATGGCCGACGACGCGATCGTGTTCGCGCTCGCCAACCCGGTGCCCGAGGTCGACCCGGCGATCGCTCGCAAGCATGCCGCGGTCGTGGCCACCGGACGCTCGGACTACCCCAACCAGATCAACAACGTGCTGGTCTTCCCCGGCGTCTTCCGAGGCCTGCTCGACGCGCACAGCCGCACGATCGACGACAAGATGCTCCTGGCCGCCGCGCAGGCCGTCGCCGACGTGGTCACCGAGGACCAGCTGAACGCGAACTACATCATCCCGAGTGTGTTCCAGGAGCAGGTGCACCAAGCGGTGGCCTCGGCCGTACGCGAGGTCGCCACGGCCGAGCTGGCCGAGGAAGAGGGTCAGGCGGAGTCCTGAGCCCCGTCGGCCAGTGAGCCCAGCTCCTCGCCGAGCGCGTCGTCGATCACCGACGTCAGCTGGTCGCGGAACACCGCGAGCACCGACTGCGCGGCAACTGGCAGGACCGCCCGGATGCGCTGGAGCACCTCGGGCCACTGCTCCTCGGGCATCCCCGCCTCGGCGAACGGGCGCCAGATCTGCTCGCGGAACTGGTCGACGAAGTGCTGTGCCACCGGCCGCAGGTGCTCGGCGAGCATCGGCAGCATCGCCATCGTGGACTCCTTGCTGAGTCCGAGGGCGACCGCCTGGGTGCCGGCGTGCACGATCGACGGGCGAAGCAGCCGCAGCGTCTGGTCGTCGATCCGCTCGGCCAGCCCCGCGTCGACCATCTGGTCGACCAGGTCGTCGTCGGGCCGGACGCCGGCCGCAGCCGCGAGCGCCTCCCTGGCGACGACCTCGGGCTCCTCCTGCTTACCCAGGGGGTTGTCGAGGGTGTTCAGCAGCGCGAGTGCGTGTCCGGAGGGGAGCGAGGCGTTGTTGAGCACCGCGCGCTCGACGGCGGCCAGCGTGTAGCCGCGGTCGATCAGGTCGCGGATCAGTCGCAGCCGGGACGCGTGCTCCTGGCCGTAGTAGCCGGTACGCCCGACCAGGCGGGGAGCCGGGATGAGGCCGCGACTCGCGTACGCCCGCACGTTGCGCACGGTCATGCCGACCTGCGCGGCGAGCTGGTCGATGGTGAGCTCGCCCTCGTTGCCGCTCAACGCCCCTCCAACCTCGCGTGTGGCCTTAGTGCCCCGGCCCTAGGTCGCTCCGGCTTGACATGGTACATCCTACATGTGACAGTGACGATGACACATAGGCCGTGTTGTAAACGGCCCGTTCCTGTTCGCTCGTCTCGTGGGCGGTGGATATCCCGTGACCGTGCAACCGATCCTGGCAGAAGCAGCGGCCGCACCGGCGTCGGCCGGCGGTGCGCCCCTCGACCAGATCCTGGTCGTCGTCGCGTTCACCACCCTGGTCTACGCCGGCCTCGCCTGGGTGATGTGGCGCGAGCGCCGCGGCGGCACGACGTCGCCGAGCCTGGCCGGACGGGTCTGCGAGGCGGTCGCCCGTGCCGACGGCGGGAGCCCGCGCTGGTTCCTCGCCCCGATGGCGATCCAGGTCGCGGGCGCCCTCAGCGGGGCCATCGGCCTGTACTGGGACGTGTCGTTCCACATCAGTGAGGGCCGCGACGAGGGTCCGCTGGCCAACCCCGCGCACTACCTGATCTTCTTCGGCCTGATCGGGATGTTCCTCGGCGGCGCGCTCGCGCTGGCGCTGGCCGACGGCCGGCTGCCGGCGCGCACGCTGCGCATCACCCGCAGCTGGCGGGTACCGGTCGGCCCCGCGCTCTCCACCGCGATCGCCCTGTGCGCGCTCGCGGGGTTCCCGCTCGACGACGTGTGGCACCGGCTGTTCGGCCAGGACGTGACCGAGTGGGGGCCGACCCACATCGTGATGATCGGCGGCACGATCCTGCTGCCGTACAGCATGCTGCTGACCTGCGCCGAGACCCGGCAGATCGGCGCGCGCTCGCGCGTGCGCACGTTCCTGGAGGCGATCGCGCTGGTGATCGTGTTCATCGGGCCGGTCGCGTTCCTGCTGGAGTACGCCTACGGCGTGCCGCAGTTCCCGCTGCTGATGGACCCGATCGTGCTCTCGATCGCGGCCACGATGACGATGGTGCTGGCGATGCTGCGCGGACGCGCCTGGGTCGTGACCACCTGGCTGGGATTCGCCGCGCTGCAGGCCGGGCTGACGGGCCTGAACGCGTGGGTGTTCGACACGCTCATCCCGTGGCCGCCGCTGCTGCTCGGCGGCGCTGTCGCCGCGCTCGTCCTCACCCGCTGGGCCCGCCCGACCTTCGGGTTCGGGCTCCTCGGCGGTGCCGCCGTCGCGGCGGTCACCGTGGCGACGGAGTACCTCTGGGCGCAGGCCGTCCGGCCGATGCCGTGGCCGCTCGACGCGATGCCGTACGTGCTGTTCTGGGGCACGCTCACCGGGGCCGTGGTCGGGGTCGTGGCCGCCTGGCTGCACGCCCGGCTGGTCGAGGTCGGCGACGTGGGTGTCGTACGCCGCGAGCGTCGCCCGCATGTCGCCGCGCTGGCCGCGGTCGTCGGACTGGTCGGGGTGATCGCGTTCAACGCGCCACCGCGCAACGACATCGAGGCCGAGGCGACACTCTCCTTCGACCCGGTCGCGAGCGCCCAGACCTCCGAGGGCCAGGCGCAGGCCGCGCAGCCCAGCCGGGCGTACGTCGAGGCAGAGGTCGCGCCGTCGAGCGTGGTCGGGCGGGCCTGGTGGTTCGAGGCGCTGGCCTGGCAGGGCGGCGGCATGGTGCGCGCGGAGATGCGGCAGGTCGAACCGGGAGTGTTCCGGTCCGACAAGCCGCTGCCGCTCAACGGCAGCTGGAAGACGCTGCTGCGGCTGCACCTGCCCGTGCACTCGATGGTGAGCGCTCCGGTCTTCCTGCCCGCCGACCCGGCGATCCCGGCGCCCGAGGTCTCCGCGGAGCAGGGTGCCGAGCGTGAGTTCGTGACCGAGAGCGAGATCCTGCGCCGCGAGGAGCGCAAGGACGTGCCCGCGTGGCTGTGGGCCACTGGGTACACCGTGACGTTCGCGCTGTTCGGGTTCGTGTTCGCGCTGATCGGCGCGGCGTACGCATGGGCCGCCCGCCGCCGTCTCGAGGAGGGTGCCGAGCTGGCGCGGGAGGCGTCGGCTCGCCGGGTCAGGGCCGACGCATGAGCCTCGGCACCGAGCCCGCACTGCGTACGGCCGACGGGCTGCGCCTGCACGTCGACGTCACGGGCGACGACGACGCCGAGGTCACCGTGGTCCTCGCGCACGGCTGGACGCAGAGCAGCGAGACCTGGGGCTACCAGGTGCGCGACCTTCCCGGTGCGGTCGGCGCACCGCTGCGGATGGTCCGCTACGACCACCGCGGGCACGGCCGTTCCGACGGCACCGCGGAGGCCGAGGCGACCGTGGAGAACCTCGCCACCGACCTGGGCCGGGTGATCGACGAGCTCGCCCCCGAAGGGCCGCTGGTCCTGGCGGGGCACTCGATGGGCGGCATGGCGATGATGGCGCTGGCCGAGCAACGGCCCGAGCTGTTCGCCGAGCGCGTCGTCGGCGCCCTGTTCGTGAGCACGTCCGGTGGCGGGCTCGACCGGGTCACGCTCGGGCTGCCGCGACGCATGGGCGAACGGATGCGCAACCGGCTGCCGCGGCTGCTGGCCGCCCGTGCCCGGATGCTGAGCCGCCGCCGGCGTCGTCGTCCGCCGACGATCGAGTCGCAGGTCGTGCGCCGGTTCCTGCTGGGGCGTCCGAAGCGGCTCGAGGATCACCGCGTGGTGCTCACCGACCTGGTGGCGACGCCCGCGGACTCGATGTGCGGCTTCTTCTCCGACCTGATGCGACACGACCGCTCCGCGGCACTGGCGGCGCTGGAGACCGTGCCGACGCGGGTCATGGTCGGCGACTGCGACCGGCTGACCGCGCCCGGGCACGCGAGGCGCCTGGCCGAGTCCATGCCGTGGGCCGAGCTCGACGTGCTTCCTGGCGCCGGCCACATGCTGCCGCTGGAACGCGACGGCGCGGTCACCGAGGCGCTCGCCACGATGGTCGCGTCACGGGGATCCGCGCATTCTTCGTGAGCCCTGCGCGTGGTGGTCCATCATGGTGGGCATGTCCGGTGCCGACCTGATGACCGGGCGGCTCCTGGTCGCCACGCCCAAGCTCGAGGACCCCAACTTCGCCCGCGCGGTCGTCCTGCTGCTCGACCATGACGACGACGGCGCGCTCGGGGTCATCATCAGCCGTCCCACGACCGTCCCCGTCGCCGAGGTGCTGCCGTCCTGGTCCGAGCTGGTCACGCTTCCCGACGTGATCTTCTCCGGCGGTCCGGTCGCGACCGACTCCGCGCTCGCGGTCGCGGTGCTCGACGGTCCCGACGACGATGACGCCCCGGTGGGGTGGCGACCGCTGTACCCCGGCGCCGGACTCGTGGACCTCGACGCACCACCGGAGCTGCTGTCGGGCGTGCTGACCGGTATGCGGGTGTTTGCCGGGTACGCCGGGTGGGGACCCGGCCAGCTCGAGAGCGAGGTCGCCGAGGGCGCTTGGTACGTCGTGCCCGCGGAGACCGACGACCTGCTGTGCCACGACGCCGAGCTGCTGTGGCAGCGGGTGCTGCGCCGTCAGCCCGGCGAGCTGGCGTTCGTGGCCACCTGCCCCGTCGACCCGAGCCAGAACTGACCACGAGCCGCGACGCGAGCACCGCACGAGGCCGGTGTGACGGGTCATCACCAATGTGGCGAACTCGCCGTCGGGACCTTGTCGCGGTTTCGTAGAATTCCCGGGTGAGCACTGAGTTGACCCCTGGCGCGCAGACCGTAGAAGACCGGCGCACGCAACCGTCGCTCGACGACGGTGACCACGAGCGCTTCTCCCACTACGTGGCCAAGGAGAAGCTGACGGACGCCATGGTCGACGGCACGCCCGTCGTGGCTCTGTGCGGCAAGGTGTGGGTGCCCAGTCGCGACCCCAAGCGCTATCCGGTCTGCCCGGAGTGCAAGGACATCTGGGCGGGCTTCGGCTCGGGCGACGACGACTCCGACGAGTGAGCAACGCCGCCAACCTTTCGCCGGCATTTCCCGAACGGGCCGCGTGGGGCACCGCGACCAAGCTGCGCGCCTGGCAGCAGCACGCGCTCGACGACTACCTCGCGCGGTCGCCGCGCGACTACCTCGCGGTCGCGACGCCGGGTGCGGGCAAGACGACGTTCGCGCTGCGGGTGGCCGCCGACCTGCTGGAGCGCCGCGTGGTCGAGCGCGTGGTCGTCGTGACCCCGACCGAGCACCTCAAGGTGCAGTGGGCGCAGGCCGCCGACCTCGCCGGCATCCCCCTCGACCCGACCTACACCGGCAAGCAGGGCCGCACGTCCGGCGACTTCGTCGGGTTCGTCCTCACCTACGCGGGCGTGGCGACCAACTCGCTCGCCTACCGGGTGCGTACCGAGAACCACAAGACGCTGGTGGTCCTCGACGAGGTGCACCACGCCGGTGACGCCTTGTCGTGGGGTGAGGCGGTTCGCGAGGCGTTCGAGCCGGCGACGCGCCGCCTGGCCCTGACCGGTACGCCCTTTCGTTCCGACACCAACCCGATCCCGTTCGTCACCTACGCCCCGGGACCCGACGGCGTCTCGCGCAGCGCCGCCGACTACACCTACGGCTACGCGCACGCGCTGCGCGACGGCGTCGTTCGCCCGGTGCTGTTCATGGCCTACTCCGGGCAGATGCGCTGGCGCACCCGGGCCGGTGACGAGATCGCCGCGCGTCTGGGCGAGCCGCTCACCAGGGACATGACCGCACACGCGCTGCGCACCGCGCTCGCACCCGAGGGCGAGTGGGTGCCGGCGGTGCTGGCCGCTGCCGACCGCAGGCTCTCGGAGGTACGCCGGCACGTCCCTGACGCCGGTGGCCTGGTGATCGCCACCGACCAGGACTCCGCCCGGTCCTACGCCAGGCTGCTGACCGAGATCTCCGGCGAGCGTCCGACGGTGGTGCTGTCGGACGAGCGGGCAGCCAGTCGCAAGATCGGTGAGTTCGCCGCCTCCGACTCGCGCTGGATGGTGGCCGTGCGGATGGTCAGCGAGGGCGTGGACGTACCCCGCCTGGCCGTAGGCGTCTACGCCACCACCACGGCGACGCCGTTGTTCTTCGCGCAGGCGGTCGGTCGCTTCGTCCGTGCACGGCGCCGTGGCGAGACCGCGTCGGTGTTCCTGCCGAGTGTGGAGTCGCTGCTCGGGTTCGCCTCGGAGATGGAGGTCGAACGCGACCACGTCCTCGGGGGGCCGGTCGCGAACGACGACGACATCTTCGCCGCCGAGGACCAGATGCTCGCTGCCGCGCAGGCCGAGCAGAGCACCCCCGACGCCGACGACCAGCTGTCGTTCGAGGCCGTCGACAGCCAGGCGACGTTCGACCGGGTGGTCTACGACGGGGGCGACTACGGCGTCGAGGGCGGTGCGCTGGTGGGCAGCGAGGAGGAGGCGGACTTCCTCGGCATCCCCGGGTTGCTCGACCCCGAGCAGGTGCGGTCGCTGCTGCACCGCCGGCAGGCCGACTCGCGACGCACGCGCTCGACCGGCGCGCGTCCGGCGACCCGGGCCGACGGGCATGCCGCGCCGGACCCGAACACGCACGAGCGGGTGGGTGCGCTCCGGCGGGAGCTCAACGGGCTCGTCGGTGCCTGGCATCACCGCACCGGGCTGCCGCACGGCTCGATCCACAACGAGCTGCAGCGCGCCGACGGCGGACCGCGCAGCGCCCAGGCGTCGGCCGAGCAGCTGCGCTCGCGCATCGACCTGATCCGCGACTGGGCGACCCGGCCGCGCTGAGCGTCGTTCCGTTCGCGGGCCTGTTCGGCAGGGGTCGACCAGGCGGTGTCGATTATCGTGGCGAGGTGCCTGCAGAGACGTCGCAGACCCTCGACCGCGGTCTCCGCGTGCTCGAGCTGCTCGCCGCGCATCCGCGGGGCATGTCCGTCACCGAGCTCGCGGGCGCGCTGGAGGTCAACCGCACCGTCGTGTACCGCCTGGTGACGACGCTGGAGCAGCACGCGCTGGCGCGTCGCGACGGCAGCGGGCGGGTCGAGCTCGGGCTCGCCGTGCTCAATCTCTCCCGTTCGGTGCAGCCGATGCTGCGTGACCTGGCGACCGGCATCCTGCGCCGGCTCGCCGAGGAGCTCGGCGCGACCGCGCACCTGACCGTGGCCGACGGCGGCGAGGCGCTCGCGATCGCGGTGGTCGAGCCCTCCTGGACCGACTACCACGTGGGCTACCGGGTCGGTGCCCGGCATCCGCTCGATGTCGGTGCCGCCGGCAAGGCGATCCTGCTGGGCCGGGCCATCGCCGCCGGGGCGGCCGAGGGCGCCGAGCTCGTCGCCACCGAGGGCGAGCTGCAGGCCGGGGCGTTCGGGCTGGCCGCACCCGTCCTCGACCTGCCGGGTGTGGAGGCCTCGGTCGGCGTCGTCGCGCTGGGCAACCTCGACGCCGAGAAGGCGGGGCCGCACCTGGTCGCCGCGGCGCGCGACATCGCCGGCCGGCTGGGCTAGGGCAGCCAGTCGCCGGTCAGTCGCCGGTCAGTCGCCGGCCACCTCGCCGAACAGCGGGAGGACGCGGTGGGGGATCTGGGTGGCGAGGGCGATCACGGTGGACGTGCGCACGATGCCGTCGAACGAGACCACCCGGTCGATCACCCGCTGCAGGTCGGCGTTGGAGCGCGCGACCACACGGCACCACATGTCACCGGTGCCGGTGATCGTGAACGCCTCCAGCACCTCCGGGATCGCGGACAGGTGCTGCGCGACCGCATGGTGCCCCGACCCCTGGCGGATCTCCATCGTCGCGAACGCCATCACCGGGAACCCGAGCGCCTCGGTGTCGAGGTCGGGTCCCCAGCCGCGGACGATGCCCGCCCGGCTCAGCCGGTCCAGCCGCGCCTGCACGGTCCCGCGGGCGACACCGAGGCGCCGCGAGGCCTCGAGCACGCCGACCCGGGGCTCGTCGGCGAACAGCAGCACGATCTGGGCGTCGAGGTCGTCAACGATCGCGCTCATGTCACTCCCTCGGGGTCCGGGCAGTGACGGCGGCGGCCGCCGGGCAGGTTGCGCAGTACGTCGAGGGCTCGTGGGCAGACGATGGACATGTTGCCCAGTGTGTCACGCATGTGTTGCGCAGTATGCCTGCTGCGGGGATCCTTCGTCGCATGACTGCGACCCCCCAGAACCCGCCTGCTCCGGCCGCGCTCAGCCCGCGGGAACGCGAGTCCGACGTCGACCTCGAACAGCTCAAGCAGCTCGTCGGTCTGGTGGAGTACGACGCCACCCAGGACCCGTTCCCGGTCACCGCCCTCGACGCCCTGGTGTGGGTCGTGGGCAACGCCACCCAGACGGCGCAGTTCTTCCAGTGCGCGTTCGGCATGGACTTCGTGGCCTATGCCGGTCCGGAGACTGGCGTACGCGACCGCAAGGTCTACGTGCTGAAGTCGGGCTCGGCCCGGTTCGTGTTCACCGGCGCCGTCGCGCCCGACAGCGCCCTGCTGGACCACCACCGGCGACACGGCGACGGCGTCGTCGACATCGCGCTCGAGGTGCCCGACGTCGACAAGTGCATCGCGCACGCGCGGGCGATGGGCGCCACGGTGCTCGAGGAGCCCAACGACTCCAGCGACGAGCACGGCACGGTGCGGCGTGCCGCGATCGCGACGTACGGCGAGACCCGGCACACGCTGATCGACCGGTCGCGCTACCACGGCCCGTACCTTCCGGGGTTCCGCGCCGCGCAGACCGAGGTGACCCGCCCGGAGGGCCACCCGCGTCGGCTGTTCCAGGCCATCGACCACGCCGTCGGCAACGTCGAGCTCGGCAAGATGGACGAGTGGGTGGCCTTCTACAACAAGGTCCTGGGCTTCGTGAACATGGCCGAGTTCGTCGGCGACGACATCGCCACCGACTACTCCGCGCTGATGAGCAAGGTGGTGTCCAACGGCAACCACCGGGTGAAGTTCCCGCTCAACGAGCCGGCGATCGCCAAGAAGCGGTCACAGATCGACGAGTACCTCGAGTTCTACGACGGCGCCGGCTGCCAGCACATCGCGTTGGCGACCAACGACCTGCTGCGCACCGTCGACATCCTGCGCGCACACGGTGTGCATTTCCTGGACACGCCGGACACCTACTATGACGACCCGGAGCTGCGGGCCCGGATCGGCGAGGTGCGGGTACCGATCGAGGAGCTGAAGAAGCGCGGGATCCTGGTCGACCGCGACGAGGACGGCTACCTGCTGCAGATCTTCACCAGGCCGGTGCAGGACCGGCCGACCATGTTCTTCGAGCTCATCGAGCGGCACGGATCGCTGGGCTTCGGCAAGGGCAACTTCAAGGCCCTGTTCCAGGCGATCGAGCGGGAGCAGGAGCGTCGCGGGAACCTGTAACACTGTCCCGGTGCAACCACCACAAGGACCACCACCGGGGTATGGGCCGCCGCCGGCCTACCCCCCGGCCCCCGGGTATCCGGCCGCGCCGGGATACCCGGGAGCCGGCCCGGCACCGCGCCAACCGGGTCCGTGGCCGAACCCCGCTGCGGGCCACCCAGGCCCGGGCCACCCCGGCCCTGGCCCGGGCCATCAGGGGCCGTGGCTGCCGCCCCCGCCGGCGCTCAGCCCGACCGGTCAGCCGCTGGCGAGCTTCGCCGACCGGCTGCTGGCCTATCTCATCGACATCGCGATCTTCGTCGGCGTCTCGCTGGTGCTCGCCGTCCCGGTCTTCGCGATCTTCTTCAT
>DATMEB010000303.1:0-10789 GCA_035557095.1 Nocardioidaceae bacterium | reverse complement strand
TAGGCGGTGCGGTGCCGACGCGCGACCTCCTCGGCGACGGTGTCGAGGCCGATGCCGCCGAGCTTGCTCGTGGTGCCGGTGAAGTAGCGGTCGACGAGCTCGTGGGAGAGCCCGACGGCCTCGAAGATCTGGGCGCCGGTGTAGGACGCCACGGTGGAGACGCCCATCTTGCTCATCACCTTGAGCACGCCCTTGCCGAGCGCCTTGACGAGCTGCTTGACCGCGACCTCGGGCTCGACGCCGCTGATGAACACGCCGCGACGCACGAGGTCCTCGACGCTCTCCATGGCGAGGTAGGCGTTGACGGCCGCGGCGCCGTAGCCGATCAGCAGCGCGACGTGGTGCACCTCGCGCACGTCGCCGGCCTCGACCAGCAGTCCGACCTGGGTGCGGGTCTTCTCGCGCACCAGGTGGTGGTGCACCGCCGCGGTGAGCAGCAGCGACGGGATCGGTGCCTTGTCGGCGTTGGAGTGCCGGTCGGAGAGCACGATGATGCGTGCCCCGCCGGCGATCGCCTCGGACACCTCGGCGCAGATCTCGTCGAGCCGGTCGGCGAGCCCCTGCGCGCCGCGGTCGACCTCGAACAGGCCACGCACGACGTGGGTGGCATAGCCGGGAAGGTCGCCGTCGCGGTTGACGTGGCGGATCTTGGCCAGGTCGTCGTTGTCGATGACCGGGAACGGAAGCACGAGCTGGCGGCAGGCCGCCGGGCTCGGCTGCAGCAGGTTGCCCTCGGGACCGATGGCACCGCCCAGCGAGGTCACGAGCTCCTCGCGGATCGCGTCGAGCGGCGGGTTGGTCACCTGGGCGAACAGCTGGCTGAAGTAGTCGAAGAGCAGCCGCGGCTTCTCCGACAGCGCCGCGATCGGGGTGTCGGTGCCCATCGAGCCGATCGGCTCCGCGCCAGCGCGGCCCATCGGGGCCACCAGCACGCGCAGCTCCTCCTCGGTGTAGCCGAACACCTGCTGGCGTCGCGTCACCGACGAGTGCGTGTGCACGATGTGCTCACGCAGCGGCAGGTCCTCCAGCCGGACCAGGCCGGCGTGCAGCCACTCGTCGTAGGGGTGCTCCGCGGCCAGCGTGGTCTTGATCTCCTCGTCCTCGATGATGCGGTGCTCGTCGATGTCGACGAGGAACATCCGGCCCGGCTGCAGCCGGCCCTTGCGCACGATCGTGGCCGGGTCGATGTCGAGTACGCCGACCTCGGACGCGAGCACCACCAGGTCGTCGTCGGTGACCCAGTAGCGGCTCGGGCGCAGGCCGTTGCGGTCGAGCACGGCGCCGATCTGCGAACCGTCGGTGAAGACGACGCAGGCGGGTCCGTCCCACGCCTCCATCATCATCGCGTGGAACTCGTAGAACGCCTTGCGGCGGTCGTCCATCTCGTCGTGGTTCTCCCACGCCTCCGGGATCATCATCAGCACGGAGTGCGGCAGCGACCGGCCGCCCATGTGCAGCAGCTCGAGCACCTCGTCGAACGTCGCGGAGTCGGACGCTCCCTCGGTGCAGATCGGGAACAGGCGCTCGAGGTCACCGGGGATCACGTCGCTGGCGAGCAGCGCCTCGCGGGCACGCATCCAGTTGCGGTTGCCCTTGACGGTGTTGATCTCGCCGTTGTGCGCGATGAACCGGAACGGGTGCGCCAGCGGCCAGCTCGGGAACGTGTTGGTCGAGAAGCGCGAGTGCACGACCGCCATCGCCGACGTGAGCCGCTCGTCGGTCAGGTCGGGGAAGAAGGTGTCGAGCTGCTCGGTCGTGAGCATTCCCTTGTAGACGATCGTGCGCGAGGACAGCGAGGGGAAGTACGCCTCGGTCTCCTGCTCGGCGCGCTTGCGCAGGCAGTACGCCATCCGCTCCAGCGCCATCCCGACCTGACGGCCGGCAGCGCCGGTCACGAACAGCTGGCGGAAGCTCGGCATCGTGCCGCGCGAGGTGGTGCCGAGCAGTTCGGGCTCGACGGGCACGTCACGCCAGCCGACGACCTCGAGGCCCTCCTCGACCGCGATCTCCCCGATCCGACGCTGGGTCTTCTCGACGTCCTCGTCGGAGCCGGGAACGAACGCGGTGCCGACGGCGTAGGTGGACGGGCTGGGCAGCTCGAAGTCGCAGACCTCGCGGAAGAACGCATCCGGGACCTGCAGCAGGATGCCGGCGCCGTCACCGGAGTTCTCCTCCGAGCCGTAGGCGCCCCGGTGGTCCAGGTTGCGCAGGGCGGTACGCGCCTGCACCACGATCTCGTGGCTCGGCTTGCCGGTCATGGTGGCCACGAACGCCACGCCGCAGGCGTCGTGCTCGTGGCGGCCGTCGTAGAGCCCTTGGGGCGGCGGGATTGCTCGCATGAGGGGCACCTCACCCGTCGTCGTGAAGAGTCAGTCGGCAGCAGGCTGCCAGGGACGACGTTGGCCCTGAATCACCGACTGCCGAGCCTACACGACACCTGGTCGCGCAGGCAGGTCGTATCAGCCGATACCGACACCCACCAGACTCCCGAGGGCGTACGTCACGGCCGCGGCGGCCCCGCCGATCAGCATCTGCCGAAGGCCGGACCACCACCACGATCGGACGGTCACCTTAGCGACCGCGGCCCCGCATGCGAAAAGGGCTACGAGAGTCAGCACGGTCGCGACCCACAGGTCGGCGATACCGACCAGGTACGGCGCCAGCGGCACGGCGGCCCCGGCGACGAAGGACCCGAACGACCACACCGCCGCCACGACCGGCGAGGGCACCGAGTGGGGGTCGACGCCGAACTCCTCCATCGAGTGCACGGCCACCGCGCGGTCGATGTCGCGGTGGATCTGCTGGGCCATCTTCTGCGCCGTCTGCGGGTCGATGCCCTTCTCGACGTACATGGCGACCAGCTCGGCCGTCTCGGCCGTGGGGTTGTCGAGGATCTCCTGGCGTTCCTTGGCGACCTGCGCCTCGGCGTACTCCGCCTGGCTGGTCACGCTGGTGAACTCCCCCGCTGCCATGGAGAAAGCCCCGCCCGCGAGCCCGGCGACCCCGGCCAGGACCACCGCGGTGGGGCCGGCCCCCGCAGCCGCCGTACCTCCGGCCATCCCGGCGATCAGGGCGAAGTTGGACACCAGCCCGTCCACGGCGCCGAACACGGCAGGACGCAGCCAGCCGGAGCTGACGTCGGGGTGCTCGTGACCGATCGCGGTCACCTCCGGCATCCCGACGGACGGACCGGCATCAGGCAGGTCGGGAACCTCGTCGGGGGTGAGGGCGGCATCGCTCATACCAGGCAGATTAGGCCGCTGACCTGTGGTTTTCACCGAAGGCAAGGCTCACCGAACCTGCTGCCGTCAGCGTCGGCGGCGCCGCCAGCGGCTGGTCTTCGGGGGGTCCTCGGGCGGGCCGCCCCCACCGCCCTCCTCCTCGCTCGCGCTCCCCTGCGCGGGCTGCGCCTCGGTCGTCTCGGGCTCGGGGTCCGGCTCGGACTCCGCGCCGGTGTCGGTGTCGGTCTGCGCGTCGGTGCTGGGCTCGGGCCCGGGTTGTACGTCGATCTCGCGGCCGGTATGCCGCCGTGCGGACCAGACAAAGAACGCCAGCGCTGCGACGAACAGCACGATCGACGTCCACACGTTCAGGCGCAGCCCGAGGATGTGGTTGGCCTCGTCGATGCGCAGCATCTCGATCCAGCCGCGGCCCGCGGTGTAGGCCATCACGTACAACGCGATCACCCGGCCGTAGCCGAGCCGGAACCGGTGGTCGGCCCAGACGAGGAGCCCGGCGACCCCGAAGTTCCACAGCGCCTCGTACAGGAACGTCGGATGGAACGTCGCGAAGTTGCGGAAGCCCAGCGGCCGGAACTCCGGGTCGATCTGCAGCGCCCACGGCAGGTCGGTGGGGCGCCCGAAGAGCTCCTGGTTGAACCAGTTCCCGAACCGCCCGATGCCCTGCGCGACCGCAATCGCCGGGACCAGCGCGTCGCCGAAAGCGAGGAACTTCACCCCGCGCCGGCGGCAGCCGATGTAGGCACCGAGCGCACCCAGCGAGACGGCTCCCCAGATGCCGAGCCCGCCGCGCCAGATGTACAGGGCCTCGACCGGGTTGCGTCCCGCGCCGAAGTACAGCTGGTAGTCGGTGAGCACGTGGTACAGCCGGGCGCCCACGAGGCCGAAGGGCACCGCCCATACCGCGATGTCGGCGACGGTGCCGGGCTGGCCTCCGCGGGCGATCCAGCGCCTGTTGCCGAGCCAGACGGCGACCAGGACGCCGAGGATGATGCACAGCGCGTACGCCCGGAGCTCGAAGAAACCGAGCTGCCAGGTGCCCTGGTCTGGACTGGGGATGGAGGCGAACGTCATCGCTGCAGAACCTACCCGGACCGGTCCGCCAACGCGTGGATGTCGCTCACGAGGTCGTCCACCGGCGTGCCCTCGGTCCAGACCACGCGTGCCTTGTCGTCGGCGGTGAAGCCGACGATCTGGCTGCCGTGGCCGACCTCGTACCCCCCGCTGGGCAGCCGGTTGGTGCCCTGGATGGCGACGCCGAGCGGCTCGGCCGCGGCCTTGATCCTCGGCAGCGGCCCGGTGAGACCCTCGAACGCGGGGTGGAAGCGGTCGACGTACTCACCGACGACCTCGGGGGTGTCGCGCGCCGGGTCGGTGGTCACGAACAGCAGCTGCACGTCGCCGGCGACCCTTGGCGAGAGCCGGGTCAGCGCCGAGGCCATGTCGGCCATCACCAGGCTGCACACGTCGGGGCAGTTCGTGTAGCCGAAGAACACCAGCGTCACCCGTGCGTCGGTGTCCGACACCAGGTTGAACGGCCGGCCGGCGGTGTCGGTGAGGGTCAGGTCGGGCATCTGGTACGGCTGCGTGAGCCCCACCCCCCGGAAGCCGTCGTTGTCCGACGTCTGCTGCGAGACCGCGCCGCCGGGGGTGGTCACGGCCGCCTGCTCGTCGGCGCCGCCGCAGCCGGCCACCAGGGCCAGCAGGCAGGGCACGAGCAGGCACAGCACGCTCGTCGCCGAGAGCCGCCGCACAGAAGTCACGAACGGTCCAACCCCTCAGGCGCCCTGCGGAGTTCCCGATCGTGCCCGCACACCGCCGGAGAGGTCCTCGGCCAGCGCGCGTACGGCGGAGACGCCCGCGGCGTCGTCGCGTGCGTCGAGCAGGCAACGCACGAACGCCGAGCCGACGATCACCCCGTCGGCGTACTCGGCGACCTCGGCGGCCTGCGCACCGTTCGAGACACCGAGCCCGACCCCCACCGGCAGCGTCGTGGCCTGCTTGACCCGCGCGACCAGCTCCGGGCCCCGGCGGCTGGTCTGCGCACGCGCCCCGGTGACACCCATCACCGAGGTCGCGTAGACGAAGCCGCGGCAGGCCTGCACGGTCATCGCGATGCGCGCGTCGGTCGAGGACGGCGACACCAGGAAGATGCGGTCGAGCCCGTGCGCCTCGGACGCCTCGGTCCACTCCGCCGCCTCGTCGGGGATCAGGTCGGGCGTGATCAGCCCGGACCCGCCGGCCGCGGCGAGGTCGCGGGCGAACCGGTCGACGCCGTAGCGCTCGACCGGGTTCCAGTACGTCATCACCACGGTCGGCACGTGCGGCGCGGCCGCCTCGACAGTGCGCAGCACGTCGCGGGTGCGCATCCCGGCCGCCAGCGATCGCTGCGCTGCCGCCTGGATCGTCGGCCCGTCCATGACCGGGTCGCTGTACGGGAGTCCGACCTCGAGCAGGTCGACTCCTCCGTCGACCATCGCGCGGATCGCGGCGATGCAGCCGTCGAACGACGGGAAGCCCGCCGGCAGGTAGCCCACCAGCGCGCCACGGCCCTCGGCGCGTGCGGTCTCGTACACCGTGTCGACCCGGCTCATGCGGGGTCCCCGCGGAAACCTGAAGCGCAGCGGAGCGCCCTACCGGACTGGTGCAGCGCGGGGTTCCTCATGCGTCGACCTCCGGGCTTCCCGCCTCGTCCACGAACCCCAGCCACGTGGCGGCGGTGTCCATGTCCTTGTCACCACGTCCGGACAGGCAGACCGCGATCGTCGCCTCCGGCCCGAGCTCGCGTGCGACCTCGAGCGCGCCGGCGACCGCGTGCGCGGACTCGATCGCCGGGATGATCCCCTCGGCACGCGCCAGCAGGGAGAACGCCTGCATCGCGTCGGCGTCGGAGATCGGCCGGTACGACGCGCGCCCGGTCTGCGCGAGGTGTGCGTGCTCGGGACCGACCCCGGGATAGTCGAGCCCCGCCGAGATCGAGTGCGACTCGATCGTCTGGCCGTCCTCATCCTGCAGCAGGAAGGACCGGGCCCCGTGCAGCACACCGACCTCCCCCGCGGAGATCGTGGCCGCGTGCCGACCGGTGTCGAATCCGTCACCGCCGGCCTCGAAGCCGTAGAGCCGCACGGACTCGTCGGGCACGAACGCGCTGAACATGCCGATCGCGTTCGAGCCGCCGCCCACGCACGCGCAGACCGCATCGGGGAGCCCGCCGAGCAGCTCGAGCGACTGGGCGCGGGCCTCGTCGCCGATGCCGCGGCAGAAGTCGCGCACCATCGCGGGGAACGGGTGGGCGCCGGCCGCGGTGCCGAGCAGGTAGTGGGTGTCGTCGACGCTGGCGACCCAGTCGCGCAGCGCCTCGTTGATGGCGTCCTTGAGCGTCCGGCTCCCGGATCGGACCGGGATCACCTCGGCGCCGAGCAGGCGCATCCGCGCCACGTTGAGCGCCTGCCGCTCGGTGTCGACCTCACCCATGTACACCACGCACTCGAGGTCGAGGTAGGCGCACGCGGTGGCGGTCGCGACCCCGTGCTGGCCCGCGCCGGTCTCGGCGATCACCCGCGACTTGCCCATCCGCTTGGTGAGCAGCGCCTGGCCGAGCACGTTGCGCACCTTGTGCGCGCCGGTGTGGTTGAGGTCCTCGCGCTTGAGCACGATGCGCGCTCCGGCGCGTTCGGAGAGCCGGGTCGCGTCGTAGAGCAGGCTGGGCGTCCCGGCGTACTCGCGCAGCATGCGCTCGAACTCCCCGGTGAACGACGGATCGGTCATGGCCTGCTGCCAGGCCTGCTCGAGCTCATCGAGCGGGGCGATCAGCGCCTCCGGCATGAACCGGCCGCCGAACCGACCCCAGTGACCCTGCGCGTCGGGCCCGGCGGCTCCGACGGCCTGATGGGTTGCGCTCACCTCAGCGGGTCCCTTCTGTGTGCTCTGCTGCCTGCTGTTGCTCCGCGGGCCGTCCCGCCGCGACCATCCGCGCGACCGCGTCTCGCGGGTCGTCTCCGGTGACCAGCGCCTCGCCGACGAGGACGACGTCGGCGCCGGCGCCGGCGTACTCGCGCACGTCGGCGGCGTCGCGCACGCCGGACTCCGCGACCTTGACGACGCCGTCCGGGATCAGCGGCGCCAGCCGCGCGAACGTGCCCGGCTGCACGTCCAGCGTCTTGAGGTTGCGGGCGTTCACGCCGACCAGGGTCGCACCCGCGGCAACCGCCCGGTCGACCTCGCCCTCGTCGTGCACCTCCACCAGCGGCGTCAGCCCCACCTCGGCGGCGACCTCCAGCAGTGCGAACAGCTCCGGCTGGGTGAGCGCGGCCACGATCAGCAGGGCCAGGTCGGCGCCGGCGGCGCGCGCCTCCCAGAGCTGGTACGGCGTGACGATGAAGTCCTTGCGCAGGATCGGCGTCACCACCGCGGACCGGACGGCGCGCAGGTCGTCGAGGCTCCCGCCGAACCGGCGTTCCTCGGTGAGCACGCTGATCGCGGCGGCACCGCCGGTGGCGTACTCGCGGGCGAGCGCGGCCGGGTCGCCGATCGGCGCCAGATCGCCCTTGCTGGGGCTGGAGCGCTTGATCTCGGCGATCACCGACACACCCGGCGCGGCGAACGCGGGCATCGGGTCTCGCGCGCCCACCGAGGACGCGACCTTCTCCTGGAGGGCGGCCAGCGGGGTCTGCTGCTCACGATCGGCGAGGTCGGCGCGTACCCCGACCAGGATCTCGTCGAGCACGGTCATACGCGTGGTCTCTTTCGGCTCAGTAGGCCCACGGGTCCGTCGGCCATTGCAGTCGGCTCAGGGGGCGAGCCAGGCGGTCGCCTCCACGTTACGGAGCACCCCGAAGGCGACGACCAGCAGCAGCAGTGACACCAGCGCGGGTGCGGAGAACAGCGGCGAGGTGAACGACCGGCCACGCCATCGTGCCCGCGCCCACCCGTACCAGAGGAGCACCGCGACGGGGATCAACGCCACCACCAGCAGGTTGCTCGACACCGCCGCGGCGAGGTCGACGTTCGTCAGGTCGTGCACCGCGCGCAGCCCGCCGCACCCCGGACAGGGCATGCCGGTGAGCAACAGCCACGGGCAGTAGGCGTAGCTGCCGCTCTCGTGCGGGTCGCGCACGTGCAGCAGGACCACCGCCGCGAGCACCCCGACCGCCCACAGCGCCGGCGCGGTCATGCGCGCGCGCCGCTGCGCCGGCGGGCCGGCGAAGGCGCCAGGCGAGCCAGCAGGGCCGGTGGGTCCCGTCGGTGTGGTCATTGCAGTGTGGTCATCGCAGTGTGGTCATCGCGGTGTGGTCATGGCCGGTCGCCGCGCCTCAGGCCTGCGGCTCCTGGTCGGCGCCCAGGCCCATCGCCGACATCACCTTGCCGACGATCAGCGACACGGGCAGCAGCGCCACCCCGGCCCAGAACATCGGCCAGTTGGGCGGGGAGAACACCAGGGCGACCCCGCCGACCACGAACGCGACGAGCGCGAGGAAGACGGCCACCCAGGCCGCAGGGGTCGAACCGTGGTTGTCGGCCATGCCGGGCGGCTCCTTCGTCAGGTTTGGCGGGACGGTCGGTGACCTTCCGTCACATTGTGCCCGCTGCGGCGGGTGGCTACAGCGTCGGGTCTTCGCCGCGGTCGAGTGCTCGCCACGGGTCTGACTCGTGCGCGGGCCGCGGGGTCGACGGGGCGTCGTACCGCCGGCTCATCGAGGCCCACCGCTGCCCGCGCAGCGCGGCCAGGGCACCGCCGCAGGTGCCGAGCACGGCGCCGAGCAGGACCGCGCCCCGCCACGGCGACCAGCCGCCGGTCGCGGTGGTCGCGACGTACGCCGCCCCCAGTGCGGCGAGTACCACCACGCTGCCTGCCAGGCGGCGTCCGAGCGCCCGGGTCACGGCGACGACGATCGTGCCCAGGAGCACGACCGCACCGAGGGTGGAGGCGAGCGAGCCGACCGGGTCGACGGCGTCCCCGGAGACCGTCGGCACCGGCGCGGCCGACGCAGCACCGTCCCAGGCGCGTCCCGAACCGAGCAGCATCAGCCCTCCGCCGAGCAGTCCGACGGCCAGGCAGACGGCGAGCTCGCGCCTCATGCGCCCTCGGCCTCGGAGCCCGGCGGCCCGCTGACCGGCAGCGGCGCCGCGTCGAAGCAGGAGCGGTCGCCGGTGTGACAGGCCGCACCCTCCTGGTCGACCACGACCAGCAGCGAGTCGCCGTCGCAGTCGAGCCGCACGTCGTGCACCCACTGCCGATGCCCGGAGGTCTCGCCCTTGACCCAGTACTCCTGGCGGGAGCGGCTCCAGTACGTCGCCCGGCCGGTGGTGAGGGTGCGGTGCAGCGCCTCGTCGTCCATCCAGGCGTGCATCAGCACCTCGCCGGTGTCGTGCTGCTGCACGACGGCGGCGACGAGGCCCTGGTCGGTGCGCTTCAGGCGCGCGGCCACGGCGGGGTCGAGAGGCATGGGTCGATCATCGCGCAGCGCGATTTCGAGACGGCTCGCGCGTCCGTCGCTGCGCTCCGGCCACGCCGAAGCCTCCTCAATCTGCGCGGCTGTTCGGTGCCGGGGCTCGCGAGCTCGCCCCGTCTCCGGCCGCTTGCTGAGAGCGCCACGAGGCGTGCAGTCCGGCGTACACACTGCCCGCCTCGGTGACGAGCTCGGCGTGCGGGCCGCGCTGCACGATCCGGCCGGCGTCGACGACGACGACCTCGTCGGCGTTCTCGGCGGTGGAGAGCCGGTGGGCGATGGTGACCGAGGTGCGGCCGGCCATCAGCCGCTCCAGCGCACGGCCGATCCGCATCTCCAGGGCGGGGTCGACGGCGCTGGTGGCCTCGTCGAGCACGAGCAGGTCGGGGTCGGCCAGGTGCGCACGGAGCAGCGCCACCAGCTGCCGCTCCCCCGCCGACAGCGACTCGCCCCGCTGCCCGACCTGGGTGTCGAGACCGCGCGGCAGCGAGGCCACCCAGTCGCTCAGGCCCAGCTCGTCGGCGCTGGCGAGGATCGTGGCCTCGTCGGCGTCGAGGCGGCCGTAGCGCACGTTGGCGGCCAGGGTGTCGTCGAACAGGAACCCCTCCTGCGGCACGAGCACCACGCTGGACCGGAGCGACGACTGTGCCACCTCGCGCACGTCGATGCCGTCGAGCAGCACCGTGCCGCGGGTGGGATCCATCAGCCGGGTGAGCAGCTTGGCGAAGGTGGACTTGCCCGAGCCGGTCTCGCCGACGATCGCGACCCGGCGTCCGGCGTCGATGTCGAGGGTGACGTCGAGCAGCACGGGCGGCCCGCCCGGGTAGGCGAACTCGACGCCGTCGAAGCGGACGTCGATGGGGCCGAGCGGCAGCACGTGGGCGTCGGGTCCGGGGTCGACGAGGTCGGCCGGGGTGTCGAGGATGCCGATCACCCGTCGCCAGCCGGCGATGGCGAGCTGGGCGTCGGTGAGGATCTGGGTGCCGAGCTGCACCGGACCGACGAACAAGGTGACGAGGAACGCGAAGGCCAGCACCTCCCCGGCCGTGATGTCGCTCGCCCCCATCCACGCGTGCTGGCCGAGCCAGATGCCCACGATGA
>DATMEB010000302.1:0-6182 GCA_035557095.1 Nocardioidaceae bacterium | reverse complement strand
GAGCCGCCAGGTGCGGCGGAGCGCCTTGAAGCCCGACGTGCGATCCAGCAGCACCACCGGAATGATCAGGCTCCACCCGACGAGCATCACCAGCGCCACGGGGATCAGCACCACGGTGAACGTCATCAGCAGCAGCGCCACAATCACGAGAAGCACGGTGCCCGTGACGGGAAGCAGCCGTCTGACCGCCAACCGGTAGGCGTCGCGCATCCGCACCCGGCGCCCTGCGTCGAGCTCGGCCAAGGCCTGGACGGTTGACGACTGCGCCCACAGCAGGACGAGTGCCAGCAGGATCCCGCCGAGCGCCGATGCCGACTGCAACCACACGTCGCCGGAGGAGCTCGCGTAGGTCTGCAGCAGGGCCGCGCCCAGCGAGACCAGGACCGCCGGCAGGCCGATGCACACGAACAGGCCCAGCCGTGACCAGAACATCTCCCAGGCCACGGCGATGATCTGTCCGAGTGACCGTCGGCCGAAGGCCGGCAGCGACGGCGACGACCGCCACGAGGTACGGCGAATCAGCCAGCTCGCCACGAGCACCACGACGGCGAGAACAGCCAGGCTCGGCAACGGCCTGGCGGTGAACTGCCGGAAGACGTTGGACCCGAACTCCACGAACGAGCAGAAGAAGCCTGTCGCCGTGTCCTGGTAGGTGTCGCCACCTGGCACCGCGAAGCTCCGGTCCCGCGCGCTCGCCGACCAGCCGAACGGCTTGGTCCATGCCGCCTTCTGGCTAGGCCCGGTGGGTGCCTGGTAGAAGCGTTGCGACCCGACCTCGCCCCAGTGGCCTTCGTAGCCGACCCAGGGGAACATGGTCACGGCCCTGTTCATGTTGGCCGGGATGGTCTCCACGCTCGGTCGCACCCGCCGATGCGGACCGACCGTGGAGTCGCAGCCGAATCCCTGCGATGCCGACCGACCGAGGAACAGGTCGGCGGAGTACTGGCTCGCGTGCGATCCGGCGGAGACATACACGACCGGGTGGGTGCCGTCGACGATCTCGAGCTTGTCGTCGCCCCAGGACGCGGTCTCCGCGCCGTAGTGCTGGCCGTATGCCACCAGCGCGGGCTCCTGGGACAGCGCGGCCCGCGCGCTCGGCGCAGCGAACTCGATCGCGATGCGCTCCCAGTCGCTTTCGTGCTTGTTGTTGAAGTCGTTGAACTGGTAGTAGAAGAAGTACTGCAGCGCGATCCGGTTCGGACGGCCCTTCTGCCGCGCGACGTGTGCGTAGATCGTCGATGTCGCGTTGTCGCCCCAGGTGTCGCGCGCCCACTCCTCGTAGTCACACCCCGCGGCCAGCGGGTTCCCCGGCAGGTCGAGCGAGTACCCCGGCAGTCCCTGCGCGAGCTCGTCCTGGCTCGGGCCGACCTCGATGAGGTCGCGCGGGGTCCAGGGCCCGCGCAGCGCCACTGTGCTGTTGTCCAAGACCGGGTCGACGTTGCTGGGCTGGTACGGCTCACCAGGGCCGCAGTCCTTGTCCTGCTTCACCAGCATCATCACCGGCGCGTAGCGCTCCGCGAGCGCCCGCTGGTCCGCCTCGTCGGCTCCGGCCGAGGGCGCAAGGGCTACGAGCGTCCCGAACGCGGTTGCGACCAGGAGCACCGCCCGGGTAACCAGGCGGCTGAGCCTGCGCGCACCGATGTCGTCGGTACGACGCTTTGCGGCACCCCCTCCGGCTGCGGCAACGCGCGCGGTCTCGTGCTCCTTTGCCATCGCATGCCCCTCCCCCTGGCGCAAGTCACGCGCATGGTGCTTCGATCGTAGGCCGGTGGAACCGTCCGGGCACCGGCTTCGCGTCAATCAGCCCCGATCCCCTCGCGGCCTTATCGTCACTAGTGGCGCCAGTGCCTCAGCGACGTACGCGGAAGTGAAGGTGGGTGATGCCACCCTCTCCTTCCACCACCCGGGTTCGCTCCAGCTCGCGCTGCTCGATCCCGAGGTTCTCGAACAGCGGCCGCCCGTCGCCGAGAAGCACCGGTATCAGGTGGATCTCGAGCTCGTCGAGGAGTCCCGCGTTGAGCGCACGCTGCGCGGTGCTCGCCCCGTGCACCAGCACGTTCTCGTCACCGGCAGCCTGTCTGGCATAACGCATCGCGGCGTCGATGTCGTTGCCGTAGTGGACGCCGGGCCAGTCGGCGGCCCAGGCGGGTGCCGGGTGGCGGCTGAGGATGAAGATCGGCACCCCGCCGTGATGGTCCCCTCCCCAGCCGCCGGCGGGCTCGAAGGTTCCGCGCCCGGCGACGATGGCACCGGTGGACGTGAACTCGTCGAAGATCCGTCGGTTCGCGCCACCGTCGGCGCCGGGGAATGGCCACGCGTGCAGCCGGTCCCCACCGTCGCCGAGGGGATTGTCGAGCGTCTCGTTGGGGCCCGCGATGAACCCGTCGAGCGACATGGACATGTACAGCACGGTCGAGGACATGGTTTCCCCCTTGTGTTGGTTCGAGCGTCAGCGACCCGACGACCCGCTGTCCAGACCCTCAACCGTTGGCGGACGGGGTCAATCTGGCTGGCTCAGTGGCCGGCTCGGTGGCCGGCTCGGTGACCGGAGCCGGCCGCCGACAACGGCGCCACGACCGCCCCGTGTGGTGGCGGGCGGTGTAGTCCTGCCGTCGCAGCAGCATCGCCGCGAGCATGGTGAACAGCATCAGCGTGTGCCCGGCCATGTTCAGGGTCTCCGCCGAGACGACCCCGGCGACCAGTGGCACGAGCAGCAGCAGGAACGGTGCGACCATCGCCGCCGACATCTCGACGACCAGCCGTCGGGAGTGGCCACGGAACGCCATCCAGGCCGCCATCCCGACCGTCATGTCCGCGGCCATCACCAGCGTGCTCGTCACGGGGTGGTCGGGCAGGCCGGGCCAGACCATCATCCAGAGGCCGCCGACGAGCAGCATCCCCGCGGTCATCGCGAGCAGCATCTCGACGTAGTGACCCAGGAAGCGGCGAAGGCGGGGTCGGGCGCGCAGCACCCGGACCGTGGCGATCGCCAGGGCGCCGCCGAGGAGTCCCGCCAGCAGGAGCTTCGCGGTCAGCGACCACGGCCACGCGGATCCGGCCAGCTCGCCCCGAACGGGATACTCCAGCGTCTTCGCGACCCAGGTGGCGGTGGCCACGTCGGTGGTCGCGGCGAGGTCACGCAGGGCCGCGTCGAAGGGGAACTCGGCACGCGTGTGCACGTACTCCGGCCGCAGCCCGGCCGCGGCGGCGGCCCGAGCCAGGCCCGGCGCGCGACCGTCGGCCGCCACCGCACCGGGTACGACCAGCCGGTCCAGGTCGGTCGGCGCTGCGGAGAGGGCGGAGCGGGGCACGAACGTCAGACCGTGCCGCGACCGGATCGGGGATCCGTCGAGTGTGAGGGTGTGCGGCCGGGCGACGTACGAGAGCTCGGTGTAGGTGCGGAACACCGACGCGAGCTCGATCTCGCCGACGCCGTCGGTGAGCGCGACACCAAGCTGTGCCGGCTCGCGGTAGCCGAGGTTGAGCAGTGCGACCGAGTCCGGGACGTCGAGCTTCGACGCCGGCATCGTGGCGGCCGCGCCCGGCCGGTAGTGCGTCCAGCCCACCGCCTCGGCGGCCCGGCGCGCGACGGACTCGTCGGTGTGCTGTTCCAGGATGCGCAGCGCGCCGTCGACGCCGCTCAGCACACCCGCGGTGGTGACGACGTCTCCGTCGTCGACGTAGCGGACGCCGTGCTGCCATCGAACGTCGGGATAGCGCTTCTCCATCCCACCCAGGCCCATGGCGAGCCAGTGCGACGTCGCCGGTCGCCCGTCCAGCAGGCCGGCGCCGGCGAGCAGCTCCGCACCGACGCACACGCCGACCACGGTGGCGCCGTCCGCGGCCTGCCGCGCCAGCCAGTGCCGTACCGGCAGGGAGGACGCATCCTGCACGTCCGGCATCGCCGGCGCGAAAACGACGTCGACGCCTGCGGGGAACCGCCGCGCCAGCTCGGCGAAGGTGAAGTCCGGCACGACATCGAGTCCACCGGTGAGCGGGACCGGCCGTCGCGCGGGCGCGGCCGTGATGACGTTGAACCTCCCCGACACCGCCAGCACCTCGTACGGCGCCAGCACGTCCGCCGCGTTCGCACCCTCGGACCCCAGCGCGAAGACCGCGGTCGGCAGCCCGGCGTCGTGGCGGGGCCGCGGGGTCGCCTCGACGACGGACCGGACCTCGCCGGTTATGTCGACCGGCTCGGGATAGGTGTCGGCGACGGCATCCATGGCCGGCGCCACTCCCGCACCCACCATGGCGACCAGCGCCAGCGCGACGACCCACAGCCCGGTCCTGATCCTGGAGAGGATCTGACGGTTCATGCTCACTCCCTCCCGTCAAACGCGAGTATT
Source organism: Nocardioidaceae bacterium (assembly GCA_035557095.1). Lineage (GTDB taxonomy): Bacteria > Actinomycetota > Actinomycetes > Propionibacteriales > Nocardioidaceae > JALZDI01. The sequence goes on along the minus strand of DATMEB010000302.1, from coordinate 1,833 downwards.
CTCGCGTCAGTGACGCTACCGGCCGCCTCGCACTAATGCAAGCACTTTCGCGTTATGATCTCGCGTATGGGAAACGGACGAACCATGCAGCGCCCCGGCGGCAGGTCGGCGCGGGTGCGCTCCGCTGTGCACGCGGCGGCCCTGGAGCTGCTGGAGAACCACCGTTGGGAGGAGCTCAGCGTGCCGCTCGTGGCCGAGCGCTCCGGCGTGCACCAGGCCACGATCTACCGCCGCTGGGGGACGATGTCGGCCCTGCTGAACGACGTCGTCGACGAGTGGTTCTCCAGCACCGCGTCGCTCCCGGACACCGGCTCCCTGCGCGAGGACCTGCTGGCGTACGCCGCCGCCGTCGCCAAGCCCCTCGAGGAGGGGCTGGTCCCGTTGATCCTGCGCGCCGTCGTCCTGGAGATCCGCCCGGGTGAGCCGAGGCAGACCTCGGCTGCCTTCCTCGAGCGGGAACGGCAGATCCAGGTGATGCTCGACCGTGCACAGGCGCGAGGTGAGCGGGTGCCCACGCTCGACGAGCTCCTCGAGCTCGTGGTGGCGCCGCTGTACTTCTACGCGCTCTTCACCGAGCCGATGCCGGTGGCCGATGCCTCGCGGCTCGTCGACCGGCTCCTGGACCTGATCGAGCAGCGCGCCGCTGTTGGTTAGTTCGCCGCCCTGGGTGCAGTGTGCGGCGGTTGCCGTACGACGTCGGAGGGGCTTTGATCGCTCCATGCGATCGACGGACGGGTCCGGTGAGCTCGAGCGGCTGCTCGACGAGCAGGTCGCCTACTACCGCGCGAACGCCCCGGAGTACGGGGAGCACACGCTGCCGTTTGCCGGCGCGGACGAGCTGACGGCTGCCCTCGACGCCTTCGGGCCGACCGGGAGCGTGCTCGAGCTCGCCTGCGGCACGGGCCTGTGGACCGGCCAGCTCCTCCGCCACGCCACCGACGTGACCGCCCTGGACGCGTCACCGGAGATGCTCGCTGTCGCCGCCGGCCGGCATGCCGGTGACCGGGTGCGCTTCATCGAGGCCGACATCTTCGGTTGGCAGCCCGACCGCCGCTACGACGTGGTCTTCTTCGGGTTCTTCCTTTCGCACGTGCCGATCGAGCGGTTCGAGTCCTTCTGGTCGCTCGTGGCCGAGTGTCTGCGACCCGGTGGCCGTGTGTTCTTCGTCGACGACGCCTACCGGACCGCCGACGAGCTCATCGAGGGCGAGGCGTCCTCGACGATCCGGCGCCGGCTGAACGACGGCACGGCGTACCGCATCGTGAAGGTGCCCCACCGACCGGCCGAGCTCGAGGAGCGACTGGCTCGAGCCGGCTGGCAGGTCAGCGTGAGCGGCACCTCCGGGCCCTTCTACTGGGGTGCGGGCGCACCGGCGTGAGCGCCCGTCAGGCGACGAAGATGCAGAACGGGTGACCCGACGGGTCGGCGAAGACGTACAGCGGCTCGTCGGGGTCGTCGGTCCGGTCGAGCAGGAGCTCCGCCCCCAGGCCCTCCGCCCGCTCCCGCTGTCTCTGCAGCTCGGCGCTGTCGGGGACGGTGAGGTCGAGGTGCAGCTGCATCGGGACCTCGTGCTCGGGCCAGGTCGTCCGAGGCAGCTGGTCGACGCGCTGGAAGGCGAGCTTGCGGGCGCCGTCTGAGTCCACGAGCACGAGCCAGCCGGGGTCGTCGGGCGCCCCGTACGCCGGAGGCTCGTCGCCGGGGCGGTACAGCAGCCCGAGCAGCTCCCGGTAGAACTCCGCGAGCTCTCGCGGCGTCGTGGTGTCGATGACTGTGTGCAGCAGTCGGGGGTGCTGAGCCATGGGCCTTCCCTCCGGCGCGGCCGAGACGTGTCCC
>DATMEB010000301.1:0-26522 GCA_035557095.1 Nocardioidaceae bacterium | reverse complement strand
CAGACCGTCGCCAGCGGCGGGACCACGATCTCGGCGTACGCCGCGCTGGCGCCGGGGGTGTGGGCCAGGGCCGGGTCGGCGGTCGCGGTGATCGAGCCGAGGTTGCCGACGCCGGAGCCGCCGTAGAGCGCCGCGTCGGTGTTGAGGATCTCCCGCCACTCGCCCTCGGCGGGCAGGCCGAGGCGGTAGCCAGCGTGCGGGACAGAAGAGAAGTTGGAGAGGCACACCACGTCTGGGACGCCGGGTGCGCGGCGGACGAACGAGAAGACGTTGCGGTGGGCGTCGTTGGCGTCGATCCAGGTGAAGCCCTCGGGGGAGCTGTCGTCGGCCCAGAAGGCGGGGGAGTCGCGGTAGGCGGCATTGAGATCGCGTACGGCGGACTGGAGGCCGCGGTGCTCGGGGTGTGCGAGCAGCCACCAGTCCAGCTCGCGCGACTCCGCCCACTCCGACTCCTGGCCCAGCTCGGCGCCCATGAACAGCAGCTGCTTGCCCGGGTGCGCCCACATGAAGCCGTAGTAGGCGCGCAGGGTGGCCAGCTGCTGCCAGCGGTCGCCGGGCATCTTCCGGACCAGCGAGCCCTTGCCGTGCACGACCTCGTCGTGGGACAGCGGCAGCACGAAGTTCTCGGTGAAGGCGTAGACGAGGGAGAACGTCATGTCGCCGTGGTGGTAGGCGCGATGCACCGGCTCCCGCTCGAGGTAGTCGAGGGTGTCGTGCATCCAGCCCATGTTCCACTTGAAGCCGAAGCCCAGCCCGCCGCCCGACGTGGGGCCGGTGACCTGCGGCCAGGAGGTGGACTCCTCGGCGATGGTCACGATCCCCGGCACCCGCTTGTAGACGGTTGCGTTCATCTCCTGGAGGAACTGCACGGCCTCGAGGTTCTCGCGGCCGCCGTACTTGTTGGGCGTCCACTTGCCCTCGTCGCGGGCGTAGTCGAGGTAGAGCATCGAGGCGACGCCGTCGACGCGCAGCCCGTCGGCGTGGAACTCCTCGAGCCAGTAGACGGCGTTGCCGTAGAGGAAGTTGCGCACCTCGTGGCGGCCGAAGTCGAAGATGTGGGAGCCCCACTCCTCGTGCCAGCCGCGCTGCGGGTTGGGGTCCTCGTAGAGCGGCCCGCCGTCGAAGCGGGCCAGCGCCCACGGGTCGGTGGCGAAGTGGCCGGGCACCCAGTCGAGGATCACGCCGATGCCGGCCTGGTGCAGCCGGTCGACCAAGCGGCGGAAGCCGTCGGGGTCGCCGAACCGCGAGTCGGGGGCGAAGTACGACGTCACGTGGTAGCCCCACGACCCGCCGAACGGGTGCTGCATCACCGGCATCAGCTCGACGTGGGTGAACCCCAGGTTGGAGAGGTAGGGCACGAGGTCGTCGGCGAGTTCGTCGTAGGACCAGAACCCGCCGCCGGGGTGCCGCTTCCACGAGCCGAGATGCATCTCGTAGACCGACATCGCCTCGGCGACCGGCTGCTTCTGGGCGCGAGCGGCCATCCAGGCGTCGTCGCCCCACTCGTGCGCCGACTCGAAGACCCGCGACGAGGTCGCCGGCGCCACCTCGGCGTGAGAGGCGAGCGGGTCGGCCTTCTCCTGCCACTCCCCGTCGGCGCCCAGGATCCAGTACTTGTACGTCGTGCCGGAGCCGATGCCTGGCACGAACAGCTCCCACACACCCGACTCGCCGAGCTGACGCATCGGGTGCTCGCGGCCGTCCCACGTGTTGAAGTCGCCCTTCACCCGCACCCCGCGGGCCTTGGGCGCCCACACCGCGAACGACGTACCGGTCACCGTGTCGCCCAGCGGGGTCTCGTAGTGGTGCACCCGCGCGCCGAGCACCTCCCACAACTGCTCGTGGCGGCCCTCGTTGATCAGGTGCAGGTCGACCTGGCCGAGCGTGGGCAGGAAGCGGTAGGGGTCGTCGACCTCGTGGGTGATGCCGTCGTAGGTCACCGCCAGCCGGTAGTCGGGGACCTCGGTGCCGGGCAGCTCGCCGACCCAGATTCCGCCGTGCTCGTGGGTCAGCGCGGTCGGGCCGCCCTTGTGCAGCACCTCCACCCGACGGGCCAGCGGCTTGAGCGTCCGCACCGTCACCCCACCCTCTCCGGGGTGCGGGCCGAGCACCGCGTGCGGCTGCCCGTGCTCGCCGCGGATGATCTGGTCGAGCTCCTCGACGGGCACCCTCACCGTCACGGCACACCGATCCGGGCTACGGCCTCGAGCGGGATGGACACCCAGGCCGGCCGGTTGCGGGTCTCGTAGACGCACTCGTAGACCGCCTTGTCGGCGACGTACGCCGCGAGCATGGTGCCCTGCCGGCCGTCGAGCTCGCCATCGGCGTACGCCTTGAGGAAGTGCTGCTTGTTGCGGGCCGCCCACTCATCGGCGCGCCGGGCGCGCTGGTGGGCTGAGGTCTCGTCGTGGCCGGCGAGGGTGCGCTGCACGGCGTGCGCGGCGTAGTCGAAGGACCGCATCATCCCGGCGACGTCGCGCCAGGGGGAGTCGGGCAGCACTCGCTCGGAGAGCGGTTTGGCCGGCTCGCCCTCGAAGTCGACGACCTTCCAGCCCAGCACCGTGCGCAGGGTCTGGCCGAGGTGCAGGTCGGCGTGGATCCGCTGCACCTCCAGCTCGCCGAGCGCCTCCAGCGCGTCGTAGGCGCCGCGCAGCTGGGCGGTGAACGACGCCAGCTCCGGCACGATCGGGGTCGCCTCCGCGAGCCTGGTCCGCATCCCCTCCGCGACCTCGGCCGCCGGCACCGTCCCGGTCTCGAAGCTCTCGGCCAGGGTTTCGTGGACCTCGGCCATCGCGATGCCGAGCCGGGTGGACTCACCCGCGAAGTCGCCGCCCACCTCGTCGGCGTGCAGGTCGGCCTCGGCGAACAGGTTGCGCACGCTGGTCAGCGCCAGCTCCCAGCCGTCGGTGGCGGTGCGCAGGAACTGCTGCAGCATCGCCAGGTGGAGCAGACCGTCGTCGGTGTCGGCCTCCACCCAGCCATAGAGGTCGGCGACGTGCTCCGAGCCCGCCTCGGTGAGCACCTCGTGGATCGCGATGTCGGGGTTGGTGCCGGGGGTGATCTTGCGGAACACCTTCAGGATCGAGTCCTCGCCGAACGCGACCGAGGAATTGGACTGCTCGCCGCTGAAGAGCGTCGAGTGCGCCTCCAGGTCCAGCTCGTGACCGGGGATCCGCTCGAACCGCAGGTCGCCCCCCGGCTTGGTCTCGAAGGCGTGCAGCCAGCCGGCCATCGCCGCCCGGTCGTGCAGCGCGTCGTAGGCGTGCACCCAGCCCAGCCCCTCTTCCTCCCACCAGCCCACGAAGGCGTGGTCGAGGCGGGCCTCGGGCTCGCTGTAGAACACCAGCGGCACCTGGTAGAGCTCGGTGTCGCCGTCGTCGTAGCGGAGCTCGACCAGGTGGAGGTGGGTCGACGGGCCGTCGTCGGGGGCGCCGGGCACCTCGGCCAGCCGGCGTACCTCGCCTATCTCGAACTCGCGGCCCTTGCCACCGAACCAGCGGGCCTCGGTCATGAACGCCTTGAGCGACTCCAGGTTCACAGCACCAGACCCCCTTCTTCCGCGTCGGGATCGGTGAGCCGGAACCAGTAGAAGCCGTAGCCGCCCAGGGTCAGCAGGTAGGGGAGCTCGCCGACCGCGGGGAACGGCACGCCGCCGAGCAGCTCGACCGGCACCAGCCCCTCGAACCGACGGAGGTCGAGCTCGACCGGCTGGGGGAAGCGGGACAGGTTGTTGACGCACACGATGGCGTCGCCGTCGAACTCGCGGGCGTAGGAGAGCACGCTCGGGTTGGAGCCGCCCAGGTCGCTGAACTCACCGAGGCCGAAGGCGGGATGACGCCGGCGCGCGTGGATCATCCGACGCGTCCAGTGCAGCAACGAGGAGGGGTTCTCCAGCTGGGACTCGACATTGACGCTCTGGTACCCGTAGACCGGATCCTGAATCGCGGGCAGATGGAGCTTGCCGGGCGTGGCCGAGGAGAACCCGGCGTTGCGGTCGGGGGTCCACTGCATCGGGGTCCGGACGCCGTCGCGGTCGCCGAGCCAGATGTTGTCGCCCATCCCGATCTCGTCGCCGTAGTAGAGCACCGGGGATCCGGGGAGCGAGAGCAGCAGCGCGGTGAACAGCTCGATCTGGTCGACGTCGTTGTCGAGCAGCGGCGCGAGCCGGCGGCGGATGCCGATGTTGGCCTTCATGCGGGGGTCCTTGGCGTACTCGCCCCACATGTAGTCGCGGTCCTCGTCGGTGACCATCTCCAGCGTCAGCTCGTCGTGGTTGCGCAGGAAGATGCCCCACTGGCAGTTGTGCGGGATGCCCGGCGTGTCGGCCAGGATCTCCGAGATCGGGTAGCGCGACTCCCGGCGCACGGCCATGAAGATGCGCGGCATCACCGGGAAGTGGAAGCACATGTGGCACTCGTCGCCACCGGACTCGAAGTCGCCGAAGTAGTCCACGACGTCGGCCGGCCACTGGTTCGCCTCGGCCAGCAGCACCCGGTCGGGGTAGTGCTCGTCGACGTACTGCCGGACCCGCTTCAGGAAGTGGTGGGTCTCGGGCAGGTTCTCGTTGTTGGTGCCCTCGGTCTCGTAGAGGTACGGCACCGCGTCGAGTCGGAACCCGTCGACGCCGAGGTCGAGCCAGAAGCTCAACGCCTCGAACATCGCGTCGTGGACCTTGGGGTTCTCGAAGTTCAGGTCCGGCTGGTGGCTGTAGAAGCGGTGCCAGAAGTACTGGCTGCGCACCGGGTCCCAGGTCCAGTTCGAGACCTCGGTGTCGACGAAGATGATGCGCGTGCCGGGATAGCGCTCGTCGCTGTCGGACCACACGTAGAAGTCGCCGTACGGGCCGTTCGGGTCACGGCGCGACTCCTGGAACCACTCGTGCTGGTCGGACGTGTGGTTCATGACGAAGTCGACGATGACCCGGATGCCGCGCGCATGTGCCGCGTCGAGCAGGTCCTTGAAGTCGTCGATGGTGCCGACCTCGGGCTGCACGTCGACGTAGTCGGCGACGTCGTAGCCGCCGTCGCGCAGGGGAGAGGTGTAGAACGGTGGGATCCAGAGGCAGTCGACGCCCAGCCAGGCGATGTAGTCGAGCTTCTCGCGCAGGCCGTTGAAGTCACCGACGCCGTCGCCGTCGGAGTCCTTGAACGACCGGACGAGGACCTCGTAGAAGACCGCGCGCTTGAACCAGTGCGGGTCGCCTTCGGGGAGACCGGCCTCGGTGGGGTGCATTCCCGGTGTTTCGGATGTGGTCAACGGAGGCGTCCTTTACTGGGTCCTGCGCACGGTGAGCACGTGGGCGGGTTCGTCGGCGGGGTCGAGGCGCACGTAGTTGTGCTCACCCCATCGCCACGTGTGGCCGGTGATCTCGTCGTGCACGACGAAGTGGTCGTGCCAGTCCATTCCCAGCGCGGGCATGTCGAGGTGCACGATCGTCTCGCGGGCGGCGTGCGGGTCGAGGTTGATGACCACGATGACGAGGTCGCCGGGGTCGTCGTGCTCGCCCGGGACGCGGGACGGCTCCCGCTTGGAGTAGGCGATGAACGCCTGGTCGTCGGGATGGTGCACGGTGATGTTGCGCAGCCGCTGCAGGGCGGGGTGCTCGCGTCGGATCTCGTTGAGCCGGGTGAGGTACGGCGCCAGCGAGCGCCCCTCGGCCTCGGCGCCCTCCCAGTCACGCGGTCGCAGCTGGTACTTCTCCGAGTCGAGGTACTCCTCGGACCCTGGCCGCACCGCGACGTGCTCGAACAGCTCGAAGCCGGCGTAGACGCCCCAGCTCGGCGACGACGTCGCGGCGAGGGCCGCCCGGATCTTGAACGCGGCCGGGCCGCCGTACTGCAGGTAGGCGTGCAGGATGTCGGGGGTGTTGACGAAGAAGTTGGGGCGCAGCATCGGGCTGGTCTCGTAGGCCAGCTCGTGGAGGTACTCCTCCAGCTCCCATTTCTCCGTTCGCCACGTGAAGTACGTGTAGGACTGCTGGAAGCCGACCATCCCCAGCGTGCGCATCATCGCCGGCCGGGTGAAGGCCTCGGACAGGAAGATCACGTCCGGGTCGGTCCGGCGTACCTCGCCCAGCAGCCACTGCCAGAACGCGACCGGCTTCGTGTGCGGGTTGTCCACGCGGAACACCCGGACACCGTGGTCCATCCAGTGCCGGACGACCCGCAGGACCTCGGCGGAGATGCCCGTCGGGTCGTTGTCGAAGTTGACCGGGTAGATGTCCTGGTACTTCTTCGGCGGGTTCTCGGCGTAGGCGATGCTGCCGTCGGCGCGGGTGGTGAACCACTCCGGGTGCGACTTCACCCACGGATGGTCGGGTGCGCACTGCAGCGCCAGGTCGAGCGCGACTTCCAGGCCCAGCTCACGGGCACGGGCGACGAACGCGTCGAAGTCCTCGAGCGTCCCGAGGTCGGGATGCACCGCGTCGTGGCCGCCCTCGTCCGAGCCGATCGCCCACGGCGACCCGACGTCGTCCTCGCGTGCGATCAGCGTGTTGTTCGGCCCCTTGCGGTTGACCTTGCCGATCGGGTGGATCGGGGGCAGGTAGGCGATGTCGAAGCCCATAGCGGCCACGCCCTCGAGGCGCTTGGCGGCGGTGCGGAAGTTGCCCGGGCGCACCACGCCGGTCGTGGCGTCGTACGTCGCGCCCTCCGAGCGCGGGAAGAACTCGTACCACGAGCTGTACAGCGCCCGCTCGCGGTCGGCGAACAGCGGGAACGGGCCCTCGTCGGTGACCAGCTCACGCAGCGGGTAGGCGGCCAGCACCTCGTCGACCTCCGGCCCGATGCCGGCGGCGAACCGGGCCTGCACCGGACGGCTGGTGTCTCGCAGGGCGGTCACCGCGTCGACGAGCGCCCGGCGCTCCGGACGCGCCTTCGACGGCAGGTTGGCCGCCGCCCGCTCCAGAACCAGGGCGCCCTCGGCCAGCATGAGCTCGACGTCGATCTCGGCCGGGATCTTGATCTCGGCGTTGTGTCGCCAGGTGGCGATCGGGTCGCTCCACCCCTGCACGGTGAACGTCCACGGCCCCTCGGCGTCGAGTGTGATCTGCGCCTCGTACCGGTCCGGCGTGGACCCGCTGGGACGCATCCGCACGATCGGTCGGGGCCTGCCGTCGGGGCCGTGCAGCAGGACGTTGGCCCCGAGCTCGTCATGGCCCTCGCGGAAGACGGTGGCGACCACGGGAATCGTCTCTCCCACCGTGGCCTTGGCCGGCAGCCGACCGAGGTCGACCACCGGGCTGACGTCGGTAATCGGAATGCGTCCAACCATCGTCTAGGAACCTACCCAGGTTCGCGCAGGCATGCACGCCCGGCGGTTAGTGGTCCCGTCGGCACGCTCAGCCCGGCGTGTCGGCGATTGGCACTCCCCGCGCGACCACGACTAACGTTCGGCCGTGCGAGCGATTCGACGATTCACCGTGCGCCCGGTGCTGCCTGACGCCCTCCAGCCCTTGGGCGACCTGGTGAACAACCTGCGCTGGTGCTGGCATCCGGAGACCCAGGACCTGTTCGAGACCGTGGACCCCGACCTGTGGCGGGAGTGCAAGTACGACCCCGTGCGGCTGCTCGGGTCCGTCTCCTCGCGGCGACTGCGGCAGCTCGCTGCGGACCGGAAGTTCCTCCGGCTGGTCGAGCTCGCGAGCGCCGACCTCGAGGAGTACCTCACCGGCGACCGCTGGTTCCAGAACTTCGACGAGACCGCGCCCCGGCAGATCGCGTACTTCTCCCCGGAGTTCGGCCTCACCTCGGTGCTGCCGCAGTACTCCGGCGGCCTGGGCATCCTCGCCGGCGACCACCTCAAGACCGCCAGCGACCTCGGCATCCCGATGATCGCCGTCGGGCTGCTCTACCGCCACGGCTACTTCGTGCAGTCGCTGAGCCGCGAGGGCTGGCAGCAGGAGCGTTACCCGATCGTCGACCCCGACGGGCTGCCGCTGCGCCAGCTGCGCGACATCGACGGCTCGCCGGCCACGGTCAGCGTCGGGCTGCCGGGCGAGCAGACGCTGGTCGCCCGCATCTGGGTCGCCCAGGTGGGCCGGGTGCCGATGCTGCTGCTCGACTCCGACCACGAGGACAACACCGGTGCCGCCCGCGAGGTCACCGACCGGCTGTACGGCGGGGGCAGTGAGCATCGGCTCCTGCAGGAGATGCTGCTCGGTATCGGCGGCGTCCGGGCCATCCGGGCGTACTGCCGCGTCACCGGTGCGCCGGAGCCCGAGGTGTTCCACACCAACGAGGGCCACGCCGGCTTCCTCGGCGTCGAGCGCATCCGTGAGCTGACCGAGGAGAAGGGCCTCGACTTCGACACCGCGGTCGAGGTCAGCCGCGCCGGCACCGTGTTCACCACGCACACACCGGTTCCGGCGGGAATCGACCGGTTCGACCGCGACCTGATCGAGCAGTACTTCGGCGGCGACAACGCGTCGCCCGGCGTCCCGGTCGAGCGCATCCAGCGCCTCGGCGCGGAGACCTACCCCGGCGGCGACCCGGGTGTGTTCAACATGGCGGTGATGGGGCTGCGGCTGGCGCAGCGCGCCAACGGCGTCAGCGAGCTGCACGGCGTCGTCAGCCGCGAGATGTTCCACGGGCTGTGGCCCGGCTTCGACGGCAGCGACGTGCCGATCGGCTCGATCACCAACGGCGTCCACGCGGCCACGTGGGTGGCGCGCGAGGTGCTCGAGCTCGGCGCCCGCGAGGGGGGCGGACGGCTCACCGAGTACGGCGAGGACTGGGAGTCGATCGACAAGATCTCGGCCCGGTCGATCTGGGACACCAAGCGTGTGCTCCGGCAGAAGTTCGTCGAGGATGCGCGAGCGCGCCTGCGCAAGTCGTGGCTGCTGCGCGGCGCCACACCGGCGGAGCTCGGCTGGGTCGACAGCGTGCTCGACCCCGACGTGCTCACGATCGGCTTCGCGCGCCGTGTGCCGTCGTACAAGCGGCTCACGTTGATGCTGCGCGACCCCGACCGGCTGCGCTCGCTGCTGCTGCACCCGGAACGCCCGATCCAGCTGGTGATCGCCGGCAAGGCCCACCCGGCCGACGACGGCGGCAAGCGGCTCATCCAGGAGATGGTGCGGTTCGCCGACGACCCGCGGGTGCGGCACCGGATCGTGTTCCTGCCCAACTACGACATCGCGATGGCGCAGCCGATGTACCCCGGCTGCGACGTGTGGCTGAACAACCCGCTGCGGCCCTACGAGGCCTGCGGCACCTCGGGCATGAAGGCCGCACTGAACGGCGGGCTGAACCTCTCCATCCGCGACGGCTGGTGGGACGAGTGGTACGACGGCAACAACGGCTGGGCCATCCCGTCGGCCGAGGGCATCGAGGACGCCGACCGGCGTGACGACATCGAGGCGGCAGCGCTGTTCGACCTGATCGAGACCGAGGTCGCGCCGCGCTTCTACGACCACGACGCCAAGGGCCTGCCCGTGCGCTGGATCGAGATGGTGCGGCACACGCTGAAGTCGCTCGGCCCCAAGGTGCTCGCGTCGCGGATGCTGCGCGACTACACGATGAAGCTCTACTACCCGGCCGCGCAGACCTCGCGTGCGCTCGACGGCGACTACGCCGGCGCTGCCCGGTTGGCGGAGTGGAAGCACCGGGTCAACACCGGCTGGGAGGGTGTGCGCGTCGACCACGTGGAGTCGTCCGGCGTGTCCGACTCCCCGCAGATCGGGGCGACCCTGGACGTCCGGGTCTACGCCTCGCTGGGGTCGCTCCAGCCCGACGACGTCGACGTCCAGGTCGTGCACGGTCAGGTCGACGCCCACGACGAGCTGCAGGAGGCCGAGACGGTCTCGCTCGGCGTCAACGAGTCCTACGAGGCCGGGCGGCACCGGTTCGAGGGCAAGGTCGAGCTCGGGCGCAACGGGCCGTTCGGCTACACGGTGCGGATCCTCCCGCGCAACCCGCTGCTGTCGGCGCCGGCGGAGATGGGGCTTGTCGCGTGGCCCACCATCCACCACGAGGGCGCCGCGGAGTAGTCCCGGACCGGCGGCCCCAGGCGCTCACCGGGCCTGCAGGAGAGCCACGCTGCGTCCGCCGAGTAGCAGCGGTCGCCCGGCTTCGTAGCCGACCGGTTCGGTCGTCTCCTCGAGCCGGTCGGTGCGCAGTACCTCGTCGTAGCCGGCGGACAGGTCGGGCATGGTGACGGTGACGGCCTGCTCCCCGGCGTGCAGCCAGAGCAGGAACGACTCGTCCTTGACCACCTCGCCGTGCTCGCCGCGCGCCCGGATCGCGTCACCGGCGAGGAACAGGCCGAGCGTGCGCCGGTCGCCCTCGTACCAGTCGGCCTGCCGCATCTCCCGCCCCTCGGGGTGGATCCAGGACAGGTCCTTGCGGCCGCCCTCGAACACCGGACGCCCGGCGAAGAAGTGCCGCTGTCGCAGCACCGGGTGCGAGCGGCGAAGCCGCAGCAACCGGCGGGTGAGCGCGTGCAGACCGCGCCACTGCGGGTCGTCCTCCCAGGCGACCCAGGACGTCTCGTTGTCCTGGCAGTACGGGTTGTTGTTGCCCCGCTGGGTCCGTCCGCGCTCGTCGCCGGCGACCAGCATCGGCACACCGGTGGCCAGCAGAAGCGTGAACAGGATGTTCGACGCCTGCCGCTGCCGCAGAGCGTTCACCGCCGGGTCGTCGGTCTCGCCCTCGAAGCCGCAGTTCCACGACCGGTTGTCGTCGGTGCCGTCGCGGCCGCCCTCGCCGTTGGCCTCGTTGTGCTTGCGGTCGTAGCTCACCAGGTCGCGCAGGGTGAAGCCGTCGTGCGCGGTCACGAAGTTGATCGAGGAGTACGGCAGCCTCCCGTCGTCGGAGTACAGGTCGCTGGAGCCGGAGAGCCGGTAACCCAGGTCCCGGATCGACCCGTCGTGACCGCGCCAGAAGTCGCGCACGGTGTCGCGGAACTTGTCGTTCCACTCGCACCACGGTGGCGGGAAGCAGCCGACGCTGTAGCCCTCCGCGGTCGCGTCCCACGGCTCGGCGATCAGCTTCACGTCGCGCAGCAGCGGGTCCTGGCCCACCGCCGCGAGGAACGGGCTGCGCAGGTCCACCGCGTTCGCGTTGCGCGTCAGCGCCGGTGTGAGGTCGAAGCGGAAGCCGTCGACGTGCATCTCGGTCACCCAGTAGCGCAACGAGTCCATGACCATCGTGAGCGCGTGCTGCCGGGACGTGTCGACCGTGTTGCCACAGCCGGTCACGTCGACGTACGTGCCACCCAGCTGCCGGTAGTACGCGAGGTCGCCCAGCCCGCGAAACGCCAGCGTCGGCCCGTTGGGCGTCCCCTCGGCCGTGTGGTTGTAGACCACGTCCAGGATGACCTCGATGCCCGCTGCGTGCAGCGCCCTGACCAGCTGCTTGAACTCGCGCACCTGCTGGCCGTGCTCTCCGCCGAAGCTGTAGGCGTTGTGCGGAGCGAAGAAGCCGATGCTGTTGTAGCCCCAGTAGTTGGTGAGACCGCGCGCCGTCACCTTGGGCTCGGAGACGAACTGGTGGACCGGCAGCAGCTCGACCGACGTGACGCCGAGGTCGCGCAGGTACTCCACCACGGCGGGGTGTGCCAGCCCGGCGTACGTGCCGCGCAGCTCCTCGGGCACCTCGGGGTGCAGCCGGGTGAAGCCCTTCACGTGCAGCTCGTAGACGACGGTGTCGGACCAGGGGACCCGGGGCGGGCGGTCGTCACCCCAGTCGAACTCCTCGTCGACCACCACCGAGCGCGGGACGTACGGCGCCGAGTCCCGGTCGGGGTAGGTCAGCTCGCGCGGGTCGTACCTGCCGCTGACGGCGCGGGCGTACGGGTCGAGCAGCAGCTTGTTCGGGTTGAACCGGGCGCCCCGCGATGGGTCCCACGGGCCGTGGGCACGCAAGCCGTACCGCTGCCCGTGGCCGACGCCGGGGACCCGGCCGTGCCAGACGCCAAGGCTCCGCTCGGTCAGCCGCAGCCGCTCCTCGACGCCCGCCTCGTCGAACAGGCACAGGTCGACACCGCTCGCCTCCGGGGCCCACACCGCGAAGTTGGTCGCCTCGCCGGTCGCCTCGGGGTGGACCCGCGCGCCGAGCGGCGCGTGGTGCCCGGGCCACACGGACGGCTGCTCGATCACTGCTCCATCCTGCGGTACGCCGGTGCTCCCGTGGGCGGCCGCCCACATCCTTCGCGTCGAGATTGCACGAATGCCCCCGCAGACTGACGGCAACAGGTCCGCTCTCCCGGGCATTCGTGCAATCTCGACGCAATCAGGGGGCGCTCGTGTACGGGGGACGGGCTCCGCGCTCGCGCCTCGGGGACTACGTCCATGGTCCCCTCGCAGCTCGCCCGTCGCGATGCCGTTGGCTCCGCGCTCGTGTACGGGGGACGGGCTCCGCGCTCGCGCCTCGGGGACTAGGCTCCGCCGCAATCGTCGAGACGTTTTCGCAAGGAGGACCGCGTGGGTGAGTTCGTACGGCTCGAGGTCGAGGGCGGCGTCGGCACCATCCGGCTCGACCGGCCCAAGATGAACGCCCTGAACGTGCAGGTGCAGGAGGAGATCCGCGCCGCTGCGGTCGAGGCCGGCGAGCGCGACGACGTGCGCGCGGTCGTGCTCTACGGCGGGGAGCGCGTCTTCGCGGCCGGCGCGGACATCAAGGAGATGGGCGACATGTCCTACACGGACATGGTCGACCGCTCTTCCGACCTGCAGTCGTCGTTGACCGCGGTGGCCCGGATCCCCAAGCCCGTGGTCGCCGCGATCACCGGGTACGCCCTCGGCGGCGGTCTCGAGCTGGCGATGTGCGCCGACGTACGCGTGGCCGCCGACGACGCGAAGGTCGGTCAGCCGGAGATCCTGCTCGGCATCATCCCCGGCGCCGGCGGCACGCAGCGCCTGTCGCGGCTGGTGGGGCCGGCGAAGGCCAAGGACATCATCTTCACCGGCCGGTTCGTGGAGGCCGAGGAGGCGCTGCGCATCGGCCTCGTCGACAAGGTGGAGCCGGCCGCGGAGGTCTATGCCGCCGCGCGGTCGTGGGCCGAGCAGTTCGCGGCCGGCCCCCGGTACGCGCTGCGTGCGGCGAAGGAGGCCGTCGACCGCGGACTCGAGGTCGACCTGGACACCGGGCTGGAGATCGAGCGCATGGTGTTCGCGGGGCTGTTCTCCACCGAGGACCGCGGGATCGGGATGCGGTCGTTCGTCGAGCACGGGCCGGGTAAGGCCGAGTTCGTCGGTCGCTGAGACCGCAAGGTGGTTGGGACCGCACGGTAGTGAGACCGCCCTGGGGGAAGCCCGTGACCTTGGACCGCGCGCGGGCGTTGTAAGGGCGGCGGGGCATACTACTGAGTAGAAAGGGTGAAGGGAGATGTCTTCAGTGACGGACGACACCACCTCCGGCAAGGGCATCGCACCGAAGGACGAGAGCGAGGCCGCGCCGGGGTCGCGCCGTCCCCGCCGCCGCCCACCGGTGTCGGCCAAGCAGGTCAAGGCCGGCTCCGACGCCGTGCGCAACCGGATCGCCGCGGTGATCTGGATCGTCGCCGTGGTCTGCGCGGTGATCCTCGCGCTCGCTGCCCTGCTCAGCGCCCTGGACCAGGCAAACCAGCAGAACTCGGTCGTGCAGTGGCTCACCGACACCGCCGACGTCCTGGCCGGACCGTTGGCCGGCCCGAATGGAAGCCCGGGGATCTTCGACTTCAGTACCGGTGCCAAGGACGCGCTGGCCAACTGGGGCGTCGCCGCGCTGGTCTACCTCATCATCGGCCGGGCCGCGGACCGCATCATCCGGCCCTGACCGGTCGCGGCGTCTGGGAGTGACGCGCCTCGCGTTGTGAGCAAACCCACCAGCGGCCCGGTATGCGAGCGCTTAGCCAGCAGGTAAGTTCCCGATAGCCGCCGCGCGTGGCGGTGGTGCTCGAACCTCCGGCGAGACCCGTCGGACCAGGACTCCACAGGAGGGGCCTCACTGGTCATGAACATTGTCGTCTGTGTGAAGCACGTGCCGGACGCGACGGCGGACCGTACGTTCAACGACTCCGACAGCACTGTCGACCGGGTCGGCGTCGACGGCCTGCTCTCCGAGCTCGACGAGAACGCCATCGAGGAGGCGCTGAAGATCGTCGAGGCCGGCGAGGGTGAGGTCACCGTGCTGACGGTCGGCCCGGACCAGGCCGTGGACGCGGTGCGCAAGGCCCTGCAGATGGGCGCCCACCGGGGCGTGCACGTCTCCGACGAGGCGATCCACGGCTCGGACGCCGTCGGCACCTCGCTGGTGCTGGCCAAGGCGCTGGAGAAGATCCGCGACGATGGCGACTCGGGGGCGGCCTGGGACCTGGTGGTCTGTGGGATGGCCTCGACCGACGGGTCGATGAGCGTGGTGCCGGCGATGCTGGCCGAGCGGCTGGGTGTCCCGCAGGTGACGATGGCCTCCGAGGTGACCGTCGACGGGTCGACGGTGACGATCCGTCGCGACGGGGACGCCGCGACCGAGACCATCGAGGGCGAGGCGCCGCTGGTGCTGAGCGTGACCGACCACGCCAACGAGCCGCGTTACCCGTCGTTCAAGGGGATCATGGCGGCGAAGAAGAAGCCGATGGACACGTGGTCGCTGTCCGACCTCGGCGTCTCGGCCGACGAGGTCGGGCTGGACGCCGCGTGGACGACGGTGGAGTCGTTCGAGGCCCGGCCGCCGCGGCAGGCGGGCACGGTCGTGACCGACGAGGAGGGGGACGGCGCCGGCAAGCTGGTGGAGTTCCTCGCCGGCGGCAAGTTCATCTGAGAAGGAGCGGTTGGTAGTCATGGCTGAAGTTCTCGTTCTGGTCGACCACGTCGGCGGATCGGTGAAGAAGACGACCGCGGAGCTCCTCACGCTGGCCGCACGGCTGGGCGAGCCGTCGGCGGTGTTCTTCGGCTCCGAGGTCGAGCAGGCCAAGGAGGCGCTGGCCAAGTACGGCGCGCAGAAGGTCTACGTCGTGGACGACGCGGCGATCGAGGAGTACCTCGTGGCACCGAAGGCGGAGGCGACCGCCCAGCTGGTGGAGAAGACGCAGCCGGCCGCGGTGCTGATCCCGTCGTACGCCGAGGGCAAGGAGCTCGCCGCACGGCTGGCGATCAAGCTCGGCTCCGGGCTGATCACCGACGCCGTCGACGTGGCAGCCGGAGACGGTGCTGCCGGTGGGGGACCGCAGACGACGCAGTCGGTGTTCGCCGGCAATTACACGGTCAAGGCGCATGTGACCAAGGGCACGCCGATCATCACGGTCAAGCCGAACTCCGCGACACCGGAGCCGGCGGAGGGCCCGGCCGCGGTGGAGAACGTCGAGATCAGCGTGTCCGACGCCGCCAAGGGCGCGCGGATCACCGCCAGCGAGGAGCGCAAGCAGACCGGGCGCCCGGAGCTGACCGAGGCCGCGATCGTGGTCTCCGGCGGTCGGGGCACCGGCGGCAACTTCGAGCCGGTCGAGGCGTTCGCCGACGTCCTCGGCGCGGCCGTGGGTGCATCCCGGGCCGCGGTCGACTCCGGCTGGTACCCGCACTCCTACCAGGTCGGGCAGACCGGCAAGACCGTGTCGCCGCAGCTGTATGTGGCCGCCGGGATCTCCGGTGCGATCCAGCACCGCGCCGGCATGCAGACCTCGAAGACGATCGTGGCGATCAACAAGGACGAGGAGGCGCCGATCTTCGAGATGGTCGACTTCGGCGTCGTCGGTGACCTGCACAAGGTCCTGCCCGCCGCCACCGAAGGGGTCACCAAGCACAAGGGCTGACCTCGCCCACCCACCCGACGTCCGGCGCGGGGTGACCCTCTCCGAGCGGAGCGGGACCACCCCGCGCCGACGTGTGTCCGAGCCCTCTGGGGGCGCCGACTACTCTTGACAGGTCATGAACTCTGCGGTGACCTACCTCGACCACGCCGCCACCACGCCGATGATCCCCGAGGCGCTGGCGGCGATGTCCGAGCACCTCCAGTCGTTGGGCAACCCGTCCTCGCTGCACGCCTCCGGCCGCTCCGCGCGGCGGGTCGTCGAGGAGGCGCGCGAGCGCGTCGCCCAGGCCCTCGGGGCGCGGCCGAGCGACGTGGTCTTCACCGCCGGCGGCACCGAGGCGGACAACCTCGCGGTGAAGGGTCTGTGGTGGGCCCGCCGCAAGGCCGACCCGCGACGTTCCCGCGTCCTGGTCGGTGCCGTGGAGCACCACGCGGTCCTCGACCCGCTGCACTGGCTGGAGGCCGAGGAGGGCGCGACCGTCGAGTACCTCCCGGTCGACCGGCTCGGCCGCGTCGACGTCGACGCCGTCCGTCGCAGCATCGAGGTCGATCCCGGCACGGTCGCGTTCGTCGCGGTGATGTGGGCCAACAACGAGGTCGGCACGGTCCAGCCGATCGAGCAGATCGTGCAGGTCGCCGGGGAGCACGAGATCCCCGTGCACACCGACGCGGTGCAGGCGATCGGCCAGCTGCCGGTCGACTTCGCGGCCAGCGGGGTCGACGCCATGGCGGTGTCCGCGCACAAGCTCGGAGGCCCCATGGGTGCCGGCGCCCTGCTCGTACGCCGCGAGGTGCAGCTCGTGCCCGTGCTGCACGGCGGCGGTCAGGAGCGCGATGTGCGCTCCGGGACCCTCAACGTGGCCGCGATCGCCGGTATGGCCGCGGCCATCGAGCTGGCGGTCAAGCGGCAGCCCGAGTACGCCGCGGAGAGCGCGCACCTGCGCGACGACCTGGTGGCCCGGGTTCGCGAGCAGGTGCCCGACGTGATCCTCAATGGTGACCCCGACCCGGCGTTCGACCACCGGCTGCCGTGCAACGCCCACCTCACGTTCCCGGGGTGCGAGGGCGACCTGCTGTTGATGCTGCTGGACGCACAGGGCATCGAGTGCTCCACCGGGTCGGCCTGTTCGGCCGGGGTGCCGCAGGCAAGCCACGTCCTGCTGGCGATGGGCTGTGACGACGCGCACGCGCGGGCCTCGCTGCGCTTCTCGCTCGGGCGGGGCTCCAGCGCTGCCGACGTCGACCACCTGGTGGAGGCGATCGGCCCGGCCGTGGAACGGGCCCGCGCGGCCGGTGTCTCGGACCGGAAGGAGAGCTGAGGCATGCGTGTCCTCGCCGCGATGTCCGGCGGCGTCGACTCGGCGGTGGCCGCTGCCCGGGCGGCCGAGGCCGGTCACGACGTCACCGGTGTGCACCTGGCGCTCTCCAAGAACGCGCAGTCCTACCGCAGCGGTGCGCGCGGCTGCTGCACGCTCGAGGACTCCCGCGACGCCAGGCGCGCCGCCGACGTGATCGGCATCCCGTTCTACGTCTGGGACATGGCCGAACGGTTCCACGCCGACGTGGTGGAGGACTTCGTCGCGGAGTACGAGTCGGGTCGCACCCCCAACCCCTGTCTGCGCTGCAACGAGCGGATCAAGTTCGAGGCGGTGCTCGACCGGGCCATCGCGCTCGGATTCGACGCCGTGGCGACCGGTCACTACGCCCGGCTTCGCCGGGGTGACGACGGCAGCGTCGAGATGCACCGCGCCGAGGACCCGGGCAAGGACCAGTCGTACGTCCTCGGCGTGCTCACCCAGCAGCAGCTCGCGCACTCGATGTTCCCGCTCGGCGACAGCGCCAAGGACGACGTACGCGCCGAGGCCGAGCGACGGGGTCTCGCGGTCGCGCGCAAGCCCGACAGCCACGACATCTGCTTCATCGCCGACGGCGACACCGCCGGCTTCCTGCGCGGGCGCCTCGGCGAAAGCCGCGGCAGCATCGTCGACCGCTCCGGCGAGATCGTCGGCGAGCACGAGGGCACGTACGCCTACACCATCGGGCAACGTCGCGGCCTGCAGATCGGGACGCCCGCTCCCGACGGCAAGCCGCGCTACGTCCTCGACATCGAGCCGGCGACGCAGACCGTGACCGTCGGTCCGCGGGAGGCGCTCGACGTGGACCGGATCGTGGGCGTCAGCCCGCGATGGTGCGGGCAGGCTCCGACCGGGGCGTTGCGCTGCACCGTGCAGCTGCGCGCGCACGGCGAGGAGCTCCCGGCAACGGCGTATGTCGAGCAGGCACGTGTGGTGGTCGAGATGGACCGGCCCGCGCAGGGCGTGGCTCCCGGCCAGGCGGTCGTGGTCTACGACGGCAGCCGTGTCGTCGGCAGCGCCACGATCGACCGCACCGCGGCACCGTCTCACGCGTAGGTGGGCTCTCGGCGACCACCGCGGCTGCGACTACGGTGACGGCCGTGAACGCACCTCTCATGCCGCCCACCGGGGTCGCGACCGGGATCGGGTCGATGCCCGGCGAGGACTTCGCGGAGGCCACGCGCGTCGTACTCGGTCAGCTGACCGGCCTTCCGCACCTGCCCGAGCTGCCGGCGCGGTCGGCCGCGGCCTCGATGACCGGACGTGCGGTGGCGATGCTGGTCGAGCTCGGTGCCGACCTGCAGCCGGCCGGCTGGCGGCTCACCGACGCGCCCGGGCGTGACCACAAGCGGGCGCGCTCGCTGCTCGCGCAGGACCTCGACGTCGTGGAGGAGCTCGCCGAGGGCTACCAGGGCGCGTTCAAGGTCCAGGTCGCCGGCCCGTGGACGCTCGCCGCGACGGTGGAGCGTCCCCGCGGCGACCGGGTGCTCGCCGACCACGGTGCGCGTCGCGAGCTCGCCCAGTCGCTGGCCGAGGGACTGCGCGCGCACGTCGACGACGTACGCCGGCGGCTGCCCGGCGCCGAGCTTGTCGTCCAGGTCGACGAGCCGGCGCTGCCCGCGGTCCTGACCGGGTCGGTGCCCACCGCCAGCGGCTTCTCACGGCACCGCTCGGTCGCGGTGCCCGAGGCCGCCGAGACGCTGCGCTGGGTGCTCGACGCGGTCGCCGCCGACGCGGCGCCGGTCGTGCACTGCTGCGCCGACCGGGTGCCTCTGGATGTCCTCACCAAGGCGGGTGCGCGGGCGGTGTCGGTCGACATGGCCCGGATCGCCCAGGCGGAGTACGACGACTACGCCGGGCTACTCGACCGGGGCGTCGGCCTGTGGCTGGGCGTCGTACCCGCGACCGACCCCGACCCGGTGCCCCGCGACAGCGTGCTGGTGGGCCGGGTTCAGCGGCTGCTGGAGGACCTCGACGTCGACCCGGACACCGCCGGCGACCGGTGCGTGGTCACGCCCGTCTGCGGCCTGGCCGGAGCATCCCCGCGGTGGGCGCGTCAGGCGCTCGGGCTCGCCGGTCAGGTTGCCCGGCACGTGTCCGCGGGAGACGGCAAGATGACCACATGACCGACGAGATCCCGCAGGCCAGCGTCGAGGCGCCGGCGGCCGCGCCCGCGGAGGCGCGCGAGCGCCACCAGGACGTGGCCGAGCAGGTCGAGGACCATCGCTGGCGCTACTACGTGCTCGACCGTCCGACGGCCAGCGACGCCGAGTTCGACACGCTGATGCGCGAGCTGGAGGCGCTGGAGGAGCGCTACCCGGACCTGCGCACCCCTGACTCACCGACGCAGAAGGTCGGTGGCGCGGTCTCCACCGAGTTCACCCCGGTCGAGCACCGCGAGCGCATGATGAGCCTCGACAACGCGTTCAGCGAGGAGGAGCTCGCGGCCTGGGTCGCGCGGATCGAGCGCGAGGAGGCGCGCGACGCCGAGTTCCTCTGCGAGCTCAAGGTCGACGGTCTCGCGATCAACCTGACCTACGAGGGCGGCCGCCTGGTCCGTGGTGTCACCCGCGGCGACGGGCGGATCGGCGAGGACGTCACCGCCAACGTGCGCACGATCGAGGGCGTCCCGCACCGGCTGACCGGCACCGACGACTACCCCGTGCCGGAGTTGGTCGAGGTGCGCGGCGAGGTCTACTTCCCGGTCGAGGGCTTCGCCGCGCTCAACGCGCGGCTCGTCGAGGCGGGCAAGGCACCGTTCGCCAACCCGCGCAACACCGCGGCGGGGTCACTGCGGCAGAAGGACCCCAAGGTCACCGCGAGCCGGCGGCTGCGGATGGTGTGCCACGGTCTGGGTGCCCGTACCGGCTTCGAGCCGACGCGGCAGTCGGAGTCCTACGAGGCGCTGAGCACCTGGGGGCTCCCGGTGTCGGCCCAGGCAAAGGTCGTCGCGGACCTCGACGGGGTGTTCGCGTTCATCGAGACCTACCGCGATGAGCGGCACGGCGTGGAGCACGAGATCGACGGGGTCGTGGTCAAGGTCGACCAGGTGTCGCTGCAGCGGCGGCTGGGGTCGACGTCGCGGGCGCCGCGGTGGGCGATCGCGTTCAAGTACCCCCCGGAGGAGGTCAACACCAAGCTGCTCGACATCCAGGTCAACGTCGGCCGTACCGGTCGGGTGACGCCGTTCGGCGTGATGCAGCCGGTGAAGGTGGCCGGCTCGACCGTGGAGATGGCGACGCTGCACAACGGCTCCGAGGTCAAGCGCAAGGGCGTGCTGATCGGCGACACCGTGGTGCTGCGCAAGGCCGGTGACGTGATCCCGGAGATCCTGGGCCCGGTCGTCGACCTGCGCGACGGGTCCGAGCGCGAGTTCGAGATGCCCACGCACTGCCCGTCCTGCGGCACCCTGCTCGCACCCGCCCGCGAGGGTGACGCCGACATCCGGTGCCCCAACTCCCGCTCGTGTCCCGCGCAGCTGCGCGAGCGGCTCTTCCACGTCGCCGGGCGGGGGGCGTTCGACGTCGAGGTCCTCGGCTACGAGGCCGCCAACGCGCTGCTCGACGCCGAGGTCGTGCACGACGAGGGCGACCTGTTCACGCTCGACGAGAGCACGCTGCTCACGGTGCCGCTGTTCACCAAGAAGGACGGCACGCTCTCGGCCAACGGTCAGCGGCTGCTGGCCAACCTCGAGCAGGTGAAGAGCCAGCCGTTGTGGCGGGTGCTGGTCGCGCTGTCGATCCGGCACGTCGGTCCGACCGCGGCCCGTGCGCTGGCGCAGTCCCTGGGGTCGCTCGACGAGATCGAGCGCGCCGCGAGGGAGGACGACCTCGCCGCTGTCGAAGGTGTGGGCCCGACCATCGCCGAGGCGATCCGCGACTGGTTCGACGTCGACTGGCACCGCGAGGTCGTGCGCAAGTGGCGCGAGGCCGGCGTACGCATGCAGGACGAGGTCGACGCGTCGGTCCCGCGCACGCTGGAGGGCATGACCGTCGTGGTCACGGGCTCGCTCGTGGGGTTCTCGCGCGACCAGGCCAGGGAGGTCATCCTGGCACGCGGCGGCAAGGCCAGCGGCTCGGTCTCTAAGAAGACCGACTTCGTGGTCGCCGGGGAGTCGCCCGGCTCGAAGTACGACAAGGCGCTCCAGCTCGGCGTGCCCCTGCTCGACGAGGACGGGTTCCGCACCCTGCTCGACAAGGGGCCCGAAGCCGCCCGCGACGTCGCCACCACCGCCTCGTGACGCGCTGATCCGTCCGGCGTGAGGCGCCGTTCCGACCTCGTGCGGCGGGACATCTAGGATTGCCGAGTCACGATCCGCCCGCATCCCGGCCCACCTGGAGCGACTCTGCATGGCTGAACACCCCCAGGGGCAGCCTCCCGCGATCACCCGCGAGGAGGTCGCCCACCTGGCGCACCTGGCGCGCATCGACCTGACCGACGGCGAGCTCGACCAGCTCGCGCCGCAGCTCGCCGGCATCCTCGAGGCCGTCGCGTCGGTCTCGAAGGTCGCGGCCGACGACATCCCGCCGACGTCGCACGCGGTGCCCCTGACCAACGTGTTCCGGCCGGACGAGCTGCGACCGGGCCTCACCGCGGAGGAGGCGCTGGCGTGTGCGCCGGAGGCCGAGGGACAGCGGTTCAAGGTGCCGCGGATCCTGGGCGAGGAGGCCTGAGCCGATGGCGACCGACCTCATCAGGATGACCGCCGCCGACCTCGCCGAGCTGCTCGCGCTGGGCAAGGCCACGTCGGTCGAGATCACCCAGGCACATCTCGACCGCATCGCCGCGGTCGACGACGACGTACACGCGTTCCTGCACGTCGACGCCGACGGCGCACTGCAGGCCGCACGCGAGTCCGACGCGCGCCGCGCCGCCGGTGAGGCGGCCTCGGCCCTCGACGGTGTGCCGATCGCGGTCAAGGACGTCCTCGCCACCCGGGGCCTGCCGACGACGTGCGGGTCGCGGATCCTGCAGGGCTGGGTCCCGCCGTACGACGCGACCGTCGTGGCCCGGCTGCGCGCGGCCGGGCTCCCGATCCTGGGCAAGACCAACATGGACGAGTTCGCGATGGGCTCGTCGACCGAGCACTCCGCGTTCGGGCCGTCGCGCAACCCCTGGGACCTCGAGCGCATCCCCGGTGGCTCGGGTGGTGGCTCCTCGGCCGCGGTCGCGGCGTACGAGGCGCCGCTGGCGATCGGCACCGACACCGGCGGCTCGATCCGGCAGCCGGCGGCGGTCACCGGCACGATCGGCGTCAAGCCGACGTACGGCGGCGTCTCGCGCTACGGGCTGGTCGCGCTCGCCAGCAGCCTCGACCAGGCCGGACCCTGCACCCGCTCGCTGCTCGACGCCGCGATGCTGCACGAGGTGATCGGCGGGCACGACCCGCTCGACTCCACCTCGATCGACCAGCCGCTGCCGGCATTGGTGGAGGCGGCCCGCGAGGGCAGCCTGCGCGGAGTCCGGGTCGGCGTGGTCAAGGAGCTCGGCGGCGAGGGCTACCAGGCCGGGGTGCGCGCGCGCTTCGACGACTCGGTCGCGCTGATGGTCGAGGCAGGCGCCGAGGTCGTCGAGGTGTCGTGTCCGCACTTCGAGTACGGCCTGGGGGCCTACTACCTCATCCTGCCGAGCGAGGCGTCGAGCAACCTGGCGAAGTTCGACGCGATGCGTTACGGCCTGCGGGTTGTGCCGGACGGTATCGAGGCGCCGAGCGCCGAGCAGGTGATGACCGCGACCCGCGAGATGGGGTTCGGTGCCGAGGTCAAGCGCCGCATCATCCTCGGGACCTATGCGCTCTCCAGTGGCTACTACGACGCCTACTACGGGCAGGCGCAGAAGGTGCGCACGCTGATCTCGCGCGACTTCACCTCGGCGTTCGAGCAGGTCGACGTGCTCGTCTCGCCGACGGCACCGACCACGGCGTTCAAGATCGGCGAGAAGCTCGACGACCCGATCGCGATGTACCTCAACGACATCGCCACGATCCCGGCCAACCTCGCCGGGGTGCCGGGCGTCTCCGTGCCCAACGGGCTCGCCGACGAGGACGGGCTCCCCTCGGGGCTGCAGATCCTCGCTCCGGCGACCGCCGACGACCGGTTGTACCGCGTCGGCGCCGCGGTCGAGTCCCTGCTCGACGCCTCGTGGGGCGGACCGTTGCTGGCCAAGGCGCCCGCGCTGGGAGGACAGGCATGAGCACCACACAGACGCTGATGTCCTACGACGAGGCGATGGCCGCGTTCGACCCGGTGCTGGGTCTCGAGGTGCACGTCGAGCTCAACACCGTGTCGAAGATGTTCTGCGGCTGCTCCACGACGTTCGGCGCCGAACCGAACACGCAGGTCTGCCCGGTGTGCCTGGGCCTTCCCGGCGCTCTGCCGGTGCTCAACGGCGACGCCGTGCGGGCCGCGATCCGGATCGGTCTGGCCTTGAACTGCTCGATCGCCGACTGGTGCAGGTTCGCACGCAAGAACTACTTCTACCCGGACATGCCGAAGAACTTCCAGACCTCGCAGTACGACGAGCCGATCGCGTTCGACGGCTGGACCGAGGTCACTGTGCTCGACGAAGAGGGCGACGGCGACGTCTACCGCATCGGCATCGAGCGCGCGCACATGGAGGAGGACACCGGCAAGTCGCTGCACGTCGGCGGCGCGACCGGCCGGATCCATGGCGCCGACTACTCCCTGCTCGACTACAACCGCGCCGGCGTACCCCTGATCGAGATCGTCACCAGGCCGGTCGAGGGCACCGGGGCGAGAGCGCCCGAGGTGGCACGCGCCTACGTCGGGCACCTGCGCGAGATGCTGCTCGCGCTCGGCGTCTCCGACGTGCGCATGGAGCAGGGCAGCCTGCGCTGCGATGTCAACCTCTCCCTGCGGTCCGACCCGTCGGCCCCGCTCGGCACGCGTTCGGAGACCAAGAACGTCAACTCGCTGCGCTCGGTCGAACGCGCGGTGCGCCACGAGGTCTCGCGCCAGGCCGCGCTGCTGAGCGCGGGGGAGAAGGTCGTGCAGGAGACCCGGCACTGGCACGAGGACACCGGCGAGACCACCTCGGGTCGCAGCAAGGAGCAGGCCGAGGACTACCGCTACTTCCCCGAGCCCGACCTGGTCCCGATCGCGCCCAGCCGCGAGTGGGTCGAGGAGCTCCGGTCGGCGCTGCCCGAGCCGCCGCGCGTGCGCAGGGCGCGGCTGCAGGAGGAGTGGGGCTTCTCCGACCTGGAGATGCGCGACACGGTGGGTGCCGGCGCGTTGACCCTGGTCGAGCAGACCGTGACCGCCGGCAGCTCGCCGCAGGCGGCGCGCAAGTGGTGGCTCTCCGAGCTCGCGCGGCGCGCCAACGAGCGCGGCGTCGAGCTGGTCGACCTGCCGGTCTCGCCGGAGCAGGTCGCGCAGGTGCAGCTGCTGGTCGACGACGGGCGCGTCAACGACAAGCTGGCCCGCCAGGTGCTCGACGGCGTACTCGCCGGCGAGGGATCACCGGAGCAGGTCGTGGCCGACCGCGGGCTGGAGGTCGTCTCCGACGACTTGGCGCTCGGCGCCGCGGTCGACCGGGCGATCGAGGCCAACCCCGACGTCGCCGAGAAGATCCGCGGCGGCAAGCAGGCCGCGGCCGGAGCCCTGATCGGCGCGGTGATGAAGGAGATGCGCGGTCAGGCCGACGCCGGACGCGTACGCGAGCTGATCCTCGAACGCCTCTCCTGAGCCGTCAGTTCGGCACGGCGGCTCAACGTACGGCGGCTCAGTCGAGGGCGATGCGCAAGATGCGGTCGTCGTTGGGTGCGGGGCTTCCGCGCCCGTCGTGGTTGCTGGTGCCGACCCACAGCGAGCCGTCGGGTGCGGCGACCACCGCGCGCAGGCGGCCGTAGTCGCCGACGAACAGCGGCCGCGGGTTGCGCACGCCGCCACCGGGCCGAACCGGGATCTGCCAGAGCCGTTCGCCGTTGAGCGAGGCTGCCCACAGCGACCCCGCGGCGTACGCCAGCCCCGACGGCGACGCGTTGTCGGGACGCCACTGCACCAGCGGGTCGGTGTAACCCTGCAGGTCGGCGTCGCCCTCGGCCGCGGGCCACCCGTAGTTCAGGCCGCGCTGGATGTGGTTGAGCTCGTCCCAGACCTCCGAGCCGAACTCGGTCGCCCACAGCCGGTCCCGCTCGTCGAAGGCGAGGCCCTGGACGTTGCGGTGGCCGCTGGTCCAGATCGGCGAGTCCGGGTCGGGGTTGTCGGCCGGGATCGAGCCGTCCGGGTTGAGCCGCAGGATCTTGCCGGCGGGCGTGTTCTCGTCCTGCGCGAGCTGCTCGTCGCCGGTCTCGCCGGTGGAGATGTACAGCTTGCCGTCCGGGCCGAACGCGAGCCGGCCGCCGTCGTGGATGAAGCCGAAGGGCACGCCGGTCAGCAGCGGCCGCTGCGGACCGAGCCGGCGGCCGTCGTACGTCATGCTGACCAGCCGGTTGTCACGTCCGGTCGTGAAGTAGATGTAGACGCGGTCGTCACGCGGATAGTCCGGCGATACGGCGATGCCGAGCAGCCCGCCCTCGGAGGTCGGCACCACACCCGAGACCCTGCCGACCAGCGACACGCGCCCGCCGGGGTGGATACGGCGGATCGTGGCGCGGTCCCGCTCGGTCACCAGTGCCGAGCCGTCGGGCAGGAACGCGATCCCCCACGGGACCTGCAGGTTGGCGGCCACGACCCCGGTGACGCGCGGGTCGACCGGTTGCCGCGAGTCCGGTGTACGCGAGGGACTCTCCGCCGGCGGAGTCGTCTCCTCGATGGATGAGGGCTCCGCCGTGGGCGCGGTGATCGCGGTGTTGTCCGGCCCTTGCGGACGCGGGGCGCTGGACTCGTCGCCGGAGCATGCTGCCAGCGCCAGCATCAGGGCGGCTGCGAGCAGCAGGCCGGGTCGCCTCATGTCGCCATACTAATTCGCGGAGACGACCGGCCGGCCGGTTTGAGGCTTCCTCGTCGTCTCCTCGGGGCTGCGTCGTGGCCGCGTGGTGGCTAGGACACCTCGCGCCGGCGACGAGCTGTCGGGCGGGCACGCTCTCTGGCGGTGACCCTGCGTACCAGTGTGAGCAGCTCCTCGTGCACCTGCTCCGGGTGCTCCATCTGCAGGAAGTGCGAACCCGGCAGCACCGAGCACGTGGCCTCCGCGATGCGCTCGGAGACGCTGCGGATGTCCTTGTTGTCCGCGAGGACGTCCCAGCGTCCGGCCACGAAGGCGGTGGGTACGCCGATGCCGCGCAACGAGACGCGTTCGTGCCGGGCCGCCGCGACGGCCAGATGGAAGTACCAGTCCACGTCGGTGGTGAGGAACTCCCGCACCGCGCGGCGCACGACGGCCGGGTCCGCGGAGGGGAACATGAACCCGCTGTGCCGCAGCGTCGTCGCCGTGATCCGCCCGATCGGCAGGGCGCGGGTGATCGGCGACAGCAGGTGCCCGA
>DATMEB010000300.1:0-6679 GCA_035557095.1 Nocardioidaceae bacterium | reverse complement strand
TCAGCCGGGGCGGGAGAAGCGCTCGGCGCGACCCTCGCGGGTGAGCCGCAGCCAGTCGCGGAACCCGGCCGGGTCCCGACGCTGCGCGAGGAAGTACCAGCCGTAGCGGAGCAGGTCGAACGCGGCGTAGCGGCGCATCCCCGGCTGGCTGGTCAGGAAGCCGCGGTTGCGGAACGTGAAGAACCGCTTGGTGTCGTCGTCGGGGACCAGGACCCGGGTGCGTCCGCCCAGCGTCTCCCGCCACTCTCGCTGGCCGGTCGGATGGGCGTACGAGGCGTCGAGCGCCGTGCCGAACTCCACCCCTGACCTCGCCACCCGCCGGTGCATGTCCACCTCGTCGCCGCGCACGAACAGCCGCAGGTCGGGCACGCCCACGCGCTCGAGCGCGCCGGCGGAGAACAGCGCTCCGTTGAACAGCGCCGCGATGCCCGGCAGCAACCCGCCGCCGAGCTCGGCACGCGTGGTCGCCCACGAGGCGCCGCGGCGCAGGGGGAAGGCGAGCCGGTCGTGGTCGTCGGCGTCCACCACCATCGGCGACACCATGCCCAGCCGGTGCTGCCTCGCCGTCGCCAGCAGGGTGCCGAGCACGTCGTCACCGACGGGATAGCCGTCGTCGTCGGCCAGCCACACCCAGTCCGCGCCGAGCGCCAGCGCGTGCAGGATGCCCAGCGCGAAGCCGCCGGCCCCGCCGAGATTGCGCTGCGAGGGCAGGTAGGTCGACGGCAGGTCGCCTGCGGCGAGGAGGTCGGCCACCTCGGCGTCGGGGCCGTTGTCGACCACGACCACGTGGTCGGGTCGGCGGCGCTGTGACGACAGGGCCCGCAGCGACCGTGGCAGCGTGTCGGGGCGGTGCCGGGTCACGATGACCGCGACCACCTGCGCGCCGTCCGCCGCGCTGTCGGAGCCACCGCCGGAGTCCTTGGGGTGCGTCGAGTGCTCGACGTGGGTCGTTACTCTGGTCGCCCGCACGTACGGGAGCCTAGTGCTCCGGCCGGCAGCGTTGCTCGTCGCGAGCGTTGTCCGGCGGAGTGCAGCGCAAGGCGGAGGAGTGAGGCGATGCGGAGCATCGTCGAGTGACGACAACGCCGCGGGTGCCCGCCGGGCGGCGCGCAACAGGGCTAACGTTGCCGGCCGGAGCACTGGTGCCGGGGTACTGGAGCAGGGGCAGCCACATCTTCCGCACGCAGCATCGACGCGCGACGACAGGAGCAGTTCGTGGGTGAGCCGTTCTCCCTGCTTCTCTCCGTCTGGGCAGGTGACAACGCCGCCGACCTCACCCAGGCCTTCAGCAGCACGGTCGACGAGCAGACGCGGCGGCCCGACCAGGTCGTGGTCGTCCGTGACGGCCCGGTGAGCGACGACGTCGCGGTCAGGCTCGAGGAGCTGGTGCGCGACAGCCCGGTCGAGACCGAGCTGGTCGTGCTGCAGCACAACCTCGGCCTCGGCCCGGCCCTCGACACCGGGCTGGCCCGCTGCCGGCACGACATCGTGGCGCGCATGGACGCCGACGACGTGAGCCTTCCGCACCGGTTCGAGGTGCAGCTCCCGGTGGTCGAGTCCGGCGCGGACATCGTGGGCTCGGCCCTGCTGGAGTTCGGCGACGACCCCGCCGACGTCGTGGGTCGCCGTACGCCGCCGCTGGACCCCGCCGAGATCGTGCGCTACTCCCGGTTCCACGACCCGTTCAACCACCCGACGGTGGTCTACCGGGCCTCCGCCGTACGCGCGGTCGGCGGCTACCAGGACCTCCCCCTGATGGAGGACTACCTGCTGTTTGCCAAGATGATCGCGAACGGCGCTCGGGTCGCCAACGTCGCAGAGCCACTGGTCTGCTACCGCGTGGGTGCCGGCGCGTACGCTCGCAGGGGCGGCGTCGGGCTGCTCCGGTCGGAGGTGCGGCTGCAACGCCGGTTCCGCGAGCTCGGGTTCACCACCCGGGGCCAGTTCACCCGCAACGTCGTCGTCCGGGGTGGCTACCGCCTCGTGCCGGAGGTCGTCCGCCGTACCGCCTACCAACGCCTGATCGCACCGTACGGCGAGCGCCACGCGCGCAGCCGCTAGCTGGCCGGTAGCTAGACTGCCGCCCGCAACCGTATCCAGGAGCAGTTCACGTGAATGTTGACCTAGTCGTCGTCGGGTCGGGCTTCTTCGGCCTGACGATCGCCGAACGCTGCGCGACCCAGCTCGGCCGCAAGGTGCTGGTGCTCGACCGGCGCAACCACATCGGCGGCAACGCCTACAGCGCGCCCGACCCGGAGACGGGCATCGAGGTGCACCAGTACGGCGCCCACCTGTTCCACACCAGCAACAAGCGGGTGTGGGACTACGTCAACCAGTTCACGGCCTTCACCGGCTACCAGCACCGGGTGTTCACGATCTTCAAGGACAGGGTCTATCCGATGCCGGTCAACCTCGCGACGATCTGCGAGTACTTCGGCCGCTACATGACACCCGACGAGGCTCGCGCACTGGTCGCCGAGCAGGCCGACGAGATCGACTCCGACAAGGCGGAGAACTTCGAGGAGAAGGGCATCTCGCTGGTCGGCCGCCCGCTGTACGAAGCGTTCTTCCGCGGCTACACCGCCAAGCAGTGGCAGACCGACCCGACGAACCTGCCGGCGGCGATCGTGTCGCGGCTGCCGGTGCGCTACAACTTCAACAACCGCTACTTCAGCGACACCTACGAGGGGCTGCCGGTCGACGGCTACACCGCGTGGCTGGAGAACATGGCCGACCACCCCAACATCGAGGTCCGGCTCGAGAGCGACTTCTTCGACCTGCGTGACGACATCCTCGGCAACGTGCCGGTCGTCTACACCGGTCCGGTCGACGCCTACTTCGACAACCAGGCCGGCGAGCTGTCGTGGCGCACGCTCGACTTCGAGCTCGAGGTCAAGAACGTGGGCGACTTCCAGGGCACCCCGGTGATGAACTACGCCGCCGAGGACGTGCCGTACACCCGCATCCACGAGTTCCGGCACTTCCACCCCGAGCGCGACTGGTACCCCAAGGACCGCACGGTCATCATGCGGGAGTTCTCCCGCTTCGCCGAGAAGGGCGACGAGCCGTACTACCCGATCAACACCGCCGAGGACCGCGAGAAGCTGCTGGCCTACCGCGACCTTGCCAGGGCCGAGCCCGACGTGCTGTTCGGCGGCCGGCTGGGCACCTACAAGTACCTCGACATGCACATGGCGATCGGCTCGGCACTGACCATGTTCGAGAACAAGCTGCGCCCCCACTTCGCAGAGGGTGTTCCTCTGCACAGTGGGGGAGTCGATGAGTGACTGACGAGCACCCGGGCTGCCGCCCGCTGCAGAAGGTCGTGCTGCCGACCGACCGCAGCCTCCTCCCGTTGTACGTCGAGGGACGCGACCCCGTCGGGGACGTCGTCGGGCGCGTCGCCTACCGCGTACCGGCCGGGGAGCGGGTGTCGTTCGACGCCTACTTCAGTGCCTTCCCGGCGAGCTACTGGCAGCGCTGGACCGAGGTGCGCGAGGTCGAGCTCACCGTCGAGGTGAGTGCGGCCGCGACCGTCAGCGTGTGGCGCAGCGACGCCTCGGGTCGTCCGGCCCGCGTACGTCAGCACATCGCCTCCGACGCGACCACCGTGACGCTCCCGGTCGCGTTGGTCGGCTTCGACGACGGCGGCTGGCTGTGGTTCGAGGTCGTGGCCGACGACGGGGACGTCGAGGTCGGTCCGGCGTCCTGGCATGCGGCGGGCGCGCCCGCGCAGCCGGTCTCGGCCTCGCTGGGCATCACGACGTTCAACCGGGTCGAGTCCTGCCTCGGTGTGCTGCGCCAGCTCGGGGAGGACGCCGACCTGCTCGCGCTGGTCGACCGCGTCTACGTCGTCGACCAGGGCGACGACCGGGTGCGCGCGGCGGACGGCTTCGCCGAGGCCACGGCTGGCCTGGGCGAGCGGCTCACGGTGCTCGAGCAGCCCAACCTGGGTGGGTCGGGCGGCTTCGCCCGCTGCCAGCTCGAGACGTTGCGGGCCGCGCAGAGCGACCACCTCGTGATCCTCGACGACGACGTCGTACTGGAGACCGAGGCTGTGCGCCGCGCGGTCGAGTTCGCCGCCCGGTGCACGACACCGACCCTGGTCGGCGCGCACATGTTCTCGCTGCCCGAGCCCACGCGGCTGCACGCGATGGCCGAGTGCGTCGACATCAGGCGGTTCCGGTGGGGGCCCAAGCACGAGGACCAGCGCGAGCACGACCTGGCGACGACCAGCCTGCGGGCCACCTCGTGGATGCACCGTCGCGAGGACGTCAACTACAACGGCTGGTGGATGTGCCTCATCCCGCGCACGGTCCTGGAGACCGTGGGCCTGTCGCTGCCGTTCTTCCTCCGCTGGGACGACGCCGAGTTCGGCCTGCGCGCCGGCGCGGCGGGGTTCCCCACGGTGACGCTGCCCGGCGTCGCGGTGTGGCACGTGCCGTGGACGCACAAGACCGACGCCCTGGACTGGCAGGCCTACTTCCACCAGCGCAACCGGATCATCTCCGCGCTGCTGCACTCGCCGCACGGGCACGGCGGCATGCTCGTCCCCGAGCTGCTGACGCACCAGGTCAAGCACCTCGCGTCGATGCAGTACTCCACCGCCGAGCTTCGGCTGCTGGCGATCGCCGACGTGCTCGCGGGTCCCGGGAGCCTGCACGCCGACCTGGCCACCAAGCCCGACCAGGCCCGCCGGCTGCGCTCCGGGTTCGCGGACGCCGACGTCCGCTCGGGCACCGGCGACTTCCCGGCGGCCGCGGAGGCGTCGACCACCGAGGCGGGTCGAGGGCGTACTCCGTGGTGGGTGGGCGCCGGTGTCGGCGTGGCCCGGCAGGTGCTGCCGACACGCGAGCGATCGAGACGAACGCCACAGGTGCACCTCGGCGCCGCTGAGGCACACTGGTCACGACTGCTGAAGTACGATTCTGCAATCGTCTCGACCGCAGACGGCTCGGGTGCCGTCTGGTACCGGCGGGACCGAACAATGTTCGCCGACCTCGCGAGACGGAGTCTGGCGCTGCACAGAAGACTGCATCGTGAGTGGCCGCGGCTGGCGGCCCAGTACGGCGAAGCCGTGGCGGAGATCGCCTCACCCTCGGCCTGGGAGGGAACCTTCGACTCCGTGAGGAGACGCGCATGAGCACCCCACGAAAACGCTCCCTGCGCTCGCGTTCACGCGGGGACCACGCATGACCGCCACCGACACGGCGCAGCCTGCCCCGTCGGAGCCGATGCGTGACCCAGCGGGGCGGGGCGGCCTGGTCGACGTGTTCCGGCGCCGCTACCTGCTGAAGCTGCTGGTGCGCAAGGAAGTCAAGGTGCGCTACCAGGGGTCGCTGCTGGGCATGGGCTGGAGCTACATCCAGCCGATGATGCGGTTCGTCGTCTACTACGTGATCATCGGCATCGTGCTGCAGATGAACCGCAGCGTCCCGAACTTCGCGGTGCACATCGTGGCCGGGATGACGTTGGTCCACTTCTTCAGCGAGACCTTCGGCTCGACCACCCGCTCGGTGGTCAAGAACAAGTCCCTGGTACGCAAGGTCGGGCTGCCGCGCGAGATGTTCCCGGTCGCGGCCACCCTCGTCTCCGCGGTCAACATCATCCCCGGGTTCGTGATCCTGTTCTCCGCAGCATTGCTCACCGGCTGGCACCCGACCGCCGACCTCGTGCCTGCGGCGCTGCTCGGATTCGCGCTGGTCGGCGTGTGGGGCTTCGGGCTCGGGCTGCTGTTCAGCGCGTTCAACGTCTACTACCGCGACTTCTCCAAGGTGGTCCAGGTCGTGACCATGCTGCTGCCGTGGTCGACGCCGATGATCTACCCGTTCTCGCGGGTCGCGGAGGCCTTCGCGGGCCGCGCGTGGTGGGCGCTCGAGCTCTACCTCGCCAACCCCGTCTCCGTTGCGGTGATGCTCTTCCAGGAGGCGTTCTGGCTCCCCACCGTGGACGACCGGGGTCTGAGCAGGCCCGGTGAGTACGACGCGCTCGACATGGCACCCCATCTGTACGAGCGCGGCCTGATCCTTCTCGCGGTCGGTCTGGTCGTGGTCTGGTTCGCCCAGAAGGCGTTCTCGCGCCTCGAGTCCAGCTTTGCGGAGCAGCTGTAGATGTCGACAGTGATCAAGCTCGACTCGGTGAGCAAGCAGTTCACCCTGCGTCATGCGAAGACCCTCAAGCGCATGGCGACCCGGGCGATCAAGGGCAAGGCGCTCAAGGACAGCTTCTTCGCCGTGCGCGACGTCTCCTTCGACGTCGAGGCGGGTCAGTCCATCGGGCTGATGGGCCACAACGGCTCGGGCAAGAGCACGCTGCTGAAGATGGTCTCCGGCGTGATGAGCCCCGACGCCGGCTCGGTCGGAGTGGCGGGGAAGGTGGCCGGCCTGATCGAGGTCGGCGCGGGGTTCCACCCCGATCTCAGCGGCCGGGAGAACGTCTACCTCAACGGCGCGATCATCGGCATGAGCGAGGAAGAGATCGACGAGAAGTTCGACGCGATCGTCGAGTTCGCCAGCATCGGGCGGTTCATCGACACCGAGGTGCGGCACTACTCGTCCGGGATGTACATGCGCCTCGGCTTCGCGGTCGCCGTACACGCGGACTGCGACGTGTTCCTCGTCGACGAGGGTCTCGCGGTCGGCGACGCGCCGTTCAAGCGCAAGTGCATGCGCAAGATCCG
>DATMEB010000299.1:0-20696 GCA_035557095.1 Nocardioidaceae bacterium | reverse complement strand
CGGCGGGCCGGGCGACGGCGGGCCGGCGCGGCAAGATCGTCTACAAGCTCACGGCCGAGGGCAAGGAGCGCTTCGAGGACCTGATGTCCCACTGCGGTCCCTCGGCCTGGGAGGACGACAGCTTCGGCGTGCACTTCGCCTTCTTCGCCAAGACCGACGCCGAGACCCGGATGCGCATCCTCGAGGGCCGGCGGACCCGCCTCGAGGAGCGGCTGGAGCGGGTGCGCAGCTCGTTCGCCCGCAGCCGCGAGCGCGTCGACAAGTACACCCTGGAGCTGCAGCGCCACGGCCTCGAGTCGGTCGAGCGCGAGGTCTCGTGGCTCCAGGAGCTGATCGACGACGAGCGGTCCCGCGCCGCTCCGACCGTACGACGCTTCCGCAACGCCCCGGATGGGCGTGACCGTTTCAGGGCTCCCGGCGACGAGGCCGGGGCAGGCAACCGTGAGGAATGAGGAGACCCATATGGGTTCTGTTCGTGTAGGCATCGTCGGGGTGGGCAACTGCGCCGCATCGCTGGTCCAGGGAGTCCACTACTACCGGGACGCCGACCCGGCAGCGGACGTCCCCGGTCTGATGCACGTGAAGTTCGGTGACTACCACGTCAACGACGTCCAGTTCGTGGCCGCGTTCGACGTCGACGCCAAGAAGGTCGGCTTCGACCTCTCCGAGGCGATCGTCGCGAGCGAGAACAACACGATCAAGATCTGCGACGTACCCCCGCTCGGTGTCCCGGTGCAGCGCGGTCACACGCTCGACGGTCTCGGTCGCTACTACCGCGAGACGATCGAGGAGACCGACGCCCCGCCGGTCGACGTCGTCCAGGCGCTCAAGGACGCCGAGGTCGACGTGCTCGTCTCCTACCTCCCGGTCGGCTCCGACGAGGCCGACAAGTTCTACGCGCAGTGCGCGATCGACGCCGGAGTCGCCTTCGTCAACGCGCTGCCGGTGTTCATCGCCTCCGACCCGGAGTGGGCCGCGAAGTTCGAGGCGGCGGGCGTGCCGATCATCGGCGACGACATCAAGTCGCAGGTGGGTGCGACGATCACGCACCGGGTGCTGGCGCGGCTGTTCGAGGAGCGGGGCGTGGTCCTCGACCGCACCTACCAGCTCAACGTCGGCGGCAACATGGACTTCAAGAACATGCTCGAGCGCGAGCGGCTGGAGTCCAAGAAGGTCTCCAAGACGCAGTCGGTGACCAGCAACATCACCCACGACCTCGGCGCGCGCAACGTGCACATCGGCCCCTCCGACTACATCCAGTGGCTCGACGACCGCAAGTGGGCCTACGTCCGGCTCGAGGGCCGTGCGTTCGGCGACGTGCCGCTGAACATGGAGTACAAGCTCGAGGTGTGGGACTCCCCGAACTCCGCGGGCATCATCATCGACGCGATCCGGGCCGCCAAGATCGCCAAGGACCGTGGCATCGGCGGACCCGTGCTGGCGGCCTCGTCGTACCTGATGAAGTCGCCGCCGGTGCAGCGCCCGGACGACTTCGGCCGGGCCAGCCTCGAGGCGTTCATCCGCGGGGAGGCCCCGGACGAGGCGACCCGCTAGCCACGCGTACCCCCGGGGTGGGTGTGCGAACCTGCTACCGGGGAAGATAGTCAGTTGCGGCGACCCGATCCGACGCGGTCGCGCAATCTCGACTTGAGGGGACATGCGGGCGATCTCCGACCTGGGCCTGCTGCTGCGCGGGCGCGGCTTCCGCAGGCTGTTCACGGTCCGGGTGGGCAGCCAGTTCAGCGACGGTGTGTTCCAGGTCGCGCTCGCGTCGTATGTTCTGTTCTCCCCCGAACGGCAGACCTCTCCGGAGGCGATCGCGGCCTCGTTCGCTGCCGTGCTGCTGCCGTTCAGCGTGCTCGGGCC
Organism: Nocardioidaceae bacterium; assembly: GCA_035557095.1. Lineage (GTDB taxonomy): Bacteria > Actinomycetota > Actinomycetes > Propionibacteriales > Nocardioidaceae > JALZDI01. The sequence goes on along the minus strand of DATMEB010000299.1, from coordinate 18,830 downwards.
GTTCACCGGGGTGCTGATCGACCGCTGGTCGCGCCGGCAGATCCTGGTCTGGTCCAACCTCATCCGCACCGGCGTGCTGCTCGTGCTCGTCGCCATGGTCGCCGCGGGGCTCGCCGGGCTGACGTTCTTCCTGGTCGTGCTGGCCGCGCTGTCGATCAACCGGTTCATGCTTGCGGCGCTCTCGGCGGCGCTGCCGCACGTGGTCGACGAGGAGCGCCTGGTGATGGCCAACTCGGTGACCCCGACCTGCGGCACGTTCGCGTTCCTGCTCGGGCTCTTCTCCGGCGGCGGGGTGCGCGAGGTGGTCCAGGCGTACGGCGGGCCCGGCGACGTGGTGGTGCTGTTCGCCGCGGCGGTGCTGTACGCCGCCACGGCCGCGCTGGCGCTGCGCATCGGCCGTGACACCCTCGGCCCCGACTTCGACCCGCTCATGCCGACGGTGCGCGAGCACGCGCGGCACATCTTGATCGGCCTCGTCGACGGCTTCCACCACCTGCGTGAGCGCCGCGAGGCGGCCGACGGGCTGCTCGCGATCGGGTCGCACCGGTTCTTCTACGGCATCTCGTCGGTGGCGACGATCCTGCTGTACCGGTCGTACTTCAACTCACCGGACCAGCCCGAGGCCGGGTTCGCCGGGCTGGCGCTGGCCGTGCTCGTGTCCGGCGCCGGGTTCGTCGTGGCGGCGCTGGTGACCCCGCTGGCGACCGCGCGGTTCTCGCTGCAGCAGTGGGTGACCGCGCTGCTGGTGCTGGGGGCGGTGGTCCAGGTGGTGCCCGGCGCGTTCTACACCGAGCCGACACTGCTGGCGGCCGCGTTCGCGCTGGGTGTGACCTCTCAGGGCGTGAAGATCTCGGTCGACACGCTGGTGCAGGAGTGGGTCGACGACGCCTTCCGCGGGCGCGTGTTCGCGTTCTACGACGTGATCTTCAACGTCGCGTTCGTCGCCGCGGCGGCGGTCGGGGCGTTCATCCTGCCCCTCGACGGCAAGTCCTACGGCGCGCTCGCGTTCATGGCGGTGGGATACGCCGTGACCGCGGTCGTGTACTGGCGGATCCACCAGCGACAGCGGACACCGGCCCCGCACGGCCCCCACTGAGGCCCGATAAGTCGGCTCGATGCGTCGGGGCGTCACGACCCGGCGCGGGCGGACCACCAGGCGAGCAGCTCCTTGCGGGCGCGGTCCTCGCCGAGCGGGCCGTGCTCGATACGCAGGTCCAGCAGGTACCGGTAGGCCTCACCGACCGCCGGACCCGGGTCGATGCCCAGGACCTGCATGATCTGGTTGCCGTCGAGGTCCGGGCGCATCGCGTCCAGCTCCTCCTGCTCGGCCAGCCGCTCGATGCGCGCCTCGAGGTCGTCATAGGTACGCCGCAGCCGCTCGGCCTTGCGGCGGTTGCGGGTGGTGCAGTCCGCGCGGGTCAGCACGTGCAGCCGGGCCAGCTGGTCGCCGGCGTCGCGGACGTAGCGGCGCACCGCGGAGTCGGTCCACTCGCCGGTGCCGTAGCCGTGGAACCGCAGGTGCAGCCCGACCAGGTGGCTCACCGCCGCCACCTCGTCGTTGGAGAAGCGCAGCGCTTTCATCCGCTTGCGCGTCATCTTCGCGCCGACGACGTCGTGGTGGTGGAACGTCACCGACCCGTCGGCGCCGAACCTGCGGGTGCGCGGCTTGCCGATGTCGTGCATCAGCGCGGCCAACCGCACGATCAGGTCCGGGGAGTCGTAGGGCAGCCGGGACTCCAGGTCGATCGCCTGCTCCAGCACCGTCAGCGTGTGCTCGTAGACGTCCTTGTGCCGGTGGTGCTCGTCGCGCTCGAGCCGCAGGGCCGGCAGCTCGGGCAGGATGCGGTCGGCCAGCCCGGTGTGCACCAGCAGCGACAGCCCGAGGCGGGGCCGGTCGGCGCAGACCAGCTTCACCAGCTCGTCGCGCACGCGCTCGGCCGAGACGATGTCGAGCCGGTCGGCCATGTCCGACATCGCGTCGACCACCGCGTCGTCGACGCCGAACCCGAGCTGCGCGGCGAACCTCGCGGCGCGCAGCATCCGCAGCGGGTCGTCACCGAACGACGCCTGCGGCGTGCCGGGAGTACGCAGCACCTCCTGGGCGAGGTCGTCCAGGCCGCCGTACGGGTCCACGAACTCGCGCGACGGCAGCGACACCGCCATCGCGTTCACGGTGAAGTCGCGCCGGGCGAGGTCACCGTGCAGCGAGTCGCCGTACTCGACCTCGGGCTTGCGGGAGGCGGCGACGTAGGAGTCGGCGCGGAAGGTGGTGATCTCCAGCCTCCACTCGCCCTTGCGGCAGCCGAGTGTGCCGAACTCGCGGCCCATGTCCCAGATCGCGTCGGCCCAGCCGCGCAGCAGGTCCTCGACGATGTCCGGGTGGGCCGAGGTGGTGAAGTCGAGGTCGGTGCCGAGCCGGCCGAGCAGCGCGTCACGCACCGAGCCACCGACCAGCGCGATCTCGTGACCGGCCTCGGCGAACCGCTCCCCGAGAGCGTCGATGACCGGCGTGATCTGCAGCAGCGACGCGACCGCGGTGCGCTGCGCGTCGTCGAGACGACCGGTGGTTCGGGAGGCTTCGGACACAAGAACCCACTCTATGAGGCAACGGCGCGGCGACGACGTTCGGTCCACCGTCACCGTCGGGGGACCGTCGGGGCGCCGTCGGCCCGACACGGCGAACGCGCCAGGCTCGCCTCGTGGGCGCCTCGTTAGCATTCAGGACGTGATCCGCCCGTGCCCGGCAGCCCCGGAACTGCTGTGAGCCGGGCAGCACGGGCCCTTGGCGTTGCGGCCGCCCTCGTGTGCTGTCTGGCTCTGGCCGCGGTCGCCCCTGCCCAGGCGACCCACGGCCTCGAGGACGACGGCCGGCGCGGGCAGCGCGGCCGCGAGGTCAGCCGTTCCGATGTGCGCCGCGCCGACCCGGGGCGCGCGCGCCCGGAGGCCGAGGCGCCGGTCGCGCCCGAGCGCCAGCCGCTGAGCATCGAGACGCTCACCCCGACCCACCTCACACCGGGAGATCCGGTGCGGGTGACCGGCACGGTGCTCAACGACACCGAGGACGTCTGGGGGGACGCGCAGGTCGGCATGCTCGCCTCCGGCGACCCGCTCACCTCCACCACGGAGATCTCCGCGGCCAGCCAGGCCGACCCGTACGACGAGTTCCCGGGCGAGCAGGTGCTGACCACCGGGACCTTCGACGACATCGGCGACGTCGCACCCGGGCAGTCCCGGTCGTTCTCGTTCACCGTGCCGTACGGCCAGCTCGACCTCGCCGGCACCGACGGCGTCTACTGGGTCGGCGCCGAGCTGCGGGTGACCGACGGCGAGGGCCTGCGCGGCTCGGTGGCCCGGTCGCTCACGTTCCTGCCGCAGGTCAGCGAGCCCGGTCCGGCGCTGGTCGACCTCGCCGTGCTCTGGCCGCTGACCGCCGCGGTGCCGTGGAACGGCGAGGGTTTCGTCAGCGACTCCCTCTCCCGGCAGTTCGCGCCCGGTGGTCGGACGCGCGCGCTGGCCGAGCTCGGCGCCAGCGCCGGTGCCGGGCCGCTGACCTGGGTCCTCGACCCGGCCGTGCTCGACGCCGCTCAGGTGATGTCGGGCGGTTTCACCCAGGCGGGCCGCCAGGTGCCCGCCGACTCCGACGAGGCCACCGACGCGGGCGACCTGCTCCGGCTGCTGCGCGGACCGCTGAGCAGCAACGTCGCGCTCGCCGTGCCCTACGCCAATCCCGACGTGGCCGCGCTCGCGCACGAGGAGATCCGCCCCGGCCTGCGCAAGGCTCGGCGCGCCGCCGACCGCGTGCTCGACGGGCTCGGAGTCGCCCGCCGCGGCCTGCTGTGGCCCGCGGCGGGGCGCGCCGACTACGGCGTGGTGGCGGCCGGCAAGCAGTTCGACGCCGACCTCTCGCTGCTGTCCCGCGACACCTTCGCCGACCCGCCGGCGGGGTCGGTCGTCGACCTGCGCGCCGACAACCCCAACCGCGAGAACCAGGGCCGCTCTATACGGCCGAGCCTGGTGGTCGACCGGGAGGAGAGCCGGCTCGGGCTGCGCGCGCAGGCGGGACAGTCGACGCTGCAGTGGCGGCAGCAGATCCTGGCCAACACCGCCGTGCGCTCGCTGTTCGGCGGCCCGGCGCGCCATTCGGCGATCGCCATGCCCTCCGCGCAGTGGTGGCCGGACGAGGCCTGGCGCGACGCCGACCTGTTCGCCGGGCTGCAGGTGCCGTGGCTCAACCGGGTCAGCGCGACCACGCTGGCCGACCTGCCGCACCCGCAGTACACCGGCGAGCTGGAGTACGCCGAGTCGGCCACGCAGCGCGAGCTCGGCCCGGCCATCCTGAACAAGGCGGTGAAGGTACGCCGCACCTCCCGGACCATCAACGACCTGCTCACCAACGCCGGCGCCAACCGGGCCGGCACCGACAAGGCGTTCGGGCTGTCGTCGTCCACGGCCTGGCGCGACGACCGGAGCACCGGTCAGCGGGTCGCGACCGACTTCCTGGAGACCAACCGGGAGATGATCGACCGCATCGACCTGGAGGCGCCGAACTTCGTCACGCTGTCGAGCAACTCCGGCCGGTTCCCGGTGTCGATCACCAACCGGCTCAACGAGCAGGTCACCGTCGAGCTCGACGTGTCGGCGCGCGACCCGCGGATGACGGTGGCGCCGGTCGGCCCGGTTACGCTGCAACGCGACCAGCGGGTCACGGTCACCGTGATCACGAACTCACGCGGGGTCGGCATCACCACACTCACCGCCCGCATGCTGACCCAGGAGAGCAGGCCCTTCGGTGAGAACGCGACCTTCCAGGTGCGCACCACGCAGATCGGCGCCGTCGTGTGGATCGTGATGGCCGTCGGCGGCGCCGTGCTGTTCATCGCTGCCGGCCGCCGGATCGTGCTGCGGGTGCGGGGTCATCGCCGTCGCTCCAGGGGGGTCTCGTGAGCGAGCCACCGGCGGGCAGGCCTCCGGTCGGCCCGGACGACGCCGCGACCCCGGTGGATCCCGCGGAGGCTGCGGTCGCCGAGGAGAGGGTCGCCGAGGAGAGGGTCGCCGAGGAGAGGGTCGCCGAGCGGGTCGCCGACGAGGGGACCGACCCCGACACGGGTTCGTCCAGCCTGCTGCGCTCCAGCGCGGTGATGGCCGCCGGCACCATGGTGTCGCGGCTGGTCGGGTTCGTGCGCACCGCGATGATCGTCGCCGCGGTCGGCGGGGTCGGGCTGCACGCCGACATCTTCAACTACGCCAACACCGTGCCGAACATGGTCTACATCCTGGTGGCCGGCGGCGTGTTCAACACCGTGCTGGTGCCGCAGATCGTGCGCGCGATGAAGCACGACAGCGACCAGGGCGCGGCGTACATCAACCGCATCCTCACCCTCAGCGGGCTGTTCCTGGCCGGCGTCACCGCGGCGCTCGTTGCCGCCGCGCCGTGGGTGATGCGGGTGCTGGCCGGCGAGAAGATGTTCGACCCGGATCTGGAGGCGCAGACCGAGTCGTTCATCAACTTCGCGCGCTACTGCCTGCCGCAGGTCTTCTTCTACGGCGTGTTCGTGCTGATCGGCCAGGTGCTCAACGCCCGCCGCTGGTTCGGGCCGATGATGTGGGCCCCGATCGCCAACAACCTGGTCGCGATCGTCGTGCTCGCGATCTACCTCGCGGTGTTCGGCGGCACGGCCGGCAACGAGGCGTACTCCACCGGCGAGGAGCTCCTGCTGGGTCTGGGATCCACCCTGGGCATCGTCGTACAGACCGCGGTGCTGATCCCGTACCTGCGCAAGGCCGGCGTGCGCTACCGGCCGCGGTTCGACTTCCGCGGCACCGGACTCGGTCACACGCTGCGGCTTGGCATGTGGACCGTGATGTTCGTGATCGTGAACCAGGTCGCCTACGTCGTGGTCGGCCGCATCGCCACCGACGCCTCCGCGACCGGTGCGCTCTCCGGCGAGGCCAGCAGCGGCTACACGGCGTACAGCCTCTCCTTCCTGCTGCTGATGGTGCCGCACGCGATCGTGACGGTCTCGCTGGCCACCGCCGCACTCCCCCGGTTGTCCAGCCTGTCCGCAGACGGCCGGCTGGCACAGGTGGGCGAGGAGCTGATCAGCACGCTGCGGCACTCGCTGGCGGTGATCACACCGTTCTGCGCCGTGCTCGCGGTGCTGGGCCCGTTCCTGGCGGTGATCATGTTCAGCTGGGGGGCCGGCGCCGGCGAGAGCGGGGCCCTGGGCCTGACTCTGGTGGCGTTCTCCCCCGCTCTGCTGTTCTTCACCCTGCACTACCTGATGCTGCGGGGCTTCTACTCCCTCGAGGACACCCGCACACCGCTGTTCGTCCAGTGCGTGATCGCGGCCGCCAACATCACTGCGGCCCTGCTGCTCACCGACCCAAGCGCCGATCCCGAGGTCGCGCCGCGCCTGGCGCTGGCCTACGGCATCGCCTATCTGGCCGGCGCGACGACCTCGATGATCCTGCTGCGCCGACGGCTGGGCGGGCTGCCGCTGGGTGAGCTGGCTCGGTTCGGGGTACGCATCATCCTGGCCAGCGTGCCCGCCGCGGGCGTCGCCTGGGTCGTGGTGTGGGCCGTGACCGAGGCCGGCGTACCCCCGGACTCGAAGGTCGGGGCGCTGCTCATCCTGGCCGCGGCCGGGGTGATGGCCGTCGCCACCCTGGTGCTGGCGGCCCGCCTGCTCAGGCTGCAGGAAGTGTCCAGCATCATGTCGACCGTGTTCGGTCGAATGCGACGCGGTGGGTAAGAGGAGTACAGGTCCCGCGAGCGCCTAGCATGGTGCGCAGCACGTGGTACCACCCCGGCGCCATCTCGGGACAGGAGGACCGCACCAGACATGACCGTAGAGCCAGGCCGGCAGTTCGCCGGCCGCTACCGCGTCGAGGACCTGTTGGCCGAGCGAGCCGGCGCGAGCCTGTGGCGCGCGGTCGACGAGGTGCTGCGACGCTCGGTGGCGGTCGACGTGCTGCCGTCCGACTCCCCCCGCGCCTCGGCGATGGTCCAGGCCGCCCGCCGCTCCGCGGTCGTCACCGACGGCCGCTTCCTGCGCGTACTCGACGCCGCCGAGGAGAACGGCGACGTCTACGTGGTGCGCGAGTGGGCGCCCGGCGAGTCACTCGACCTGGTCCTCGCCGATGGGCCGCTGACCCACCGCCGCGCGGCGTGGATCGTGCACGAGGTCGCCGAGGCGGTCAGCGTGGCGCACAGCGCCGGCATCTACCACCTGCGGCTTACACCCCGAAACGTCCTGGTCACCGACACCGGCGGCGTCAAGATCATCGGCCTTGCGACCGACGCCGCCCTGCACGGCGTCCGGCACGCCGACGCCGAGGCGGAGGACGTCCGCGGACTAGGCCGGCTCCTCTACGCCTCACTGGTCGCCCGCTGGCCGGGCGGACCCGAGTGCGCGCTGCCGGCCGCGCCGTTCGAGCACGGCCGCCTGCTGCGCCCCGGCCAGGTCCGCGCGGGCGTCCCCAAGCAGATCGACGAGGTCTGCGACCGGATCCTGGGCGAGCCGCCGCGTCACCAGGCCGACCCGTTGCGGCACGCCAGCGCGGTCGCGGCCGAGCTCAGCACCACCGTGCGGCTGGCCACCGACGCCGCACCCCACCACGACCCCGACCAGACGCAGGCCTCCGGCATCCCGGTCCGCGGGGGCGGCTACGAGTTCACCTCGCGGCTGCCCGTTCCCGAGCAGCCGGCCGCGCCGGCTCCGGCCCTGCGCGCCGAGCCGATGGGCCGCCGCTCCGCCGACCAGTCGACCATGCCGGGACACCAGACGAACCAGCACGTCGGCACCACGACCGCACCGATCCCGTCCCCGTCGTACTCCCGCGGATCGGCCGTCCCACCCACGACGTACTCCGGTCCACCGGCGCCCGCGCCCCCGCCGCAACGGCGCGCCAGCCGCGGCCGGCGGCCGTGGTTGTGGGCGGTCGTGGCCGTGCTGGTGATCGCGCTGGCCGCGCTCTCCTTCTACGTCGGAGTGCTCAGCAACCAGGGCGGCGACGACCCGACCGCCGGGCAGCAGCCGCCGGCCGCACAAACGCTGCAGCCGGTCGGCGTGACCTCGGCGACGGCATTCGACCCGTTCGGCGAGGACGGGGAGAACAACGAGGAGGCCTCGCTCGTGCTCGACGGCAACCCGTCGACGCAGTGGGGCACGCTGTCCTACGAGGGTGACCCGGTGTTCGGGGGGCTCAAGCCGGGGCTGGGCCTGGTGCTCGACCTCGGCAAGACCACCGACGTCTCCCGGGTCACCATCGGCGCCGAGGGGTCGGGCACCGACCTCGAGGTGCGTGCCGCGCCGCCCCAGGCCGCCACCGCACCGTCGCAGCCGAACGCCTTCAACACCACCGTCGGATCGGCGGCCGGTGCCTCGGGTCGCACGGTGGTCGAGGCGGACAAGCCGGTGTCTACGCGCTACCTGCTGGTGTGGCTGACCAAGCTTCCGCCCGAGCCCGGCGGCACGTACAGCGGGTCCATCAGCGAGATCACGGTCGAAGGCTGAGCCGGGGCGACGCCATGGCCTCCCCGGCCCCACCCACCGACGGGCGGCCCACCGACGCGGAGCTCCTCCGCCGGCACGTCGACGGTGACCCGGATGCGTTCGGGGACCTGTTCAGCCGTCATCGCGAACGGCTGTGGGCCGTGGCGCTGCGCACGCTGGGCGACCCCGACAACGCCGCCGACGCCCTGCAGGACGCCATGGTCGCCGCGTTCCGCCGGGCCGGGTCGTTCCGCGGCGACTCCGCGGTCACCACCTGGCTGCACCGGGTTGTCGTCAACGCCTGCCTCGACCTGGTGCGCCGCCAGCGCGTGCGCGCTGCCGAGCCCCTCCCCGACGACCCGGACCGCGGCCACGTCCTGGCGTCGCCGCCCGAGCCCGACCCGGCCGAGCAGCTGGCCGAGCGCACCGCCGTGCTCGCGGCACTGCGCAGCCTGCCGATCGAGCAGCGGCAGGCGCTGGTGCTGGTCGACATGGAGGGCTACTCGGTCGCCGAGGCCGCGCAGATGCTGGACTGCGCAGCCGGCACCGTGAAGAGCCGGTGCGCGCGTGGCCGGGCGCGGCTGCTCCCCCAGCTGGAGTGGCTACGGAACCCCGACCGGCCTGCGGACGTCCCACCAGTGGACGCGCCGGAGCCCACCCGGGGAGGTGACCTGTCGTGACGCATCCCGGCGTCGAGGCGATCGCCGAGCACCTCGAGGGCACACTGGACCAGGCCGAGGACCAGCGCGTGCGTGAGCACCTGCGCGGCTGTGCCCAGTGCACGGACCGCGCTGACGCCCTGAGCGCGCTGCCCGGGCTCCTGCGTACGGCGAGCGAGGTGCCCGTGATGCCCGAGCGCCTCGCCCGCCGGGTCGACGACGCGATCGCAGAGGAGGCGCGCCGCCGCACGGCGGCCCCGGCCCCGGTGGTCGCGGCCGCGGCGATGGCGCAGCCGGCGCGGGCGGAGAAGCCTGCGGCTGCGGGCGGCGACGCGACACCGCCGCCGGTCGCCGACCTCGACGTACGCCGGCGCCGGCGGCGTCGGATGCTGGCCGGTGGGCTGCTGGCCGCCGCGGCCGCCACCGTCGTGGCGGTCGGGCTCGGTGACATGCTGCTAACGAGCGAGCAGGAGGCTGCGGAGAGCGCCGGATCGGGCGCTCCGCCCAGCGCCGAGTCGCTGCTGCAGCCCGAAGGACGTCGCGGCGCGAGTGACACGGCGCCAGGTGCGCAGCAGGCTCCTTCGGCCGCGGCGCTGCCACTGGTCCCCGCCGGGCTGATCGCCGACGTCGCCGCCGCGCACGACCCGCAGCGCCCGCGTCATGAACGCCGCGACTGCGTCGCCTCCGCGCTCGGGTCCGAGGCCCGCACCGGGGCGTCGTACGCCGTGAAACTGCCCGGCGGGGCGGGGTCGGGGAGTCCCACGCCGGGCGTAGTCTTGCTGCGGCCGAACGACGCGCCCACCCAGGCTGTGCTGGTGGCCTGCTCGCCGCGGCCACGCGTGCTGGACCGGCGCGGGCTCGGCCAGTAGCGGGAATGTCCGCACCCTAGGATCCGTTGCACGGGGGGTAGGAGCCGGGCAGCGGCCCGGAACAGGCGTGACCAGAGCCAGAGTCGAGCAAGGAATTGAGGCGACGTGTCCAACGACGTCCGCAATGTGATCATCATCGGATCGGGCCCCGCCGGCTACACCGCTGCCATCTACGCCGCCCGGGCGCAGCTGAACCCTCTGGTCTTCGAGGGCTCGGTCACCGCCGGGGGCGCACTGATGACCACCACCGACGTGGAGAACTTCCCCGGCTTCCCCGACGGGATCATGGGCCCGGAGCTGATGGACAGCCTTCGCAAGCAGGCTGAGCGCTTCGGCGCCGAACTGGTCGCCGACGACGTCGCCTCGGTCGACCTCACCGGCAACGAGAAGGTCGTCACCGACTCCGCCGGCAACGCGCACATCGCACACACCGTCGTCCTCGCGACCGGCTCGGGTTACCGCAAGCTGGGCCTGCCGGACGAGGAGCGACTCTCCGGCCACGGCGTGAGCTGGTGCGCGACCTGCGACGGGTTCTTCTTCCGCGAACAGGACATCGTGGTCGTGGGCGGCGGCGACTCCGCGGTCGAGGAGGCGACCTTCCTCACCCGGTTCGCCCGCAAGGTGACGATCGTGCACCGCCGCGGCGCGCTGCGTGCCAGCAAGATCATGCAGCAGCGTGCGTTCGACGATCCGAAGATCGAGTTCGCCTGGAACAGCGAGGTCGCCCAGATCCACGGCGACGACAAGCTGACCGGGGTCACCCTGCGCGACACCCAGACCGGTGAGACCCGCGAGATCGAGGCCACCGGGCTGTTCATCGCGATCGGCCACGACCCGCGCTCGGAGCTGGTCCGCGGCCAGGTCGACGTCGACAGCGAGGGCTACGTCCTCGTCGACGCACCGTCGACGCGTACCAACCTCAAGGGCGTGTTCGCCTGCGGCGACCTCGTGGACTACCACTATCGCCAGGCGATCACCGCCGCCGGCACCGGTTGTTCGGCCGCGCTCGACGCCGAGCGCTACCTCGCCGCGCTCGAGCACGAGCCGTCGTCGGCCGGCGACGTCACCGAGACCGAGACCGAGGCGCACGCGACCCCCGACACCGCCACGCTCGTCGAGCCCGTACAGACCGCGGGGCACTGAGCCCCAACCGAGCACCGATAACCGTCAACCGAGGAACACCGAAGGAGCACCCGTGGGCGCTATCCAGTCCGTCACCGACAGCGAGTTCGAGACGAACGTCCTGAAGGCCGACAAGCCCGTGGTCGTCGACTTCTGGGCGGAGTGGTGCGGCCCGTGCCGCCAGGTCCACCCGATTCTGGAGGAGATCGCGGCCGAGCACGGCGAGAAGCTGACGATCCTGAAGATGAACGTCGACGAGAACCCCCAGACGCCGGCGCAGTACCGCGTCACCGGCATCCCGACCCTCGCGGTCTTCTCCGGCGGCGAGGTCGTGAAGACGATCGTCGGCGCCAAGCCGAAGGCCGCCCTGCTCAACGACCTCGGCGACGTGATCAACGCCTGAGCCATCCAGGTCAGCGCTTCGCGCCGAGACCGCACGAGTGCCCCGCCACGCGGCGGGGCATTCGTCATGTCGGGACCCGGACGTCCGGCGTGCTTCTCGGTCGCGTCAGCGCACCGGCGCGGCCGGGCGGCGTACCGGCTCCGGCCGCATCGACCCCAGCAGCCGCTCCAGCGCGACCTCGACGTCCTCGCGCCAGGTCACCGCGTTGCGTAGCTCCAGCCGCAGCCGGGGGAACTGGTGGTGCGGGCGGATGGTCTTGAAGCCCACCGCGGTGAGGTAGTCGGCGGGTACGACGCAGCGTCCCTTGTCCGACCGGGCCAGCTCACTGCCCTCGGCCCGGCCGAACGCCTCGATCGCACGGATGCCACCGCGCTTGATCAGGTCCTTGGCCACGGTCTGCACGAGCACGCGACCCAGGCCGCCGCCGCGGAACTCCGGCAGGATCTGGCCGGTGATCAGCAGGACGGCATCGGCGCTCACCGGCGAGGTCGGGAACGCCACCGACCGCGGCACGTGCGTCGGTGGCGCGTAGAGCACGTAGCCCGCGGGGGCCTTGTCGACGTACGCCAGCCGGCCGCACGACCCCCAGTCCAGCAGCACGGCCGACAGCCACGCCTCCTTCTCCAGGGCGGGGTCGCCCGCCTCGACGGCGCGACGCCCGGCCACCGGGTCGAGCTCCCAGAACACGCAGTTGCGGCAGCGCACGGGCAGGTCGTCGATGTTGTCGAGCGTGAGGCTCACCATGCGACGCGCCATGACCACGACTCCCGCAGCACCTGTCATCGCCCCGGAACACGCGGGCTTGTGGCGCTACCCCGCGCGGGCGTGACCTCTCGTTATGAGGCATCGTAGACCCCTGATCAGCCCGGGTCGCTCGTCGCGGGAGCAGTAGATGGAGCCAGAGCAGAGGCGCACGCCGGCACGACCGGCGCGCGAGACGCGCCTCGACTCCTACGTCGACCGTTATGCGGCCCGCACGCACGGGATGACCGCGTCGGAGATCCGCGCGCTGTTCTCGGTCGCCAGCCGGCCCGAGGTTGTCTCGCTCGCCGGCGGAATGCCGAACATCTCCGGGCTGCCGCTGGACACCATCGGCGACCTGGTGCACGAGCTGGTCGGCAGTCACGGGCAGCGTGCGATGCAGTACAGCTCCGGCCAGGGCGAGCCCCGGCTGCGCGAGCAGATCTGCGACGTCATGCGCCTGGAGGGTGTGGACGCGCATCCCGACGATGTCGTGGTGACGGTCGGCTCGCAGCAGGCCGTCGACCTGGTGACCCGGATCTTCTGCGACCCCGGCGATGTGGTGATCTGCGAGGCACCGAGCTACGTGGGTGCGCTCGGGGTGTTCCGGGCGTACGAGTGCGATGTCGTCCACGTGGAGATGGACGACGACGGGCTCCGGCCGGACGCGCTGCGCCAGGCGCTGGCCGCGGTCGCCGCGGCGGGCAAGCGGCCGAAGTTCCTGTACACGATCCCGAACTACCACAACCCCGGCGGCGTCTCACTGTCCACTCCGCGCCGCCGCGAGGTGCTGGAGATCTGCGACGAGGCCGACCTGCTGGTGCTCGAGGACAACCCGTACGGGCTGCTCGGGTTCGGCGACGAGCCGTTCCGCGCGCTGCGTGCGGACGAGGCCGACCACGTGGTCTACCTCGGTTCGTTCTCGAAGACGTTCGCGCCGGGCATGCGGGTGGGCTGGGTGCTCGCCCCGCACGCCGTGCGCGAGAAGCTCGTGTTGGCGCAGGAGTCCGCGACGTTGTGCCCGCCGACGTTCAGCCAGCTGATGGTGTCGGCATACCTGGAGGGCTACGACTGGCGCGGTCAGATCAAGCAGTTCCGGGAGATGTACCGCGAGCGGCGGGACGCGATGCTCGAGGCGCTGAGCGACCTGATGCCCGAGGGCACGACGTGGACGGTGCCGGCCGGCGGGTTCTACGTCTGGCTGACGCTGCCGCCGGGGCTCGACGCCAAGGCGATGCTGCCACGCGCGGTGACCGCGCGCGTCGCCTATGTGCCCGGGACCGCGTTCTACGCCGACGGCTTCGGCAGCTCGTGCATGCGGCTGTCGTACTGCTATCCGACGCCGGAGCGGATCCGGGAGGGGGTACGCCGGCTGGCCGGTGTGATCGAGCAGGAGCTGGAGCTGCGTGAGGTGTTCGGCGCCGCGCCGCATGCGATCACGCAGTCCTACGACACCCCCAACACCGACCTGACCTAGCCCCGACCCAGCCCTGACCAGGCCGGGGCAGCGAGAGGACGCGAGGATGCCAGAGCTTGTCGAGGGCCGTGTGCTGGTGCTGGCCGGCGGCCTGTCGCACGAGCGCGACGTGTCGTTGCGTTCTGGCCGGCGGGTCGCCGAGGCGCTGCGTGGCGCCGGCCTGGAAGTCGAGGAGCGCGACGTCGACGCCACGCTGCTGCCGGCGTTGCAGGCCGACCCGCCCGCGTGCGTCTTTCCCTTGCTGCACGGCGAGACCGGCGAGGACGGCGCACTGCGCGAGGTGCTCGAGGTACTGCAGCTGCCGTACGTCGGCTCCACGCCCGATGCCTGCCGGGTCGCGTTCGACAAGCCGGTCGCCAAGACCGTGGTCGGCCGCGCCGGGCTCTCGACCCCGGCGTCGGTGGCGCTGCCGCACGAGACGTTCCGTGAGGTCGGTGCGTCGGCGATGATGTCGGCGCTGGTCGAGCGGCTCGGGCTGCCGCTGGTGGTCAAGCCGGTACGCGGCGGGTCGGCGCTGGGGTGCTCCGTCGTCCGTGCCGCCGACGACCTGCCGGGGGCGATGGTGGGCTGCTTCGCCTACGGCCCGATCGCGCTGGTCGAGCACTTCGTCGCCGGCACCGAGGTGACGGTGTCGGTGGTCGACACGGGCGACGGGCCGCGCGCGCTGCCGGCCGTGGAGATCCGGCCCGACGGTGGTGTGTACGACTACAGCGCGCGCTACACGGCCGGGTCGACGGAGTTCTTCGTGCCCGCGAAGGTGTCGGACGAGGTTGCGCGCGCCTGCGCTGAGGCCGCCGTCACCGCACACACGACGCTCGGGCTGCGCGACTTCTCGCGCTCCGACCTCGTCGTCGACGACCAGGGCCGGGTCTGGTTCCTGGAGGTCAACGTGGCGCCGGGGATGACCGAGACCTCACTGGTGCCGCTGGCGATCGAGGCCGAGGGTCTGGACCTCGGCGAGCTGTGCGCCACGTTGGTGCGCTCCGCGGTGGCGCGTGTCTGAGGTGCTGCGCTGGCACGTCGTGATCTCTTGTGTTGCCTGATCGAGCGGCCCTGATCTGCAAGTTGGCTAAGCGCTTTGGTGCTCTATCACTTTGTCGACAAGTCGCTTAATCGCTGAGGCGACCTACTGGCTCATCCGTCCAGCGACACCTCGCTGCTGGGATCCATCAGGTCGACGATGCGCTGCAGGTCGTCGAGCGAGGCGAACTCGACCGTGATGCGTCCCTTGGACTTGCCCAGGTCGACCTTGACGCGCGTCTCGAACCGCTCGCTCAGTCGGTTGCTGAGGTCGACCAGACCGGGCGCGACCGGCTTCTTGCCGCGCGGCCGGCGCGTGCTGCCGTCGTCGGCGTCACCCACGCCCACCGAGATGATCTCCTCCAGGGCGCGCACCGAGAGGCCCTCGGACACCACCCTGCCGGCCAGCCGGTCCTGAGCCTCTTCCTGCTCGATCGCCACCAGCGCGCGGGCGTGTCCGGCCGAGAGCACGCCGGCGGCGACCCGGCGCTGGACCGGCGGCGAAAGCCGGAGCAGCCGCAGGGTGTTGGAGATCTGTGGTCGGGAGCGCCCGATGCGCCCGGCGAGCTCGTCGTGGGTGCAGCCGAAGTCGTCGAGCAGCTGTTGGTAGGCCGCCGCCTCCTCGAGCGGGTTGAGCTCGGCGCGGTGCAGGTTCTCCAGCAGCGCGTCGCGGAGCATCGCGTCGTCGCTGGTGTCCCTGATGATGGCCGGGATCGCCTCGAGGCCGGCCTGCCCGGTCGCGCGCCAGCGGCGCTCGCCCATGATGAGCTCGTAGCGGTCGTCGCCGACGCGGCGTACGACCACCGGCTGCAGCAGCCCGACCTCTTTGATCGAGTGCATGAGCTCGGCCATCGCCTCTTCCTCGAACACCTCCCGCGGCTGCCGAGGGTTCGGGGTGATCGACGAGACGGGCAGCTCGGCGAAGCGGGCTCCGGCGACCTCGCCCAGCACGGGCGCCTTCTCATCCGTGGCATCCGTCGACTGCTGGCCGGTGGAGCCGTCGGGAAGGACGGAGTGGTTGATGCCCGCCGCCGCGGCCGACGCGGTACCGGTTCGCGCCTCCTGCTCGGCGGCGGTCGGAATCAGCGCACCGAGCCCTCGGCCCAGGCCTCGACGTGTGTTCACTGTGCCTCCGTCTGCTGTGGGTGGGTCGCGAGCTCACGGGCGGCCTCGAGGTACGACAACGCACCGGTCGAGGTCGGGTCATAGGTGATCACGGTCTGGCCGTAGCTGGGTGCCTCGGATATCCGCACCGAGCGCGGGATCGCGGTGCGGAGAACCGTCGCGCCGAAGTGCCCGCGGACCTCGTCGGCCACGCCCGCCGCCAGGCGCGTGCGACCGTCGTACATCGTGAGGATGATCGTGCTCACGTCGAGGTCGGGGTTGAGGTGGGCGCGCACCATCTCGATGTTGCGCAGGAGCTGAGTGACGCCCTCCAGCGCGTAGTACTCGCACTGGATCGGGATCAGCATCTCCCGCCCGGCGACCAGGGCGTTGATCGTCAGCAGTCCCAGCGATGGCGGGCAGTCGATGAAGACGTAGTCGAACCGCCGGTCCTCGTCCAGGCTGCTCAGGTAGGCGTCCAACGCCTTTCGAAGCCTGGACTCACGGGCGACCAGCGAGACCAGCTCGATCTCGGCTCCCGCGAGGTCGATGGTCGCGGGCACGCCATGCAGGTTCGGGACGTCGGGGCATTCACTGACGACATCAGCCATCGGAGTGCCGTCGGCGATGACCTCGTAGACACCGGGCGTGCCGGCGGAGTGGTCGATGCCGAGCGCGGTCGAGGCGTTGCCCTGCGGGTCCAGGTCGATGATCAGAACCTGCATGCCGTGCTCGGCCAACGCGGCGGCCATGTTGACGGTGGTGGTCGTCTTGCCGACGCCACCCTTCTGGTTCGCGATCACCATCACCCGCGTCTCTGCGGGGCGGGGCAGCGGTTCGCGCCGTCGATTGGCGGCCCGGATCTCCTGTTCGGTGGCCACGGCCAGGGGGGTTGAGTCGTCGCCGAATCGCGTGTCAGCTCCCGCGGCGATCTCGTCGGCGGTGATCGGTAGGGGTCCGGGCGCCAGGGTCGGCCCGAACCGCGCGTGGTCCACCCCCTGGGTGGCTGTGTCGGGCAGGCCGTCGACCTCGGTCATCGTGGGCTGCTCCTTGCGATCGTCTGTGGGTGTTTCACGTGAAACGGGCGGGCTCGTCGCTCCGCTCTGAGCGGCGCTGGGACACGCCGCGGGTGGCGACTCAGTCGACGGGCTGGGCTCCCGGGTCTCGACATCGACGCCCGACGCAGCCGTTTCACGTGAAACGGAGGCAGATCGGCTTGTCGACAAAGTGCTCTGTGGCTCCGGATCGGGCCACCCCAGTCCCGTCGTATCGGCGCTCTGTCTGGTCGGCCACCCTAGGCCGGCAATCGTGCGCACTCCTCAGGACCTCCGTCGCCTCTTCGGCCTACCGGCGGCCACAGTGTCACCGGCGACAATCTCTACCGCAACAACCGGGTCCCACCGTGGGGAAAGAGCCAGTTCCCGAACCCTAGTGGACCGTGCGCCCGCCTTGGCCAACGCCGCGCCGGAGGCCTCGACCTCTGCCGCAGCACTGGCTCCCTTCATCGCCAGCAGGATCCCTCCAGGCCGGCACATCGGCAGCGCCCAGCGTGCCAAGCGGTCCAACGGGGCCACGGCTCGGGCGGTCACGGCGTCGAAACCGGCGCCGACGTGCCCCTCCGCTCGGCCTCGTACGACGCGGACGTTCGGCAGCGCCAACTCTTCGACTACTTCGGCCAGGAAAGTCGTGCGCCGCAGCAGCGGCTCCAGCAGTGTCAGGTCCAGGTCGGGCCGCGCCAGAGCCAAGACCACGCCAGGCAGTCCGGCGCCCGACCCCAGGTCACAGACGCGGGCGTCGCGGTCGAATGCGGGCGCAATCTGTGCGCAGTTCAGAAGGTGCCGCTCCCAGAGTCGAGGAACCTCGCGTGGCCCGATCAACCCCCGGACGACACCGGCATCCGCCAGCAGGTCGGCGTAACGCTGCAGCTTCGGCCATGCATCGCCAAACGCCGCCGCCACCCCGGTGGGTGGCGACGGCGTTTCACGTGAAACCGAGTCGTTCACTCGCGGAAGCGAACGGCTACGACGCGGGGAGGATGACCACGCAGCGACCCGGCTCCTCGCCCTCGGACTCACTCTTCAGTCCCTCCGCGGCAACGGCGTCGTGGACGACCTTCCGTTCGAACGGGGTCATCGGTGCCAGCTTCTGCGGCTCACCGGACTCGCGAACCTCGGCCACGACCTCGCGGGCCTGCTCCTCCAACGACCGGCGCTTACCGGCCCGGAAGCCACCGATGTCCAGCATCAGCCGGCTGCGCTGACCCGTCGCGCGAAGCACCGCCAGCCGCGTCAGCTCCTGCAGCGCGTCCAACACCTCACCGTTGCGACCCACCAGGTCGTCCAGCCCCTCGCCCACGATCGAGACCGCCGCACGGTCCGCCTCCACGTCGAGGTCGAGGTCGCCGTCCAGATCCGCGATGTCGAGCAGCTCCTCCAGGTAGTCGGCGGCGATGTCGCCTTCCTGCTCCAGGTCGTCGGATCCGTTGGACTCACTCTGCTCGTCGCTCACGTCCTCGTTCTGGGCTTCGTCCAGGTCCTCGGTCGGCGGGGCGCCTTCACTCACAACGCTTCTCCTTCATACGTCTACGGCTGTCCACCCGGCGATACGCCGGTCCTAGCCTGCGTTCAGAAACCGTGCGGGCCCGGCTACTTCTTGCCCGGCTTGCGCTTGCTGCGCGACTGCTTCTTGGGCTGGTTCCGCTGGGCCGACCGCGGCTGCTCCTGCACCGCGACCGCCGAGTCACCGCCACTGCTGCCGGCGCCGACCGGCTGGGCCCGCCCCTTGCCCTTGCGCGCCAGCCGTTCCTCCCGCGCCTTGGCCGCCGGCGTCCCCGGCGCGGGGTTGTTGCGGATCACGTAGAACTGCTGCCCCATCGTCCACGTGTTCGAGGTCGTCCAGTACAGCAACACCCCGATCGGGAACGCCACACCACCGACACCG
>DATMEB010000298.1:0-5457 GCA_035557095.1 Nocardioidaceae bacterium | reverse complement strand
AACCAGCAGAAGCTCATCGTGGGACGTGAGATGAGCGGCGACCCGGTGCTGCTGGTGGCCTCCCACCCCACCCGAGGAGTCGACGTCGGCGCCCAGGCCGCGATCTGGGAGCACATCCGCGAGGCCCGCCGCCACGGCCTCGCGGTCCTGCTGGTCTCGGCCGACCTCGACGAGCTGATCGGTCTGTCCGACCGCATCGAGGTGATCCTGCGCGGGCGCCTGGTGGGCGAGTTCGACCCCCAGACCGTCACGCCGCAACAGCTCGGGTCGGCGATGACGGGGGCGGGTGAGCACGCCTCATGACCACCCGGTTGAAGGCCTTCCTGCCACTGCTCGCGGCCCCCGTGCTCGCGCTGGTGATGGCGTTCGCGGTGACCAGCCTCGTACTGCTGATCGCAGGCGACCCGGTCATGCTGGTGTGGCAGACGATTCTGTCGCGGCCCGACGCGCGCAACGTCGTCAACGTGATCAACTCCGGCGCGGTGCTCTACCTGTCGGGCATCGCGGCGGCGATCGGCTTCCGGATGAAGCTGTTCAACATCGGGGTCGACGGGCAGTACCGCATCGCGGCGTTCGTCGCGGCCTGGGTCGCCGGCGAGGCCTGGCTGCCCGGCCTGGCCAACACCGCCCTCGCGCTGGTCTCCGCCGTGCTCGTCGGGTCGCTGTGGGCCGGCATCGCCGGCGTGCTCCGGGTGACCCGCGGCGTGCACGAGGTCATCAGCACGATCATGCTCAACTTCATCGCCACGTTCCTGGTCGCGTACCTGCTGCGCAAGGTGGCGATAACCGAGGGCAACCAGATCGGCACGAAGCCGGTGCCGGAGGGCAGCCGCATCCCCGGCCTGCAGCTGATCCCGGGAGCACCCGACGACATCTACGGCCTGGTGCTGCTCGCGGTCGTGGTCGGCGTCGCCTACGGCGTGGTGCTCAGCCGCACCAGGTTCGGGTTCGAGCTGCGCGCGACCGGGCAGTCGCCGAGCGCGGCGATGGCCAGCGGCATCAGCGTGAAGAAGATGACCGTGGTCGCGATGCTGCTCTCCGGCGGCGTCGCCGGGCTGATCGGCATGCCGCTGCTGTTCGGCGAGTACTACAGCTACGGCGTCACGTTCCAGCCCGGCCTCGGCTTCGCCGGCATCGCGGTCGCGCTGCTCGGCCGCAACCATCCGGTCGGGGTCGCGTTGGGTGCGGTGCTGTTCGCCTACCTCGACGAGCAGGGCAACAAGCTGCAGATCTTCGCCAACGTGTCTCCCGAGCTCGTGCTGATCATCCAGGGCGTGATCGTGATGTCGGTCGTGATCGCGTACGAGGCCGTGCAGCGCTACGTCCTTCGCCTCGAGGAGAAGATGGTGGGCGCGTCGGTCGGCGACGGCGACGACGTGGGGCCACCGCCAGGCCACGACGAGACCCAGGAGGCCCGCTCGTGACCGTGATCCTGGGCCCCGACCGCACCGTCGCCGCGGCCCCTGCCCGGTTCTGGACCTGGCCGCGTCTGCTGGCCGCGTTCGTTGCGACGCTGGTCGCGGTGGCCATCATGCGCGCGGTCACCGGGGCCGACGAGATCTTCACGTCCGGGACCCTGCGTACGACGGTGGCCGCGGCCGTGCCGATCGGCCTCGCCGGCCTGGGCGGGCTCTGGTCCGAGCGCTCCGGCGTGATCAACATCGGGCTCGAGGGGATGATGATCCTCGGCACCTGGGGCGCGGGCTACGGCGGCTACGTCTGGGGGCCGTGGGGTGCGGTCGTGCTCGGCGCGTTCTGCGGGGCGCTCGGCGGCCTGCTGCACGCCCTGGCCACGGTGACCTTCGGCGTGGACCACATCGTGTCCGGTGTCGCGATCAACATCATCGCGCTCGGTGTCGCGCAGTACCTCGCGGCGCTGACGTTCACCGGCCTGCCGCAGGCCGGACCGACCCAGTCGCCGCCGATCCCGAACCTGCCCGACGTCACGCTGCCGGTCATCTCCGACGCCGCGCTGTGGCTGGAACGACAGGGCTGGTTCGCGCTCTCCGAGCTCGGCAGCCTGGTCGCGGCCGTGACCAGCAACGTGTCTGCGCTGACCGTGCTCTGCCTCCTGCTGTTCGTCGCCACGTCGTACCTGCTGTGGCGCACTCCGTTCGGGCTGCGGCTGCGCTCGTGCGGCGAGAACCCCGTCGCCGCGGAGTCGCTCGGTCTCAACGTCTACCGCTACAAGTACGTCGCGATCACCGTCTCCGGCGCACTGGCCGGTCTGGGCGGTGCCTTCCTCGCGATCGTCGCGGCGGGCATCTACCGCGACGGGCAGACCGGCGGGCGCGGCTACATCGGCCTGGCCTCGATGATCTTCGGCAACTGGCGGCCCAGCGGGGTGGTGGCCGGCGCCGGGCTGTTCGGCTACACCGAGACGCTCGGGCTGCGCAGCGGCCCCACCTCGGTGCACGCACTGCTGCTGCTGCTCGGCGTCGCGCTGGCGGTGCTGTCGATCTGGCAGCTCACGCGCCGTCGCACCATCGTGTCCGGTATCGCGATGGCACTGGCGCTGCTGGTGATCTGGGTCTACCTCGTCACCGACACCGTGCCCAACGAGTTCACCAGCCTCACGCCCTACGTCACCACGCTGCTGGTGCTGTCGCTGGCCGCGCAACGACTACGGCCGCCGGCAGCGATCGGGGGCCGGTACAGACGCGGCGAGGCGGTCTAGGTGGGCGACGAGCAGACGGTCGACCACGAGGTCGACTGGGAGGCGCTGCAGGAGGCGGCCACGAAGGCGATGCGGCGCGCGTATGCGCCGTACTCCTCGTTCCCGGTGGGTGCCGCGGCCCTCGTCGACGACGGGCGGCTGGTGTCCGGCTGCAACGTGGAGAACGCCGCGTACGGCGTGGGGCTGTGCGCCGAGTGCGGCCTGGTCTCCGAGCTGCACGCGACCGGGGGTGGTCGCCTGGTCGCGGTGGTGTGCGTGGACGGGCACGGCGCGGTGCTGATGCCGTGCGGTCGCTGCCGCCAGCTGCTGTGGGAGCACGGCGGACCCACGCTGCTGGTCCTGACCGTGCGCGGCGTGCGGACGATGAGTGAGGTGCTGCCGGATGCGTTCGGCCCCGCCGACCTGCGCGAGCGGCGCTGAGCCCGGCGTGCGGCAGCCGTGAGCACGCCATGAGCCGGACGCGACCGGTCGCCGACATCGACCTCACCGACCCCGCGGTCGTCGCCGACCCGTACCCCGAGCTGGCCCGGATGCGCCGGACCGGCCCGGTGCTCTGGCACGACGCCTCGAGGCGATGGCTGGTGTTCGGGCACGCCGAGGTCAGCGCGACCCTGCGCGACCGCCGGCTCGGCCGGGTGTGGCAGGACCGGCCGGGCTCGCGGTTCGAGCCGTTCAACCTGCTGCACCGGCACCAGATGATGGAGAACGAGCCGCCGGAGCACACCCGGCTGCGCCGGCTGGTCGCCCAGGCGTTCGCGCGCGGCCACGTCGAGCGGCTGCGTCCGCGGGTGCGAGAGCTGGCCGACGGGCTGCTCGCGGCCGTCGACCCCGAGGGCTTCGACGTGATCGGCGAGTACGCCGAGCCGCTGCCGGTGCTGGTCGTCGCCGAGCTGCTCGGCGTACCTTCCGACGACCACGCGCGGCTGCGGCGCTGGTCGCAGGCGATCGTGCGGATGTACGAGCCCTCCGTGGCGCCGGAGACCGAGCAGGCTGCGCTGGCGGCGTCCGCGGAGTTCGCCGACTACGTACGCGAGCACGCACGTCGCAAGCGCGCCGAGTCCGGCGACGACCTGCTCAGCGACCTGGTCCGCGCCCAGAGTCAGCCGCGGCGTGAGCAGGATCGCCTGACCGAGGCCGAGGTGGTCGCCTCCGCGGTGCTGCTGCTCAACGCCGGCCACGAGGCCTCGGTCAACGTCTTCGGCAACGGCCTGGTGGCCCTGCTGCAACGGCCCGACCAGCTCGCGGTGCTGCACGAGGACCCCGAGGCGGTCCACACCGCGGTCGAGGAGATGGTCCGCTACGACGCGGCGTTGCAGCTGTTCGAACGCACCGCGACCGCCGAGACCGTGCTCGGCGGTCAGGTGGTCCCCGCGGGGGAGAAGGTCGCCGTGCTGCTGGGTTCGGCCAACCGCGACGAGTCGGTGTTCGACCGCGCCGACGAGCTCGACGTTCGCCGACGGCCCAACCCGCACGTCGGGTTCGGTGCGGGGGTGCATTTCTGCCTGGGTGCGCCATTGGCGAGGATGGAGCTTGCCGAGTCGTTGCGCCGGCTGCTCGCCCGCTTCCCGGCGATGGCGGTGACGTCGCCGCCGCGGCGGCGTCCGACACTGGTACTGCGGGGGTACGAGTCGGTACGCGTGCGTCGGGTCGCCGAGACGGCGGGCGCGACCGGGAGCACCGGGAGTACTGCCGTGGACCGGAGGAGCTGATGGTGGCCGAGCCACACGACGCGATCGAGATCATCGTCACCAAGCGCGACGGTGGCGAGCTCAGCGACTCCCAGATCGACTGGGTCATCGACGCGTACACCCGCGGCGTCGTCGCCGACGAGCAGAAGTCGGCGCTGGCGATGGCGATCCTGCTCAACGGGATGAACCGGCGCGAGATCCAGCGGTGGACCGCGGCGATGATCGCCTCCGGCGAGCGGCTCGACTTCGGCAAGCTGTCCAAGCCCACCGCCGACAAGCACTCCACCGGCGGCGTCGGCGACAAGATCACGCTGCCGCTGGCCCCGCTGGTGGCCGCCTGCGGGGTGGCCGTGCCGCAGCTGTCCGGGCGCGGCCTCGGGCACACCGGCGGCACGCTGGACAAGCTGGAGGCGATCCCCGGGTGGCGTGCCGACGTGACCACCGACGAGATGATGCGCCAGCTCGAGGACGTGGGTGCGGTGATCTGTGCCGCCGGGGCCGGCCTGGCGCCGGCGGACAAGAAGCTCTACGCGCTGCGTGACGTCACCGGCACGGTGGAGGCGATCCCGCTGATCGCGAGCTCGATCATGAGCAAGAAGATCGCCGAGGGCACCGGCGCCCTGGTGCTCGACGTCAAGGTCGGGTCCGGGGCGTTCATGAAGCAGCTCGACACCGCCCGCGAGCTGGCCGAGACGATGGTGGCGCTGGGCGACGACGCGGGGCTGCGGACGGTGGCGCTGCTCACCGACATGTCCACCCCGCTCGGGCTCACCGCTGGCAACGCGCTCGAGGTACGGGAGTCGGTCGAGGTGCTGGCGGGTGGCGGTCCCCCGGACGTGGTCGAGCTGACCCTTGCCCTGGCCGGCGAGATGCTCGCCGCAGCCGGCGTCGACGACGTGGATCCCGCCGACCGGCTGGCCGACGGGTCGGCGATGGACGCCTGGCGGCGGATGATCGGCGCGCAGGGCGGCGACCCCGACGCCGAGCTGCCGTGGGGCAAGCACACGCAGGACGTGGTCGCCGACTCGGACGGTGTGCTCGAGCGGCTGGACGCGATGGCCGTCGGCGTCGCCGCCTGGCGGCTCGGTGCCG
>DATMEB010000297.1:0-4000 GCA_035557095.1 Nocardioidaceae bacterium | reverse complement strand
GGGGTGCGCTTGATCGCGCCTGCCGCCCGGTCGCTGACCTCCAGCCAGTCACAGGCAGGCAGCGCCTCGTCGAGGGCGTCCAGTTCGCTGCGCATCTCCTCACGCAGCTCCTCGATGAACGCCGTGGGGTCCAGGGGTTTGCGGAGCGCCTGGTAGTGCTCACCGCGCCGGTCCTCGAAGTCGGTCGGCAGGTCCTCGGCCGGGTTGCGCCACTTGTCCGCGCCGACGACCCAGATCTCCTTGCACCGCAGCTGCTCCCGCAACGCCTGGAACGTGCACACCTCATAGACCATGCGCACCACCCGCCGCCGACCACGGGTATCGGTCTTGTACACCAGCGCGTCCCAGTCCGCGCCAAGCCCGCGATGGGTCGGGATGTGCTCACCGACCGGGTAGTAGTGCAGGTTCCCCGCGCTGGCGTGCCGGGCTACCAGGTCCACGGCGTCCAGGACCGGGCGGTGCGTGGTGTTGTTGCTGCGGAACTCCAACACGTCCAGCAGCTTGATCAACCCGGTCCGGTAGTGGTTCGTGTACGACGCCTTCAGCGTGGCCTTCACCGTCCGCTGATACGTCGGACCAGAGGACTTGAACTCCGCGACCAGGTCCTGCAGCATCGCCCGCGGCGCGACCGGGAACACGGTGTCCCGCACCAGCCGGTCTCCAGCATCCACCGTCGCCTCGGCGAGCCGGAACAGCAGGTTCTCCTTACCGGTGACGCGCTGGAACTCCTTGATCAGCTCCTTGGTCACCTTCACCTCAGCGCGGGCGTTGATCCGATGCACTGTCGAGATCAACAGCTCGACCAGCGTGTCAGTGATCTCCCGCTCCCGGCAGTACAACAACGCCGCCAACAGGGTCAGCGTCACTGCCGGCGAGTGCTCGCGCAGGTGGCTCGGCGCTTCCACCGCCGCGCGTGACCGCCAGCCAGTAACGATCTTCGGCGCAATATCGGCGAACACGCCGTCGGTCAGGCCGACCGCACGCACCGCCTCCAGCTTGCTGATCTCAGCCAACATCGTGTTCAGACTGACGTTGCCGGGCTCGGACCGGACCGCGGCCAACACCGCCGGACCATCATCGCCGTCGGCATCGTGGCCCGACTCGTCGTCGACGGTGGAAGCGACCAGAGCAAACAACCGATCCCGTACCTCTGCCGGCAAACGGGCTGCCACTCGTCCGACCAGCAACTCCTCGCCACGGTGTAACGCTGAACGGACGATCCGGTCGACACGGCCGCTCGAGGGCTGTTCGATCCGCTCTTCCCGGCACCGCGCCAGGAGTTCGTGACGTACCTGCTCGGCGCTGCGCTCGGCCTGCGTGACGTTCGCGACCAGCCACTCGGTGAGCTTGTCTGCATCGGCAACGCTGCATTCGCGGTACCCCAACGCCCGGCGAATCTGGACACGATTCGCCTTGATCGTGCGACCCGACCAGTCGTAGAACGCCAGTTCCGACGCGGCCACGCCGACCTGCCGGGCAACGTACTCGACCGCACCGTCCGGAATCTCACTACGACCACGCGGGAACCGGCCCTTCTCGGTGTAGAAGCGCAGCAGCAACGCGAACCCCAACCGTGTCGGCCCACGCTTGCCCGCCACCAACGCCAGCTCGTCATCAACCAGCGTCCATCGATCGATCAGCTCATCTTGATCAAGGTCCCGCGCCACGCGCGGACGCTACTCCCATCGCCCGCACCCTGATCAGGCCCCATTCGACGCGACTTGCACCTGATGACACGTTCCTTACCGACACCCCAACGAGGACGGCATCAAGCACTGTGCGATGAACATCCTGTACAGCCTGCAGCACATCGGCTTCCTGATCCCGCCGCAGGCCGACGCCGGGTGGATCGGCGAGGCCGGGCCGGGGCCGTCGTACCTCGACGAGGGCAGCGGCGGGCCTGAGAACGACTTCACGAACCGCAACACCACGTTCATGACGTGGAACCTCATGCACATGGCGCGGATGCTCCGGCAGGGCGGCGGGATACCGGCGTACGGGAACCTACGTCCGGAGTGGGACTGCGGTCAGCGCTTCGACTACGGGAACCCCGAGCACCGGAGCTGAGGCGCCGGCGGGGCGACGGGTCCGGCGGTGCGTTCAGCCGAACAGCTCGTCGATGAACGACTGGCTGCGCGGGCGCGAGCTGCGCGAGGGCGGCGCGGACATCTCGGGGGTGATGCGCGGCAGCGGCTCCGTACGCGGGCCGCTCGAGAGGTGCCACTCGTTCTCGTGCTCGATCAGGGCCGCCAGCTCGGCGCGGTCGAGGAAGATGCCTCGGCATGCGCTGCACTGGGACACGTCGCTGCCGCCGCGGCGGTGCTTCGTCATCTCGCCCTGACACTGCGGACAAGTCATCTGCGCCATGGGCCGAATCTACCTCCCCCGCCCAGAGCAGGTGGGACCTCACCCGTTGCGCGCGTGTGACCCGCAATACTGCGCACATGCGGCCCCGTCTGGACGCCGGCGACTACGCCTTCCTCGACCACCCCGGTCCGCTGGCGTTCGCCCACCGTGGCGGCACGGGATACGCGCACAACACCGGTCCAGGAGCTGGCGGCCTGGAGAACTCCATGGCCGCGTTCCAGGCCGCGGTCGACCTCGGCTACCGCTACCTCGAGACCGACGTCCAGGTCACCGCCGACGGTGCCGTGGTCGCGTTCCACGACCCCTCCCTGGACCGCACCACCGACGGCACCGGCAACGTGGCCGACCTGCGCTATGACGACCTCAGGCGGAATCTGATCGGAGGGCGCGAGACGATCCCACTGCTCGAGGACCTGCTGCAGACCTGGCCGCAGGCGCGGCTCAACATCGACGTGAAGGTGCGGGGAGCGATCGACCCGGTCGTGCGCGTGGTCCGACGTCACGGCGCCGAGGACCGGGTGTGCTTCGCCTCGTTCAGCGGGCGGACGATCGGCCGGGTGCGGCGGCTCCTGGGCCCACGCGTGGCCACGGCGTACGGGCCGCTCGGTGTCGCCGCCGTCCGGACCGTGCCGCTCGGCGCGCTGCGCCGGGGGCTGTTGTCGGCGCCGGTGCCCTGCCTGCAGGTGCCCTGGCGGAGGGGCCGGCTGGAGGTCGTGACTCCGGGTTTCGTGTCCCGCGCGCACGCGCTGGGCAAGCACGTACACGTGTGGACCGTGGACGACCCCGGCGAGATGCGCACGTTGCTCGACCGAGGCGTGGACGGCCTCATCAGCGATCGCATCGACACGCTGCGTGACGTACTCGAGCAGCGTGGGCAGTGGGTGGACTCGAGCCGCTGACCCAGACGTTTACGCGGGGTGTACGCCGGGGTGTTACACGGGCCGGGCGTGATGCTTCCCACGCGCGACAGGGCCGGTCGCGCTGTGTGACGGGAATGATTCGGGGTAGTCCACCGTTGGATCAAGGTGAACGGGGGCGCGCATGCGTCTGGACGGGGAAACCACCCGCAAGGTTTGATCGGGAGGTCATGACCAATGTCTGATCGTGTACTGCGAGGCGCGCGCCTTGGGGGTCAGAGCTTCGAGGACGAGCGCGGCATCGAGTTCGCGCCACGCCAGCAGGTGGCGTACATCTGCGCGAAGGGGCACGCGTTTGAGATCCCGATGGCCGAAGACGCCGAGATTCCCACGGTCTGGGAGTGCGCCCGGTGTGGCGCCGAGGCGCGGCTCGTCGACGGCGCTGAGCCGGACCCCAAGCAGGAGAAGCCGGTTCGTACGCACTGGGACATGCTGCGTGAGCGCCGTTCGATCCCCGAGCTCGAGGAGATCCTCTCCGAGCGCCTCACCTTGCTGCGCGCGGGTGAGATCGGCCCGGTGCACCTGCACCGCACTACGAGCCGTTCGAGCTCGAAGTCCGGCAAGCGCTCCTCTGGCAAGGTCAAGAACAGCGCCTGACGGGCGTCACTCGTCGTCGACGACCTCCCCTGGCACCACGGGGCCGCTGCCCGGCCGCTGGTGACCGGGGCCGTCGTGCGTCCCTGAGCCATACGGGCCGCGGCTGCCCGGACTCTGGT
>DATMEB010000296.1:0-2922 GCA_035557095.1 Nocardioidaceae bacterium | reverse complement strand
CACGCAGTGGGAGCAGGGTGACGAGTTCGAGCACGGCATGTTCCCGGACAAGAGCGAGTACCACCGCTACGAGGAGCTCGCCGTGCGCAAGTACCCGCGGATGGGCGACATCTCGGCCCGCTCGGCGTTGACCATCCACCGCGGCACCGACAACCACTCGCAGCTAACCCGGCCAGTCCTGGTACTCGGTGTCGACGCACCCGGTGCGGGCAAGGACGAGCATCACGATCTCGCGGTCACCCGTGCATATTGGGAGTCGCTGCCAGAACGCGTCCGGGAGCACATCGAATGCCCTATCGTGGACAAGCTGACGCCGATCACGCAGAAGCACACCATTGAGGGTCTGGTGATGGGTGACGCCTGAAGCGCGCTGACTGACAGCGCACTCAGATGAATAGCGCTCCCGACTGAACGCTCCAGCGGACGAGGCCACGCCAGTCGAGTTTGACTGTCGCCAGTCCATTGCCGCCGGTCAGTTCCCCGGGGTGTGTCGTACCAGCGTTTTCCAGCGCACGTTGTGGGTAACGCGCCGGCATGACTGCGGCCGATCGGGAACCCGGGTTCACGAGTAGGCCGCCGTCCAGGGTGTCTGGGCTCCTGTTCGGGATCGGTCTCGGCGGGTTCGTCGATGGGATCGTGCTGCACCAGTTGCTGCAGTGGCACCACATGGTGACCGACGTGGGCGACTATCCGGTGACCACGGTCGCAGGGCTCGAGACCAATATCGTCTTTGACGGCTTCTTCCATGTCCTCACGTGGGTCTGCGTGTTGGCGGGCTCGATCACGCTGCTGAGAGCCTGGCGAGATGCTCGGCTGGCCCCGACGTGGAGTTTTCACTTCGGCCTGGTGCTGCTCGGGTGGGGTCTGTTCAACGTCGTGGAGGGGGTCGTTGACCATCAGGTGCTCGGTATCCACCACGTGCGCGACGATCTCGGTGCTCCGCTGTCGTGGGACCTCGGCTTCCTTGCCTTCGGTGTGCTGCTGATCGCCGTGGGGTGGGCCGTGCACCGACGAGGACTGCGCGCGCTGCAGCCGGGCACAAGTGTGCGCGTAGGCCCCTGACGCGCATTCACAGCAGCCCTGGCCGCGGGTGTGCGGCTCGCCTCGATTGAGCGTGGCGGATGCAGTTGCAGTCCACCACGGTGTGGATGCCCCAGAGGCTCTCTCCCGTCTGCGGCTTGGCTCTTGGCCGAGTAGGGGTCGTTGCCGTACGTCTGTCGAGCGGTACACACGAACCTCCGGGGCATACTCACCGGTGTCCCGGACGAGCCCGTCCTGGCCCTGGCCGGCCCCCGCCCGCTGCTCGAGGGGAACAGGGGCCGACCAGGCAGGCGTCCCGGTATCAGCACGGCGCTCACTAGCAGCCAGGCTGCGCAGCGCCATCAGCCCTTCAATGACCAGTGAGACCGTTACCGGGCGGGGTCACCCGGCAAGACGCCGCAGGGGCACCCCCAAGGGGCAACGCCTTGCCGGGCGGTCCGTGCTAGCTGTTGATCTCTTTGCGGGCCGAACCGCCGGTTACCGCCACCTTGCGGGGCTTGGCCTTCTCCGCGATCGGGATCGTGATGGTCAGGACCCCGGCGTCGTAGTCGGCCGAGAGGTTGTCCGCGTCGAGGGTGTCGCCGAGGAACAGCTGGCGGTTGAACACCCCGTAGGAGCGCTCGGCGACGACCTGCTCGGCGCTGCCCGCCAGAGGCGGCTTACGTTCGGCGTGCACGGTGAGGACGTTCTGCTCCACGGTCAGGTCGATGGAGCCGGCGTCCACGCCGGGCAGGTCCAGGTGGACCACGAAGGTGTTGTTGTCGCGGTAGGCGTCCATCGGCATCACTGCCGGGCGGGCCGCTGTGCCGAAGACGGCTTCGGTCAGCCGGTCGAGGTCACGGAACGGATCGGTCCTCATCAACATGAGCAGTCAGCCTCCCCTCGGTATCGCCCCGGTGGCCGATCGACTTCGACCATCCAGAGCATGATCTATATCGCTCACCAGAGATTTTCCATGGCGATCTGAACAAGTCAAGTAAAATCTGGTACACAGATGTCAAGGGAGGTGATCGTCATGACCAACCCCGATACGCGACAGGGACTCGCCGCCCTGGCGGTCCTGGGGCAACCCGCCCAAGCCACTGTCGAGCAGTTCACGGCCGCGCACCGACGCCTCGTCAAGGCCATCCACCGCGATGTGAGCGGCCGTACCGATCCAGACGCCGCCGTCCGGTTGTCCGAGATCACCGCGGCGGGGCAGCCGATATCGCGGAGGCACCCGCTGGTACCCCGGTCATCACCCCCTGTCGGACACCCCACAAACAGGTCGCGGAGGACCCCGTGAGCAGCGACTTCGATCCTGACCGGGCGCTTTACGGGATCTCGGTGGCGGCCGAACTGACCGGGGTCAACCCACAAACGCTGCGTGCCTACGAGGCCAAGGGCCTGCTCGACCCCCAACGCTCCGAGGGCGGCACCCGCCGCTACAGCGGCAACGACCTCGACGCCGTCAACCGGATCACAACCCTGCTCGCTGCCGGTCTCAACCTCGCCGGCATCGAGCACGTCTTCGCCCTCGAGGCCGAGACCCGGCATCTGCAGGCCGAAGTCGACCGGCTGCGCGCACGCCTACGACGCCGCGGCCCGCAATGACGTCGACCCGAGTCACGAGAGGAACGACACCATGACTGCCCTGGAGCTGCGTACCACCGACGGCGGAAGCCCCACGGTGATCGCCGTCATCGGGCCGCTGACCGCGCACACCAGCAGCACCCTGCACGCGCACCTGCATCGTCTCTTGACGCGCACCGACAGCACCGACGCGCGGCTAGATCTCAGCTGCTGCACCCATCTCGACACCGACGCCCTGCTCAGCCTCGACGTCGCCCACGGGTGGGCCAGCAGATCGGGCATCGACCTGTGGCTGATCCGCGTGCCCCC
>DATMEB010000295.1:0-7689 GCA_035557095.1 Nocardioidaceae bacterium | reverse complement strand
GCAGTGGTAGAGCATGACGTCCTCGGGCGCCTCGAGCCGGGTGATCGTGAAGTTGCGCAGCCGCCACAGGTTCAGCCGCCGGCCGACCATGGGGTGGATGCCGCGGACGAGCTCGTCCTCGACCACGCCGGACTCCCCGGGACGGAAGGTGAAGTACGACACCGGGCGACCGCCTCCGGGGCACACCGCCACCGCGACCCGGCGTACCTCTCCCATGAGCGGCAGGTCGGCCAGCAGCCGCGCCAGCTCCCCCGACGCCATCTCGGTCGACTCGGGCATCTGCGGCCACGACAGGTACAGGTCGACGACCGCCTCGTGTCCTGCCTGCCGCGCCGCCACCTGGTCCGCCAGTGCGTCGACGAGCTCGCCGTTGTCGGCAAGCTCACCGACCGTCCCGACCGTGCTCACCAGATGCGTGCGGCGATCGTCCAGGATGTAGTCGGCCACCACGAGCTTCCGGCCGTCGGCCCCGAGCCAGCGCAGGTCATGCAGCTCATGCTCGAGGTAGTGCCGACGCGCCAGCACCTCCAGCATCGGCTCGCGCTCGGGAATGCCATGCTCCAGTCGCTCGGCGAGGAACCGCACGATCTGCTCCGGGATCGCCGCCAGCGCGTCGATCCGCGCGCCGTAGTCGCGCACCTCGTCGGGACCCGCGGCCAGCGCGGCAACCTCGTCGCGCACACCGGACAGCTCGTCGGCACGTGCGGCGTCTACCAGCGGCTGGTCGAACCACCGGAACCGCACGCTCCGGGCCAGCTCACCGACCACGGGGAAGCGCAGCTGGGTGGCCACCACCAGCCGGTCGAGCACCTCGTGCGCCTCCTCGTCTACGGGCTGTGGTGGACAGGGCTCGGCCAGCCACGCCCGCAGCAGCGAGGTGGCCAGCTGCACCTCGGGTGTGTACCGCTGCTGGGCGAGGAAGATCCGGAACACCGCCTGCTCCAGCTCGGTGGTGCGCTCGAGGTCGGTGACGCCGTAGCGCTCCAGCACTCTCGACAGACGTTCCCGGAAGGCGTCGGGCAGGCCACCCCGGTCGGGGTCGAGGCTCTGCAGGTAGGTGTGGAAGTGCTCGCGCGGGCTGTGGACGCGGTTCTCGGTGTGCTCCTCCTCGTCCAGCGGGCGGTTGCGGCTCAGCTCGGCGAAGTCGGCGAAGGTCTGCAGCAGGTCGATCTCCGCATTGAGCGGCAGCCGGCCGGCCTCGGCAAGCTCCTCCCGGGCGCGGAGGTACTCGCTGAGCGTGCGGCCCTCGTCGCGAGGGTCGAGGTCGAACCCGAGCAGCATGCCGCGCAGGTCCTCGAGCTCACGCTCGGCACGCTCTGGCGCGGACGCCTCCGCACCGATGCCCGGAAGCGACAGGTCGACGCCGGGTTCGGACTCGGCCTCCCCGGCCTCGTCGTCGTCCTCGGCGAGCGGTTCGAGCTGCGCGAGGGCTGCTCCGGTCTCCACCTGGGAGCCGGTCGAGACCAGCAGCTCCCGGAGCCGCGCCCGGAACGGCGCCTGGAGCACGGTCTCCATCTTCATGCTCTCCAGCACGAGCACGGGCGCGCCCGCCTCCACCTCGGCACCCACCTCGACCGGGGTGGAGACCACCAGGGCGGGGGCCGGCGACCGCAGCACGCCACCCTCGTCCCGGGTGATCCGGTGGGTGACACCGTCCACCTCGACCAGGTTGACCGGGCCGTGGGTCGCGGACACCAGCCGGAACCGCTGGTCGGCGACCAGCAGGCGGGCGGAGTAAGCGTCCAGGCGCTCCAGGTCGGCGTCGACCATCTGCAGGTCCCCGTCCGTGCCGATGCCGACGCGGTACCGGTGCGGACCCGTCCGCGTCACCGTCACCTGGTAGGTCACCCCGCGCAGCTTGAGCCCGATGGGCCGGCCGACCTTGTGCTGCACCTGCGGGCGCCCGCCGTAAGCGGTCTCGAACAGCCGCAGCCGCTCGACCTGCTCCTGGTCCCGGTACGCCTCGATCGCGGCAGCGACCAGTGCCACGCCGGAGTGCTTGTGCGAGACCAGGCGGCCCTCCCGGCGTACCCGGTCGATCCAGCCCGTGTCCGCAGTGCCGTCCCGCACCTCCGGCTGGTCGAGCAGGTCGAGCAGGAAGCTCTTGTTAGTGGAGCCGCCCTCGATGACCACGGTGGTCTGGTAGACCGCGCGGCGCAGGCGCGCCAGCGCCTCCTCCCGGTCACGTCCGTAGGCGATGATCTTGGCGATCATCGAGTCGAACTCGGGCGGGATGGTGTCGCCCTCGCTCACGCCCGTGTCGACCCGGATCCCCGGCCCGGCCGGCAGGTGGAGCAACGAGATCCGGCCCGGCGAGGGCATGAAGTCGCGGTCGGGGTCCTCGGCGTTCAGCCGGGCCTCGACCGCATGGCCGGTCTCCGGCGGACGGGTGCCCTCCAGCCGGCCACCCGCGGCGACATGCAGCTGTGCCTTCACCAGGTCCATGTCGGTGGTCACCTCGGTGACCGGGTGCTCGACCTGCAGCCGTGTGTTGACCTCGAGGAACGCGAAGGTCTTCTCCTGAGGGTGGTACAGGAACTCGACCGTGCCCGCCCCGCGGTAGCCGACGGCCAGCGCCAGTCGCTCGGCTGCCTCTTTCAGCTCCTCGTTCTGCTCGGGGGTCAGCAGCGGCGAGGCGGACTCCTCGATGACCTTCTGGTTTCGCCGCTGCACCGAGCAGTCGCGTACGCCGAGGGCCCACGCGTTGCCGTGAGCGTCGGCGATGACCTGCACCTCGACGTGCCGGGCGCCGGTCATCAGCCGCTCCAGGAACACCACGCCGCTGCCGAAGGCGCGGTCGGCCTCGTCCCTGGTGCGGTCGAAGGCCTCGGTGAGCTCTTCGTCGGAGCCAACCACCCGGATGCCGCGTCCTCCTCCACCCGCGGTGGCCTTGAGCATCAGGGGGTAGCCGATGCGGTTGCCGGCAGCCAGCGCGGCGTCGAGGTCGTCGACGGCGCCCTCGCTCCACGGCGCCATCGGCACGCCGACCTCCGTAGCGATCATCTTCGAGCCGATCTTGTCGCCGAGCTTGCGCATCGCCTCGGCGCTGGGCCCGATGAAGACCACGCCGAGCCGCTCGCACAGCTCGGCGAAGGCCGGGTCCTCGGCCACGAAGCCCCATCCCACCCAGGCGGCGTCGGCCCCGGTGTCGCGCAGTGCGCGCTCGAGCACGGCCTGGTCCAGGTACGGACGGGCGGACGCGGGCCCCAGGGGGTAGGCCAGGTCCGCCTCCCGCACGAACGTGGCCGTACGTTCCGCGTCGGTGTAGAGCGCCACCGTCTCGACCTGCGCGCCGGTCTCGGCGTTGAGCTCGCGCACGGCGTGGATCAGCCGGAGCGCTGCTTCTCCGCGGTTCACGATGGCGATACGAGCAAGTGTCACTCGAGTCTCCCCTTGCTAGCGGCCCGCATCGCGCCGCGGACGTGTCGATGCCTACAGGTGGACAGCATTACCCGACAAGGTCCAGTAGGGACAATCACGGGGGGTCATACCCGCGCCCCAGCCTGCTGAAGCCCTTCTCGGTGGCCCGCACCCTGCAGCATGACGACTGCGCCAGCGACAGACAGCCCCGACGGCTGGGCACCTGCGAGGCTGCCCGACCGCCCGCCGGCGAGGGCGGCTGCTCCCGGTGGCTGCGTCGGCGTGCCAAGAGAATGATTGAACGGGCACGCCGCCTGCGACGTGTAGACAGTGCGGAGGATGGACCCGGTCGGACGTCAACGGAGGGAGACCGCCCTTGGGAAGCCGGGGAAGGGCCCGACGACGGCCGGCTGCTGATGAGGCGCTGGTCGGGGCGGTGTTCCAGGAGCACGGCCGTGCGCTCCTGGCCTACGCGACTCGACTTCTCGGAGACCGACAGACGGCCGAGGACGTGGTCCAGGAGACGCTGGTCCGGGCATGGCGCCATCCGGAGGTCCTGGTGAATGGCGAAGGGTCGGTGCGTGGCTGGTTGCTCACGGTGGTCCGCAACCTGGTCATCGACCGCGCCCGGGCGCGAGATGCGCGACCCCAGGAAGTGGCTGAGTCCTTGGAGCCGGCAGCGACCACACGTGACCACGCGGAGACGGTGGTGAACACCATGCTCGTGCGCCAGGCGCTGGAGACACTGTCGGAAGAACACCGCGACGTGCTGGTCGAGATCTACCTCAATGGCAAGAGCGCGACCGAGGCGGCGGACACCCTTGGGGTCCCGCCCGGCACGGTCCGGTCGAGGTCCTACTACGCGCTGCGCGCACTGCGCGACTGGGCCGGACAGGCGGACAGGCTGCAGGGGGTATCGCGATGACACGCGACGAGCACGACCCCGGCACGCTAGCCGCGTACAGCCTGAACGCGTTGGAGCCCGACGAGCAGGCTGCGCTCGAGGAACACCTGGCCGGGTGCGAGCAGTGCCGCCGAGATCTCTCCGAACTACGAGAGTCTGCGTCGTTGCTACGGGAAATGCCGCCTGAGGCTCTGCTGAACGGCCCTCCCGACGAGGCTTGTCTCCTGTTGCAGCGCACGACACGCCAGGTCAGAGCGGAGTCGGAGCGGGCATTGCTGCACCGACGGCTCGCGGTCGGCGTCGCCGCAGTCCTCATGGTCGTGGTGGGAGCCGTGGGTGGCGTGGTTGTCGCCGGGCAGGAGGACTCTCAGCTGGCGTCCCCGACACCCACTGCGCAGCCGACGGCCGAGCCGCTGCCTGAGGGCACTCGCGTCGGTTCGCATACCGACCCCCGGACACGGGGACGGATGACGGTGCGGGTGCTCCCCGCGGACGGCTGGGTCAGGATCAACGCCGCGGTCAGTGGCATCCCCCAGGGTCAGCGCTGCCGGTTGTGGGTGGTCACCGCCGACGGAACCCGACGGCTGGCCGGCAGCTGGCTGGTCTCGGCTGAGGGAGAAGCTGAAGGAACCTCCTTGGACGGCACGGCGCTGGTGGACCCCGCCGACATCTCCGCGGTGGAGGTCGACAACGTGGATGGCGATCATTTCGTCTCCGTAACGTTCTGAGGTCGCACGACGACCAGGGAGCGACCGCGCACTGTTCGGTGGCACAGTGGTGCGGGTGCATGCTGGCCCCGGGACCCGGGCGATCGCGTCACTTGTGGCAGTTCTTCTCGGCGTGGTGGCGTGCGTGATCGCCTGGGCCAGGTATTCGAGCTCGTCGGTCGATGGCGACTTCTACGTCGCCATCGAGAACGTGCCGCGCCAGCAGCCCGGCCCGACGGTCGCGGGGCCGGAGGCCTCTACCGGCTCGTTCCTGTCCGATTGCGGTCGAAATCGGAACGGACACCGCAATCACGACAATCTGATCACCGCGCCCGGCGAGCGGGGAGGCGCCCACCATCTGCATGAGTACGTGGGAAACGTGTCGACGGACGCCTACTCCACCGACTCCAGCCTCGCCGCGGCGTCGACAACCTGCAGCAACGGCGACACGTCCACGTACTACTGGCCGGTTCTGCGTGCAGCACTCTCTGCCGACGGCGCACACGGCGCACACGGCGGCGAGGTGTTGCATCCGTCCTCGGTTCAGGTGCGGTTCGAGGGGAGCTCGACCAGCCAGGTCGTCGCGATGCCGCGATTCCTACGGATCGTCGCGGGTGACTCCAAGGCAGCCACGTCCGCCGACCCGGTGGCACTGGCGCGCTGGGGGTGCACCGGTTCGCCGGGCAGGTACACGTTCCTCTATCCCCGGTGCCCCTCCGGGCAGCGGGTGGTGCGGATGTTCGAGTTCCCGAGCTGCTGGGACGGGCGGCGCATCGACAGTGCCGACCACCGTGCGCATGTCGCGTTCCCGACGCGCGACGGCAGCTGTCCTCCCAGCACCTTCCCGGTCCCGCGGCTGCAGGTGCGACTGACCTACACGGTTCCCCCTGGGCAGGAGTACACCGTCGACGCGCTGCCGGACCAGAAGCGTAGCCCGCTGACCGACCACGCGGACTTCATCAACGTGATGCCGCAGCCGTTGATGGCCCGTGCTGTGGCCTGCATCAACACCGGACGTGACTGCTGAGTCCCTTGATCGCTGAGTCCACGGCACTCGCGATGCCGTGGCCCGCAAACGCAATTTGGTCTGAACACCTCCGACCTCGCGTCCGTGCATCTGTTGAGTGCCGCTTGGGACTCGGGGATCTGTCTGGTGAAGGAAGCGATCGATGTCACCTCTATCCGGCCCGGCTCGCCAACGCGACTCGTTCCGGGCTGTCCAGGAACGCTGGGACCTGCAGCTACCTGTCGGTCTGCGACCGACCATGGTCCAACAGGGCCAGCCCGCCGCGGGCGCCGTCCTGGCGCACCGAGACCGGCACAGTCGCAACTCGGCCCGCCGTGGCGCACGGACCGGGCGCGGTGCGGGTCGCTACGCAGGGCTTCTCTCAGGATTCCTCACAGAGTCCACGAGGCGCATCGAACGCCAGCACGACAAAGCAGGTACGTGAGCATGCCCCAGGAGACCTTCACGGTCCCGCGCACCGAGACCGAGGTCGCCGTGGTGTGGGGCCGAAGTCGCCTGCCCAGCGACATAGGTGCCGAGCTCATCGAGCTCCTCGCCACCGAACCGGAGATGGTGGTCTGTGACCTGACCGGCATGGCAGCACTGCCGCAGGTCGTCGACGTGTTCGCGCCCGTCGCCAGCTACCTGTCGGCCTGGCCGGGCACGGTGGTCGCCGCCTGTGTGCCGGACCCCGCCGCCCGCGATCGCCTGCGTACCCACCCCGCCACCAGCCAGGTCGTCGTCACCGCCACCATGGACGAGGCCATGACCGCAGCGCGCCGGAGCATCCGCCCGGTGCAGCGCGCGCACCTGCGCATGCTCCCCCTGCCGGCCAGTGCCCACCACGCCAGAGCGTTCGCGGCCGACACCCTGCACAGCTGGAACCTGTCGACGATGGCGAGCACGGTGCAGCTGGTGGTCAGCGAGCTCGTCACGAACGCGATCCTGCACGCGCACACGGTGGTCGACCTGTCGCTCAGCCGGATCGGGCAACGGGTACGCGTCGGTGTACACGACCGCGCCGGTGGCCGGCCGACGGTGCAGTCCGTCGACCCGTTCGCATACCCGCTCGGCGGACAGGGGCTCCTGCTCGCCCAGGAGCACGCCGACTGCTGGGGGGTGCTGCGCACGCAGACCGTGGGCAAGACCGTCTGGGCGGTACTCACCCGATAGCGCGCAACCCCCTGCCCGCCCTGCTCGGCGAGCTGCCGCGGTGGGTGCCGCCGAATCGCTCGTGCCCTCTGCCAACCTTGCAACAGACCCATTAGCCCGAACGTGTCACGCCAGGGCCGCGGGGCGTGCAGCATGGTGATGAGAGACGGGACTGTCGTCCGGGCCGTTCCGGCAAACCACTGGCCACGCCAACGGAGGCGTCTCATGTCCGACACACAGAACATCGACACCCCGCACGAGCGACGACCGTTCAAAGCCCATGGACACGTGGACGTTGTGACCCTCGGCGGCTTCACGATCGGTCGCGGCGTCTTCGAACCAGGCTGGCGTTGGTCGAACGACGTCAAGCCCATCGCAGGCACGGAATCCTGCCAGACCCACCACACCGGCATCTGCCTGTCCGGGCAGATGACTGTGCGCTTCGACGACGGAAACGAGATCACGGTCGGCCCCGGCGACGTTCTGGATCTCGACCCCGGACATGACGCGTGGACGGTGGGGGACGAGCCATGCGTGCTGCTGGACACCGGCGTCGCGGC
>DATMEB010000294.1:0-38373 GCA_035557095.1 Nocardioidaceae bacterium | reverse complement strand
CGCTAGCCTGTCGGGCGTGAACACGGCAGAGGAACACCCCGCGCCCGCGCCCGCCCGGCGCGTGGTCGTGGCCGAGGACGAGGCGCTGATCAGGCTCGACCTCTCGGAGATGCTGGCCGAGGAGGGCTACGACGTGGTCGGCCAGGCCGCCGACGGCGAGGCCGCGGTCGCGCTGGCCGAGGAGCACCGGCCCGACCTGGTCGTGCTGGACGTGAAGATGCCCAAGCTCGACGGCATCTCGGCCGCGGAACGGATCGCCCGGCAGCGGATCGCGCCGGTCGTCATCCTGACGGCGTTCAGTCAGCGCGAGCTGGTGGAGCGGGCACGTGACGCCGGCGCGATGGCCTACCTGGTGAAGCCCTTCGGCAAGAACGACCTGGTTCCGGCGATCGAGATGGCCGTGAGCCGGTTCGCCGAGCTGTCCGAGCTCGAGCACGAGATCTCCAACCTCACCGACCGGCTCGAGGTGCGCAAGCTCGTCGACCGCGCGAAAGGCGTCCTGCAGAGCTCACTCGCAGTGACCGAGCCGGAGGCGTTCCGGTGGATCCAGAAGACCGCGATGGACCTGCGTCTTTCCATGCGTGAGGTCGCACAGGGGGTGATCGACCACGGTCCCGCACTCGGTGCGGCCAGTGAGTCAGACGGCGACTCAGAACACGAGTCCGACGGCGAATCCGACGGCGAGTCCGACCGCGGGGAGTGAGCGTTCGGCTCCTGTGATGACGTGTGCTGACAGCAGCGACTGAGCCTGTCGGTACTGTCAGAACCGACATAGGTCACAAGTTAGCAACGACGCAGATGCATTTGCGTCTAGGACACCCTCTGTGGTGGGCGAGGCAGTAGGTTCGCTGCCACAGGACAGCGCCTGCCCGCCGATCTGGCGGACACGGCCTCTTTCACCATCTTCGGAGGGTCCATGAACCGCCCTATCCGTGCCTGGCAAACCGCCGCCGCCGGTGCTGCCGCGCTCCTCGTGCTCAGTGCCTGTGGCGGGGGTGGCGACGACACCGCCGCCCCGCAGGACGAGCAGACGCAGAGCGAGGCCCCGAGCGAGTCGGCGGACCCGGCCGCCCAGGAGTGTCCCACTCCGCCGTCGGCCCAGGGTGACGGCCAGCTGACGCTCGGCAGCCTGCTGCCCCTCACCGGCGACCTCGCCTTCCTCGGGCCCCCGGAGGTCGCGGGCGTCGAGCTCGCGATCGAGGAGATGAACCAGGCCGGCGGCGTCCTCAACAAGGACGTGCGTCTGGTTCAGGCAGACTCCGGCGACGGGTCGCCCGACATCGCCCCGAGCGAGACCGACAAGCTGCTCAACGCCAATGCCGACGCAGTCGTCGGTGCGGCGTCGTCCAGCGTCTCGCTGAGCGTGCTCGACAAGATCTCGAGCGCGGGTGTGGTCCAGATGTCGCCGGCGAACACCTCGACGGCGTTCGACAACTGCGACGACAACGGCTTCTACTTCCGTACCGCCCCGTCCGACGTGCTGCAGGGTGCGGTGCTGGCCAACCTGGTCGCCCAGGACGGTCACGACACCGTCTCGATCATGGCGCGCCAGGAGGCGTACGGCGAGGCCCTTGCCAACCAGGCCGAGCAGGTCTTCAAGCAGTCCGGCGGCACGGTGGTCGACAAGGTCTTCTACACCCCTGAGGCCACCAACTGGAGCTCCGAGGTGCAGCAGGTCGCGGCCGGCGACCCGGAGGCGATCATCCTGATCGGCTTCGAGGAGACGACCTCGATCATCCCCGAGATGGTCCGCAACAACAT
Organism: Nocardioidaceae bacterium; assembly: GCA_035557095.1. GTDB lineage: Bacteria > Actinomycetota > Actinomycetes > Propionibacteriales > Nocardioidaceae > JALZDI01. The sequence goes on along the minus strand of DATMEB010000294.1, from coordinate 36,612 downwards.
CGGGCCCGCCGACAAGCAGATCTACTTCGTCGACGGCAACACTGCCGACTACTCCGGCGAGTTCCCGAAGGGGACGCTGCAGGGCGTGCGCGCGACCTACCCGGGCGCCGAGCTGACCGGTGACTTCCGCCAGCGGCTGCTCGACATCAACCCGAGGCTGGACAGCTTCACCTACGGTCCGGAGTCCTACGACGCGTCGATGCTGCTGGGTCTCGCGGCCGTCGCCGGTGGTGACGACTCCGGGGCGACCCTCGCAGCCAACCTGCGGGACGTCTCCGAGGGCGGCACCGCGTGCACCACCTTCGAGGAGTGCGCGCAGATGCTGGAGCAGGACCAGGACATCGACTACGAGGGTGTCTCGGGTCCGGTCAACTTCAACGGCACCGGCAGCCCGTCGGCCGCCACGATCGGCATCTTCGAGTACGGCGCGAACAACAACTTCACCAACGTCGACTACGTCGAGGGTGACATCTCCTAGTCACAACCCCTCATCCCCCAAGCGAAGGGCCCGGCCAACCAGGCCGGGCCCTTCCGTTTGTCTGCCGTCGGTGCCGGCTGCCGAGAGTACGCCGAGCTCCCGCCTAGAAGGCGCGAACGGGCTCAGGCCTTGGCCAGCGAACCGAGGTAGAGCTCGATCACCTTCGGGTCGTTCATGAGCTGCTTGCCCGAGGCGGTGTAGGCGTTGCGGCCCTGGTCGAGCACGTAGCCGCGGTCGCAGATCTGCAGACAGCGACGGGCGTTCTGCTCCACCATCACCACCGAGACGCCGGCTCGGTTGATCCGCCGGGTCTGCACGAACACCTCGTCCTGCATGGCGGGGGAGAGACCGGCCGACGGCTCGTCGAGCAGCAGCACGGACGGCTCCATCATCAGCGCCCGGCTCATCGCCAGCATCTGCCGCTCGCCGCCGGACAGCGAACCGGCACGCTGCCGGCGCCGGTCGTGCAGGGTGGGGAACAGCCCGGTGACGAAGTCGTACCGCTCGGAGAACCGCTTGGGCGACTGGTAGACGCCCATCTGCAGGTTCTCCTCGATGCTCAGGCTCGGGAAGACGTTGTTGGTCTGCGGGACATAGCCGAGCCCCTTGCTGACCATCCGGTCCGTGCGCTCGTTGGTGACGTCGTCTCCGTCGAGCAGCACCTTGCCGCTGCTGATCCGCACGAGGCCGAACAGCGCCTTGATCAGCGTCGACTTGCCGGCGCCGTTGGGCCCGATGATCCCGACGAGCTCACCGGGCTGGCAGTACAGGTCGGTGCCGGGGAGGATGTCGACGCCGGGCAGGTATCCGGCCACGACGTCGTCGGCGCGCAGGACCGCGCCCTCGGCCCCGGTGAGGTGGGCGCTGCGGTCGGTCGTCTTCTCGGTCATGCGCGTCTCCCTTGGGCGGCCCTTTCGGCCTCCGCGGCCCGCTCGGCCTCCGCGAGCATCTGCTCCTCTTCCTCTTCCGTGAGGGCCGCGTCGTGGTGGGCGCCGAGGTAGGCGTCGATCACGCGCTGGTCTCCCATCACGGCTTCGGGCGGCCCTTCGGAGATGATCTTGCCCTGTGCCATCACGATGACCCAGTCGGAGATGTCACGGACCATGTCCATGTCGTGCTCGACGAACAGCACCGTCATGCCTTCCTCGCGCAGCGACTTCACGTGCCCCAGCAGCGACTGCTTGAGCGCCGGGTTGACGCCGGCCATCGGCTCGTCGAGCATCACCAGCTCGGGCTCGACCATGAGAGCGCGCGCCATCTCCAGCAGCTTGCGCTGGCCGCCGGACAGCGAGCCGGCGAAGTCGGCCGATTTCGCGCCGAGGTTGAAGCGGTCGAGCAGCTTCTCCGCGCGTGCGGTGTTGGCGGTCTCCTGTGATCGCCACAGCGGCGCGAGCATGGCCTGCCAGAGGCGCTCGCCGCGCTGACCGGTCGCGCCGAGGCGCATGTTCTCCATGACGCTGAGCCGGCTGAGCGCCTTGGTCAGCTGGAAGGTGCGCACCATGCCCATCCGGGCGACCCGGTAGGCGGCCGTGCCCTTGAGGCTTCTGCCGTTGAACTCCCAGTGGCCGTTGTCGGGCTGGTCGAACCCGGTGAGCACGTTGAAGAACGTGGTCTTGCCGGCACCGTTGGGACCGATCAGCCCGGTGATCACGCCGCGCTGGATCTCGACGTGCTCGACGTCGACCGCCGTCAGGCCGCCGAACCTGCGCACGATGTCGTCGGCGACCAGAATGGGGTCGGGCTTGGGTGCGCCGGGCTCGCGGGGTACGTCGGCAAGAGCAGCGGCCGCGTCCTTGGCCGCAGCCGCTTCGGTCCTTGGTTCATCGGGCATTGATCGCGAGCTCCCTCTTGTCACCGAAGATACCTTGCGGCCGGAAGATCATCAGCAACATCAGCGCGAGACCCAGGACGATGAACCGGACCAGGCTCGCCTGGTTCTGGTCCATCAGCCACACCGGCATCAGCGGGTCGGGCCCGGCCGTGGCCTGGCTGAAGAAGTTGCCCAGCACGCTGATCAGCAGCCAGAACAGGATGGCACCGACCACCGGGCCGAACACGGTTGCCGCACCGCCGAGCAGGAGCACGGTCCAGGCGAAGAAGGTGATGTCGGCCTGGAAGTTGTCCGGCACGATCGACGACCGGCTGAGTCCCATGATGAAGCCTGCCAGGCCACCGATCAGACCACCCAGGATGAGCGACTGCATCTTGTAGCCGTAGACGTTCTTGCCCAGCGAGCGCACGGCGTCCTCGTCCTCCCGGATCGCCTTCAGCACGCGACCCCACGGGCTGCGCATCAGCGCCCACACCACCAGGCAGCACAGCGCCACGAGGATCCAGCCGATCACCATGACCCAGAACTCGAACGGGCTGAAGCTCATGAACCCGAGGTCGACGTCCTGGGTGAACGGGTTGATGGCCCGCAGGGGGTCGCTGAAGCCCTGCCGGCCGTCCTTGCCGCCGAACCAGTCGCGCAGCGCCTGCGAGCCCAGCAGCTGGCGCACGATCTCGGCCGCTGCGATCGTCACGATCGCGAGGTAGTCGGCTCTGAGCCGCAGCGTGGGTACACCCAGCAGCAGCGCGAACACCACCGTGCCGCCGAGGCCGATGAGCAGGGCCAGCCAGAACGGCAGGCCGAACGTGACGACGGAGGCCGCGAGCCCGTAGCCCGCGATCGCCATGAACCCGGCCTGGCCGAAGTTCAGCAGGCCGGTGTAGCCGAAGTGGATGTTCAGGCCGATGGCGGCCAGGCAGTAGACCACCGCCTCCGGGCCGATCGCGGCCTGGATGGAGTTGGTGAAGATCGGTGCCCAATCCATGACGTGGCTCCTCCCTGCCCTAGCCGACCCGCTGCGCGCGGTTGAGGATGCCCTGCGGTCGGAACAGCAGGATGAGGATCATCACGAACAACGCGCTCGTGTACTTCAGCTCGGCAGGGAGCACCAGCGTCGAGAGCTCGGTGAACAGGCTGACGATCATGGCGCCGAGCATCGCCCCCCAGATCGTCCCGATGCCACCGAGGATCACCGCCGCGAACAGCATCAGCAGCAGCCGTAGGCCCATCTGGTAGTCCATCTGGTAGATGAGCGTGTACAGGATGCCGCCGAGCCCGGCGAGCGCCGTACCACCGATCCAGACGATCGAGACCACCCGGTCGACGTTGATGCCGGACGAGGCGGCCAGCGGGGGGTTGTCGGCGACGGCGCGCATCGCCTTGCCCATCCTGGTGGTCTGCAGCGCGAAGGAGACAGCGATCAGGACGACCAGCGCGACGCCGGCGATCGCCAGGTCACGCGGCGGGATCGTGAGCACCCCCAGCTCGATCGGCTCGGCGGTGACGTACTGCTCGTAGGGCCGCCGGGTCCCGCCGATGATGTACTGGTACATCGCCCGGAGGAACAACGCCATACCGATCGACACGATCATCATCGCGATCAGACCGGTCCCGCGCCTGCGGAGCTGCCGCCACAGGAACGCGTCCTGGAACCACCCGGCGAACGCGCAGATCACAACCGTCATGAACGCCGCCGGGATGATGTGGATCCCGGCAGTGTTCAGCAGCAGTGCCACCATGGCGCCGAAGGTGACCAGCTCGCCGTGCGCGAAGTTGGTCAGGCCCGTCGTGCCGAAGATCATCGACAGGCCCAGCGCCGAGAGCGCCAGGATCAGGCCGAAGAGGATGCCGGTCGTGGTGCGGTCGGCGATGTCGTTCCAGAGGCCCGTCGGATCCCTGGTGTCGGGGCCGATCGGGAACTGCACGGTCACGTCGAAGCCGGTGATCGTGACGGTGTTCTCGACGTCACCGGGGTCACGAAGGAATGTGCCCTCGGGGAGCGTGTCGACGTTGACCTGGACGAGGTAGTCACCGGAGTCGGGGACGGTGATGGTGAACGTGCCCTGGGCGTCGCTGGTCGCGGTGCCGACCTCGTTGCCGGACTCGTCGAGCACCGTGACCTCGACGCCCTCGACGGGTTTGGGCCTGCCTGGGTCGCTCTCGTTGATCAGCGTGCCTGAGATCGCTGGTCCTTCGTCCTCGGGGGAGGCGTGCACCATCGACGTCGTCGCCGGCACCGCCGCGGGAGGTGCTGCGCTCGCGGCCGAGGGGATGGCAAGGGTGACGCCGAGAACGCCGAGGACGAGCGCGAGGGTCGCGGTTGCTCGCACCTGCACGTACGGACTCCTGTCGGGTCTGAAGCCTGCGAAAGCCGGAGCTCGGATCGGCGAACCCCGGCTCGGGTTCTGCGGGAGCATAGCGAGAACTGCCAGGTGGGGCAGGCCGACTCAGCCAACGTCACCGAACTGTTGCCCAAGACAGCAACCACCACCGTTTTGCCCCTGACGGTTACCGCACGGCCATGACCAGCTGGGTGAGCAGCGGTGCCACCACCAGCGCGGGGAGCAGGTCGCCAACGGGCAGGGACCGCAGCCGCAGGAGGCGGATCGCGACGCCCACGAGCAGCAGGCCGCCGGCCGCGGTGAGCGCCGCCAGGTGCGCCTCGGGCAGGAACCCGCCCACCGCGGCGCCGAGCGCGGTCAGCGTGCCCTGCACCGCCAGCACGGCGAGCGCGGAGGCTGCCACGCCCCAGCCGAGCGAGGCCGCGAACGCGATGGAGGCGAAGCCGTCCAGCGCGGCCTTGAGGAACAGCTCGTCGGGTCCGTTGCCGAGGCCGTCGTTGAGCGAGCCGATGATGGTGAGCGGCCCCACGCAGAACACCAGGGAGGCGGTCACGAAGCCCTCGATGAACCGTCGGCGGTCCTCAGACCCGGCTCCGCGTGAGAGCCGGTGCTGCAGCCAGCCGCCGAAGTCCTCCAGCCGGGTCTCGATCCGCAGCAGCGAGCCCGCGATGCCGCCGAGCAGCAGCGAGCCCAGCACGATGAGCACCGGCGCGCTGGGGCCCACCGCGCCCTCGAGGGCCGGGTCGACGACCGCGGCCGCGGACAGGGCGGCGATCATCAGCGTGACCAGGCCCAGGGCGTCGGTGACCACGTCACGGGTGCGGTGCGGCAGGCGATGGCCGAGGAGCACGCCGATCGTCGACCCGACGAGTACCGCCGCGACGTTCACCAGCGTTCCGATGCCGGGAAACAACGGTCTTCGTACCCCCTCCGTGACCGTGCGACTGCGGATAGTTCATGATGGGCGTCGACACTTCCGCCCACGCGGCCATCGGCGTACTGTCTCCTCCTGGTCCGCGCGGACAGGCAGAGCCTACGGCTCCGCGTGGGAGCTAATTCGGGGCATAGTGAAAAGTGAGGTGGGCCGTGGCCCGCAACCCTGTCCATGTCAGGGATGCCCTACCCGACGACGCAGAGGTCCTGGTCGGGATGTGGGAGAACAACATCGAGGCCAGCGCGCGCATGGCCCCGGCCAGCGTCGAGTCGGCGCGCCGGGCCATCGGCAACCTGGCGCTCGATCCCGAGCAGCGGATCCTGCTCGGCGTCATCGACGACGAAGTGGTCGGTGTGGCGTACCTGCAGCGTGCGCCGCTCTCGCCGATCCACGAGGAGACCACGGTCCGCGTCGGTCACCTGTTCGTGCACAGCGAGTACCGCGGCCGCGGTGTCGGACGCGCCCTGCTGGGGTTCGCGGCCGCCTGGGCCGACGAGAAGGAGACCAAGCACCTGGTGGTCAACGTCTCGGCCGCGGCCCGTGACGCGAACCGGTTCTTCGCCCGGCTGGGGCTCACGTCCATCGCCACGGTGCGTGCCACGTCGGTCGCCGCCCTGCAGGAGCGGTTGGCGAAGGCCTCCGAACTCGCGTGCGCCGACGGCCACGTGGTCGTCGAACGGCTGCGGACCCTGCGCCGTCGCCAGGCGTCGGCCCGGCGGCGCCAGGCCGGCGACCTGACGGTGACCTGACGGTTCCCACGCCCGGAGACGGGGTTTCCCCGTTGTCGGTGGCTCTGGCTACAGTCGCCATGTGCCTACTGCTGCGACCCCGGCCGTGACCTCCGCTGGGACTTCCGCTGGAGCCTCTGCTGGGACCTCGGCCGATCCCCCGCGGCTGTTGTTGCTCGACGGCCACTCGCTGGCCTACCGCGCCTTCTTCGCGCTGCCGGTGGAGAACTTCTCGACCACCACCGGCCAGCCGACCAACGCGGTCTACGGCTTCACCTCGATGCTCATCAACGTCCTGCGTGACGAGCAGCCGACGCACATCGCGGTGGCGTTCGATGTCTCCCGGGCGACGTTCCGTAGCGAGGAGTACGCCGAGTACAAGGCCAACCGTTCCGCCTCACCGTCGGAGTTCAAGGGACAGGTCTCGCTGATCAAGGAGGTCCTCGCGGCGCTGCGGGTCACCACGGTCGAGCTCGAGGGCTTCGAGGCCGACGACGTGATCGCGACGCTCACCACACAGGCCTACGCCGCGGGCTACGAGACGCTGATCTGCAGCGGCGACCGCGACGCCATGCAGCTGGTCAGCGACCGGGTCACGCTGCTCTACCCCCGCAAGGGCGTGTCCGACCTCGCGCGCATGACGCCCGCCGCCGTGCAGGACAAGTACGGCGTGGTCCCCGGCGAGTACCCCGACATCGCGGCGCTGGTCGGTGAGTCCAGTGACAACCTGCCGGGCGTGCCCGGCGTCGGCCCCAAGACCGCAGCGAAGTGGATCAACCAGTTCGGCAGCCTCGACGAGGTGGTCAACCGGGTCGACGAGATCAAGGGCAAGGCCGGCGAGTCGCTGCGCACCCACCTGGCCGACGTGATCCGCAACCGGCGTATCAACGCGCTGGTCTGTGACCTCACGCTGCCCGTGGAGCCCACCGACCTGGTCATGCAGCCGTGGGACCGCGAAGAGGTGCACAAGATCTTCGACGGCCTCGAGTTCCGCGTGCTGCGCGACCGGCTGTTCCAGACGCTGACGGTCGACGAGCCGGTGAGCGACGAGGGGTTCGACATCCAGGGCGAGCGGCTACAGCCCGGCGCCGTGGCCGGCTGGCTCGACAAGCACGCGGCCGGGGACACCCGCACCGGGGTCCACGTGCAGGGCAGCTGGGGCCGCGGCGGCGGTGACGTGCTCGCGGTCGCGCTCGCGACCGCCGAGGGAGCCGCTGCCTGGGTCGACGCGAGCGATGTGTCCGCCGAGGACGACGTGGCGCTGGCGCGGTGGATGGCCGACGAGGCCTTGCCCAAGGCGCTGCACGATGCGAAGGGCCCGGCGCTCGCGCTGTCCGCCCGCGGGTGGCCGATCGCGGGCATCACCAGCGACACCGCGCTGGCCGCCTACCTTGCCCGCCCCGACCAGCGGTCCTACGACCTCGCCGACCTCACCCTGCGCTACCTCAAGCGCGAGCTGCGCAGCGACGAGTCCGACTCCGGCCAGCTCACGTTCGAGACCGGTGGCGACGACTCCAGCGCCGACATCGCGATGGTGCACGCGCGGGCCGTGGTCGACCTGGCCGAGGCCCTCGACCAACAGGTCGAGGAGAGCGGCGGCACCGAGCTGATGGCGACGGTCGAGCTGCCGCTGGTGCCGGTCCTGGCGGCGATGGAGCGTGCCGGCATCGCGGTCGACGTCGACCACCTGGAGAGCCTCGAGGCGGAGTTCGCGCAGCACGTCCGCGAGGCGGCCGACGAGGCCTTCGCGGTCATCGGCAAGGAGATCAACCTCGGATCGCCCAAGCAGCTGCAGGTCGTGCTCTTCGACGAGCTCGGGATGCCCAAGACCAAGCGCACCAAGACCGGCTACACCACCGACGCCGACGCACTGCAGCAGCTGTTCATCAAGACCGAGCACCCGTTCCTTCAGCACCTGCTGCGACACCGCGACGTCACGCGCTTGCGGCAGACCGTCGAGGGGCTGCTCAAGACCGTCGCCGACGACGGCCGCATCCACACCACGTTCAACCAGACCATCGCCGCGACCGGTCGGCTGTCGTCGACCGACCCCAACCTGCAGAACATCCCGATCCGCACCGAGGAGGGCCGGCGCATCCGCGAGGCGTTCGTCGTCGGCCAGGAGTTCGACTGTCTGCTCACCGCCGACTACAGCCAGATCGAGATGCGGATCATGGCGCACCTGTCGGGTGACGAGCAGCTGATCGAGGCGTTCAGGTCCGGTCGCGACTTCCACTCGGTGACCGCGGCCCGGGTGTTCGACGTCGAGACCGACGCGATCACCCCGGAGCAGCGCAGCAAGATCAAGGCGATGAACTACGGACTGGCCTACGGTCTGTCGGCGTACGGCCTGTCCCAGCAGCTGGGGATCGAGACCTCGGAGGCCCGGCAGCTGATGGACGAGTACTTCGAGACGTTCGGCGGGGTGCGCGACTACCTGCGCGGCCTCGTCGACGAGGCCCGCCGGTGCGGCTTCACCGAGACCACGATGGGCCGGCGGCGCTACCTGCCCGACCTGACCAGCGACAACCGACAGCGTCGCGAGATGGCCGAGCGGATGGCGCTGAACGCGCCCATCCAGGGCTCTGCCGCCGACATCATCAAGGTGGCGATGCTGCGCGTCGACCGGGGCCTGCGCGAGGAGGGGCTGCGCTCGCTGATGCTGCTGCAGGTGCACGACGAGCTCGTGTTCGACGTGGCCTCGGGGGAGCGCGACCGGCTCGAGGCGCTCGTACGCCGAGAGATGGGCGCTGCCGCCGAGCTGCTCGTGCCGCTCGACGTGTCCGTCGGCGTCGGCCCTACCTGGCACGAGGCGGGCCACTGATCCTCGGCCGCTGACACCGGCAGGGCCAGCGGCTCGTCAGTCCTGCAGCAGACCCGCCGCGAGCGCGACCGCGAAGCACGGAGCCAGCGGGAGCCGCGGCATGAGCGTCGCCTGCACGGCGTGGTAGAGGTCCGGCTTGCCCGGCCAGACGGTTCCACTCGGGGCGTTGGTGTTGTCGAGCTCGTGGTGCCAGGAGCCGTGTACGCGGTCACGCAGCACGGTCGCGATGTGGTTCCACCAGGTCTCGTACCAGCCGGCGTACCGCGGGTCTCCGGTCGCCTTCCACAGGCACGCCGCGGTCGCTGTCGCCTCCGCGGCGACCCAGTGCATCCGCTCGCGGACCACCGGGTTGCCGTCCCAGTCCACGGTGTAGACGAACCCGTCCTCGCCGTCGACCGCCCAGCCGTCCTGGACCGCCTGGTCGAACAGGCTGCATGCGCCCTCCAGCATCCAGTCCGGCGCGGCCTTCGCGCCGAGCGCCTCGCGGAGCTGCAGCGTGAGTCGCGACCACTCCAGCCAGTGCCCGACCGTCGCGCCGTACGGGCGGAACGGGTCCGACGGCTTGTCGCGGTTGTACTCCAGCAGCGGTCGCCAGTCGGTGTCGAAGTGCTCCGGGATGCGCCAGCCGTGCGTGCGGGCGTACTCGTGCACCACCCGCGTGGTGATGCGTAGTGCCGGGCCGAGCAGGAACCTGTCGCCGGTGGCGTCGGCGGCCGCCAGCAGCGCCTCGACGCTGTGCATGTTGGCGTTGACGCCGCGGTACGGGTCCAGCGACCCCGTGGCCGGATCCCAGGCGTCGGCGACCATGCCGTGGTCGTCCTCCCAGAAGCGGCCCATCAGCGCGCTCACAGCGCGGTCGAGCAGCACCCGGCCGTCGGGGTGCCCGGCCACGGTCGCGCTCGCGCCCGCGAGGACGACGAAGGCGTGCCCGTAGGCCTCCTTCGGCTGGAGCGCGGGCACGCCGGCCTGGTCGGGCCTGGCCGCGTGCCAGCCGCCGAGCTCGGCGTCGGCGAACGGGCCGAGCAGCGAGCGGACCCCGTGATCGAGCAGCGTGGCGTTGCCCGGCCGGCCGAGCAGATGGCCCAGGGCGGCCACGTGCGTCATCCGGCTGGTGATCCACAGCTCGACCGGCCGGCGCGGCTCGAGCGCGTTGCGGGCGTCCAGCCAGCCGAAGCCACCGTCGGCGTCAGGGTGCCGCGCCGCCGGGAGCAGCGCCAGCAGGTGGTCGGTCTCGCCCTCCAGCCAGCGCCGGTGCGCCGGGCTGGTCAGCCAGCCCTGCGGGGCGCGCGCCGCCCAGGTGTCACCGGTCACGGTGCAGCCCCCCGCGCGGTCACCACCGCGTCCTCGGCGCCGTAGCGCTCCCCGAGCCGGTGCACGGCGACGCCGAGTGTCGAGTCGGCCTGCCCGTAGTACGCGAACCAAGCGTCCTTGTAGTGCACCAGCCCCTCGACGAAGGTCACGTTCGACACCAGGCCGTGGGTGTCCTCGAACGTCTGCGGCTCCAGCCAGGGCCGGTCCATCCGCGCCAGTACCTCCCCGGGCCGGCTCGGGTCGATGAGGACCTGGCCGCAGGTGTACCGGACCGACCCGTCGCTGTTCTTGACGGCGGCGTTGTGCACCAGCAGGACCAGGCCGTTGTCGGTCAGCACCGGCTGCGGACCGACCTCGACGAGGAACGACATGTACGTGTCGGGCTCGGGTGTCATCACGGGCTCGTCGTTCGACGACGGCGTCCAGTGGATCAGGTCGTCGGACCAGGCGTGGTAGATCGAGCCCTCGCCGAAGTACATGAGGTAGCGACCGTCGACCGGAGTCGACAGGATCCCACCCGCCTTGCTCCACGGCCCGGGCGGCGCGTCCGGCGACGGCTTGAACGTGTTGAAGTCCGGGAACATCGGACCATGCTTGCGCCAGGTGACCAGGTCTGTCGACGTGGCCAGGCACAGCTGGGCGTTCTTGCGGTCCCAGCCGGTGTAGGTGAGGTAGTAGACGCCGTCGACCTCGGTCACGCGCGGGTCCTCGCACCCGTGTACGTCGTAGTCCTCGCTCGGGCTCAGCACCGGGTCGGGCAGCCGGTCGAAGCTGATCCCGTCGTCGCTGGTCGCGTAGCCGACGTGCGAGACGAGGTCCTCGGCGTGCGCGCGGTACAGCAGCACCACCTGGCCGTCCTTGACCACGGCGGCGGGGTTGTAGACGTGACCCGACTCCCAGCCGTCACCGCGAGGACGCAGGATGGGGTTGCCCTCGTAGGGCCGGAACGGCCCCAGCGGGAAGGTCGCGGGTGCGCTCTGGTGCATCGGATCTCCTCGAGAGATTGCAGAGATGGGGTTCAGCCCTTCACACCCGAGCCGAGGTCGGTCGAGGTGAAGTGTCGCTGGAAGATGACGAACAGGGCCACCGCCGGCGCTGCCAGGACGCACGCACCGGCGAGGATCGCGCCGAACGGGTTCGCCGCGCGGCCGGCGACGTTGTTGATGTAGTTCGCGAGCGAGACCGCCAGTGGCTGCATGTCCGCCTCCTTGGTGATGAGGAAGGGCCAGAGGAACTCGTTCCACGGGCCGATGAACGTCAGCAGCGTCGCCGTGAGCAGCGCGGGGCGCACGAGCGGGAGCGCGACCGACCAGAGCACCCGGAGCTCACCGGCACCGTCGATGCGAGCGGCCGCGAACAGGTCGTCGGGCAGCTGCAGGAAGAACTGCCGGAACACGAACACCGCGGTGGTGTTGATCGCGAACGGCAGGATCATGCCGAGATGGCTGTCGGCCAGCCCGTAGGTGCGCACGACCATGACGTACAGCGGAATCATCAGCAGCTGGAACGGCACCACCTGGACCAGCAGCACCATCGCGAAGACCGTGCCGCGGCCGCGGAAGTGCAGCCGTGCCAGCGCGTACCCCGCGAGCACCCCGAACACGAGGGTGCAGAGGATCACACCGCCGGTGAAGATCCCCGAGTTGACCAGCGACTGCAGCAGGTCGACCCGCTCGTTGATGTCCGCATAGTTGTGCAGGGTCAGATTGTCGCGAGGCAGCAGCCCGGACGGTGTGCTGTCCGGCTCGGCCTGCAGCGAGCCGATCAGCATGTAGTAGAAGGGGAACAGGAACGCCACCGCGCCCAGAACCAAAAACACGGTGCGCAGCGCGGTGCCTGAGTTGGTACGCCTGCGGTTGCGAGCGGCCATGTCAGTCACCTCCCCGCACGAAGCGTCGGTTGGCCAGTCCCAGCAGCAGGACACCGAGCACCAGGAGCACGCCGATGGCGGCCGCGGTGTCGGGGTTCCCCTGCTCGATGCCCAGCTGGTACATCAGCAGCACCGGCGACGTGGACGCGCCGTCGGGTCCGCCACCGCCGGTGAGCAGATACGGCTCGGTGAACAGGTTCGCGCCGGTGATGGTCGCGAGGATCACCACCAGCACCGTGGCCGGGCGTACACCCGGCACCGTGACCGCGAAGAACGTGCGCACACGCGACGCACCGTCGACCGCGGCCGCCTCGTACAGCTCCTTGGGCACGTTCTGCAATGCCGCGAGGTAGACCAGCACGAAGAAGCCGAGCTGCTTCCAGGCCACGAAGAACGCGATGCTGGGCATGGCGAGCAGCGAGTTCACCAGCCACGAGGGGTCCGGCGCCAACGGGCCGAGCACGTCGTTGACCAGGCCGTTGGTGTTGAACAGGAACAGCCAGACGCCGACGACGGCCACGCTGGCGGTGACGTACGGGACGTAGTACGCCACCCGCAGCAGGGTCCGTATCCGAATGGCCTGGTTCAGTCCCGCGGCGAGCAGCAGCGCGACCGCGACCGTGAGCGGGACGTTGATCACCAGGAACACGACGATGTTGAGGAACGCCTGACGTACGTCGGGGTCGCTGAGGACAGCGACGTAGTTGTCGAGGCCCACGAACGGCCGCTCGACCGTCACCCCCGGCGCGGTGAAGAAGTAGTCGTGGAAGCTCATCCACACCGCGAAGCCGAGGGGGTAGGCGAAGACCGCCACGAGGAACACCACGTACGGCGCCACCAGGAGCCCGCCCACCGGATGACGGCCGAGGGCGGCCGTCACCGGTGAGCGGCGGCGTCTGGCCGTGTGCCCGGTGTTGTGGGGGCCAGCGTTCTGGGGTCCTGCTGTCATGACTGACCGGCGAGACCGTCGACTTCCTCGGCCGCGTCGGACAGGGCCGCGTCCGGCGCGCTCTTGCCGAAGATCACCGACTCGGTCCAGCCGTCACGGAACGTCTGCCAGATCTCGATCGAGTTGTCGACGTTCGGCACCTCGACGGTCCGCTCGGCCTGGTCGGCGAACGCGACGTACTCCGGGTTCTGCTTGAAGTAGTCGGGGTAGACCTGCTGCAGGTTCTGGCGCAGCGGCATCTGTCCCGACGTCTCCAGCAACGCGCCGTCCTGCTCCTCGCTGGTGGCGAACTTCAGCACCTCCCAGGCGGTTCCCTGGTTCTCGCAGGCGGTGTACATCCCGACGTTCTTGGCGTCGGAGAACGTCGACACCTCCTCGGCGGGCATGCCGGACGCGGTCGGGACGGGGACGGCTCCCCAGTCGATCGACTCGCCGTAGACCGCGATCGCCCACGGCCCGACGATGGCCATCGCGGCCTTCTCGTCGGCGAACGCGTCGCCGTTGTAGAGCTCCTTCTGCGCGAGACCCTGCTCGTACATCGAGGCCCAGAAGTCCGCGACCGCGGTTCCGGCCTCGGAGTCGAACTGCGCCTGGCCGTCCTCCACCAGCGCATGGCCACCGGACTGGGCCGCGAACAGCGGATAGAAGTCGAACCAGGACTGGAAGAACTCCGACGAGGGCGCCGGCCAGATCGCCGCCTGCGAGGTGCCGCTGTCCACCAGCTTGCGGCTGGTCTGCAGGAACTCGTCGTACGTGGACAGCGGCGGATTCTCCGGGTCGATGCCGGCCTCCTCGAACAGACCCTTGTTGTAGAAGACCATCACCGGGTTGGACTTCCACGGCATCTGGTAGAACTGCCCGTCCTCCGACTTGTACTGCTCGGCCTTGGCGCCGGTGCGCTCCTCGATGTAGGCGTCCGCCCCCTCGAACGAGCTGAGCGACACCAGGCCACCCTGCTTCTGGAACTGCGGCACCGCGACCGGTGCGGTGTTGAAGACCAGGCACGGCGCGTTGCCGGCGGTGATCGCGGCGCCGATGACCTCCTCCGAGCTGTTGCCGGCGGGGATCTCCTGCGCCGTGACCTTCTCCTTGGGATGCGCGGCGTTCCAGGCACTCACCATCTGCTTGCCCCACGCGAGCTCGTCGGGGTTGTTCGAGAGCCAGATCTTGATCGGGCCCTTGGCGGTCTGCGCCTGGGCGGCCGCGTCGTCGCCACCGCCGCAGGCCGTGGCGGTCAGGCAGACGGCCAGCGCAGCTGCCGCGAGGGCGGCGTGGTTCTTGCGCATGGTGGGTGGTTCCTTTCGTGGGGCTGGCGGTGGTGGTCGTCGGGGAGTTCCAGGTCGGGGACGAGGAGGCTGAACGGGCTAGGGCACGGGTCCGGTCGACCCGCGCACGATGAGTTCCGGCTCGGGGAGCTCGACCTTTCCGGGGTCGTCGCCGTCGACCACGGCGAGCAGGGACTCGGCGGAGCGGGCCCCCCAGGCCACGACGTCGATGGACACCGAGGTGAGTGGGGGAGCGAGGTACGCCGCGATCTGCGTGTCCTCGAAGCCGGTCACCGACATGTCGTCGGGCACCCGAACGCCACGTGCTGCGAGCACCTGCAGTCCCGCGGTGGCCATCAGGTCGTTGGCGTAGACGATCGCGGTCGGCCGGCTGCGGCGGGCCAGGAGCTCGGTCGTCGCGGCGGCACCGCCGGCCGCGGTGAAGTCGGACTCGACCCAGGGCTGCTCCGGCAGACCGGCCCGCTCGAGGGCCGCGGCCCAGGCCTCGCGACGGTCCGCGCCGTGCACGAACCGCGTCGGCCCGGCGACGTGCGCGATACGCCGGTGCCCGAGCTGCACCAGGTGGTCCACGGCTGCGGCGATCCCCGCCCGGTCGTCCAGAGCCACCGACGGCAGCCGGTGCCGGCCTCGGTGCCGACCCACGGCAACGCAGGGCAGACCCAGCTCGCGCAGCAGTCCGGGCCGGCGGTCGCGCACGTTCAGGTCCGTGAGGAACACCCCGTCTGCGCGACCGGATGCCGCGAGCCGCCGGTACACCGTCTCCTGTCCCCGGTCCTGCACGACCTGCAGCACCAGCGACTGGCCCCGGGGCGCGAGCACCGACTCCACGCCGGCGATGAACGGTGCGAAGAACGGGTCGGCCCCGAGCAGCTCGGGTGCCCGTGCGAGCACGAGACCGACGGCGAAGGCCCGCGACGACGACAGCGCCCGCGCGGTGGAGTTGGCCGACCATCCCAGCTCGTCCGCGGCGGCGAGGATGCGCTGACGGGTGGCCTCGCTGACGCCCGGACGGCCGTTGAGCGCGAACGAGACCGCCCCGTTGGAGACGTTCGCGAGGCGGGCGACGTCCTCGATCGTCGGCTTGCGGCGTGCGGTCACCGGCGCACTAAAACGGTTTAGTGCCCGATGTGTCAACAGCCGCGGCCGAAGTGTCGGAGAGTGTCCGTCTTTGCCCGCGCTCGCGCCGGCCGGTCAGGACTTCGTGCAGACCAGGATCGCGGTGCCCGCGACGTACCTCCCGCGCACCGGGCCCCAGGCTCCCCACACGCGCTCGTGGCCCTCCGGCCACTCCGGCTCGACCAGGTCCTCGACCACGAAGCCCGCAGAGACGACCGCACGCACCCAGTCGCCCAGCGTGTGGTGGTGCTCGACGTACGACGGGCGCCCCTGCTCGTCCTCCTCCACGTACGCCGTGTGGTCAAAGTACGACCGCGTGACGCGCATCCCGCGTTCGGTCGGGTCGTCGTCGAACATCCACCGCATGGGGTGCGTCACCGCGAAGACCCACCGGCCGCCGGGCCGCAGCACCCGGGCCACCTCGGACATCACGACCTCGACGTCGGCGATGAACGGCAGGGCACCGAAGGCCGAGCACGCCAGGTCGAAGCTGCTGTCGGCGAGCGGGATGCACGTCGCCGTGGCACACACGACGGGCACGTGCATCCCGGTGCCCCCGTCGATCCTGGCGCTGTGCTGCAGCTGGCGCAGGGACAGGTCGAGTCCCACTACCGTCGCGCCCTGGCTGCGCAACCAGCGCGCGCACTGCCCGGCACCGGACCCCACCTCGAGGACTCGACGATCCCGGACGTCGCCGAGCAGCCGGACGTCGGCCTCGTCGAGTCCCTCCGGCGACCAGACGAAGCCCACGTCGCGCAGGAACTCGCCATGCTCTGCCTGGTAGTCGTCGGCGCTGCGGTCCCAGTCGCGGCGGTTGGCGCGCAGTGTCTCGTCGGGGGAGACCGATCGGTAGGTAGCCACGCCAGGAGAGTAGCCGCCACCGTGTCCCTTGACACCGGTGCACTAAACCGCTTTAGTTCGCCGCGCAGGTTCCGCCAGGCCGTCGACCGACCGGACGAGGAGTCCCAGGATGAGCCCACTGAAGCCGCGTGCGCTGGCGCTGGCCGTCCTGGTCGGCGCACTGGCCCTGGCCGGCGTCGCGACGGCCCCGGCCGGCCCGGTCGCGAACGCGGCCGCTGCCGACGGCAGGCTGACCAACCTGGCGCACCTCGACTTCCTGCACGACGAGGTGGCCCCGCCGCGGCAGCCGCGGCACACGACGTACCGGCTCGCGCAGGAGCCATCGCTCGGCGTGCTGTGGACGTACGCCGATCGCCGCGCCGGCAGCGAGTACGAGCGCATCGGAGGCGGCACCCACGACCCGGAGACGAACACCTGGTCGCAGGGCGCGTTCAACGCCGACGACGTCACCCGTGCCGCGGTGGTCTACCTGCGGCACTGGCGGCAGTTCGGCGACGAGCACAGCCGGGAAAGGGCGTACCAGCTGCTGCGGGCGGTGACGTACCTGCAGACGGCGAGCGGCCCGCACACAGGCAACGTCGTGCTGTGGATGCAGCCCGACGGCACACTCAACCCCAGCGCGGAGCCGGCCGAGCTGCCGGACCCGAGCGACTCGGGGCCGTCGTACTGGCTGGCGCGGACGGTGTGGGCACTGGGTGAGGGCTACGCCGCCTTCGCCGGGCAGGACCCGCGGTTCGCTGCGTTCCTCGAGGACCGCCTTGCCCTGGCCGTCGGCGCCCTGGAGCGGCAGGTGCTGTCGCGCTACGGGACGTGGGAGGTCTCCGACGGGCGGCGCGTGCCGGCCTGGCTCGTCGTCGACGGTGCGGACGCGAGCGCCGAGGCGGTGCTCGGGCTGACCAGCTACGTGCAGGCGGCTCCGGCCGGCGGCGAGCTGCGGCGGCGGGCTGCGACAGCGCTGGGCCGGCTGGCCGCGGGCATCGCCGCGATGTCCGCGGGCGACACCCGCGACTGGCCGTACGGCGCGGTGCTGCCGTGGACGCACTCCGGGTCGATGTGGCATGCGTGGGCCTCGCAGATGCCGGGCGCGCTCGCGCGCGCCGCCGGAGCACTCGACCGGCCGGGTTTGCTCCGCCCGGCGGTCCGCGACTCGGGCACGTTCACGCCGTACCTGCTGACCTCGACAGGTCCGGTCAACGGGCTGCTGCCCGGCCCCTCCGACCCGACCCAGATCGCCTACGGCGTGGACTCGCGGCTGCAGTCGCTGCTCGCCGTCGGGGAGCAGGCGCGGGTCCCCGGGTTCGCGGACCTGGCCGCGATCACCGCGGCGTGGTACTTCGGCGCCAACCCGGCCGGGGAGGCGATGTACGACCCGTCGACTGGACGCACCTACGACGGGATCGGCGGTGACGGGGTGCTCAACCGCAACTCCGGCGCCGAGTCGACGATCCACGGCCTGCTGTCCATGCTCGCGCTCGACGCCCACCCGAGCCTCGCGCCGGCGGCGCAGGCCTCGACCACGCTGGCCGAGCAGGACGGCGTGGACGTCGTCGAGGCGGAGAGCGCGAGCACGACCGGCGAGGCACGCGTCGTCACCCCCGAGCCGGCATGGACGGGGGAGTCGTTATGGAGCGGTTCGGCCCTGGAGCTCGGTCCGGGTACGGCGACGGCGCGCTGGAAGGTCGCCCCGGCACGGCAGCCCCGAATCGTAGCGCCGGTCGTGCACGTCCGGCAGGGGCGCGACGCGCCGGACGTCGGCTTCGCGTCCGGCGGCCGGTCGCTCGGCCGGGTCGCCACCGGCGGAGCGGGTGCCCAGGGCGTCTCGGAGGCGCCCGGCGCGCTGCTGCCCCGGACGCTGCCACGGCTGCTGCCGTCGGGCGCGTCCGAGCTGCGCGCACGTGTGGGCGGAAAGGCCGCCTCCGCGGCCACCGCCGACGCGGTCCTGCTGCGTCGGCCGGTGTCCCGGCTCGTGCTGCACGGCGCCGAGGGCGGGACCGCCCTGCTGCAGAACGCCGACAGGCGGCAGCGGGTGGCCCAGGTCGACCTTCCGGGCTCCGGGGTGGCAACGGTGCGGTCCTACGACGCCGCCGGTCGGCTGCAGGCGGTGACCTCCTCGACCGGGCAGGTCGTGGGCGCTCCGGTGCGGCCCGGCGGGTTCACGGTCGTCGCCCGCTGACCGTCTGCGGGGCGACCCGCGGGCACCGGGTCCGTGGCAGGATCCCCGACGTGTCCGACCCGCTGGAGGCGCTGGCCGCCCATGCCGTTCCGCTGACCGGCGGCCACAGCGGTGAGACCTTCCTCGTCGGGGTGGCCGGCGAGCAGGCCGTGCTGCGGCTGTACGTGCGTAGCCCGGACCGGGCCGCGGTCGACGCTGCGCTGCTCGACCTGGTCCGGGGTCTGGTACCGGTGCCGCGGGTGCTCGACCTGCGGACGCCGCAGATGGCCGACGGCCCGGCGTACCTGCTGACCGAGCTGCTGCCCGGCCGGCGGCTGGACGAGGTGCTGCCGAGCGCGGACGCGTCGCTGCGGGCACATCTCGCGCACAGTGTCGCCGGCGTACTCGCGCGGCTGAACGGGATCCCGTTCCGGCTCCCCGGCGAGCTCGTGGACGCGACCCTGCAGGTCGACCCGCGGTCCGCGCCGGCGGACAGCCTGGTCGCCTGGGCGGAACAGCACCTGCGCGACGGCCCGCTGGCGCAGTGGAGTGCGGCGGAGCAGCAGAGGCTGCTGCGGGTGGCCGACCACGCCGACACGCTGCTGGAGGCGACCCACCGCTGGTGCCTCGCGCACGGCGACTTCAACGCGAAGAACCTTCTCGTCGACGCGACCAGTGGCGAGGTGACGGGGCTGCTCGACTGGGAGTTCGCGCACGCGGGTACGCCGTACACCGACCTCGGCAACCTGCTGCGGCACGAGCGCGCCCCGGGGCTCACCGAGCCGCTGCTGGAACGGTTCCGCGCGCTGGCTCCGGCGCCTCCGGACGACCTGGTGGACCGGGCCCGGGCCGCGGACCTTTGGGCCCTGGTCGAGCTCGCCTCGCGGGCCGGGCGGCACGCGCCGGCCGACCGCGCCCACGACCTGCTGCGCGCCGTGGCGAACGCCGAGGACCTGCACGCGGTCGCGCGCGAGACCTGACCGGGATATGACGATGGAGTCAGCCGGCGCCGGTTGACAGGTGTCCGCGTTGCACCGTATCGCGCGGGCCCCGTAGACTGGCCGATGCGCTGTGGGCCTGTACGACCTCGGACGGAGCAGGCTCGTGCTCGCAATCTGTCGCCAGCTCGGCATACCGCGATCAAAAGGGTCCTCGCGCATGCGCACGGACGACGACATCCATCCATCGGAGCAACTAGTACATGACGAGCAGCACAGAGGCACCTCCTACGGCGATCCAGGAGACCCCCCAGGTAGCGGTCAACGACATCGGGTCGGAGGAGGACTTCCTCGCCGCGATCGACCAGACCATCAAGTACTTCAACGACGGTGACATCGTCGCTGGCACCATCGTTAAGGTCGACCGGGACGAGGTCCTGCTCGACATCGGCTACAAGACCGAGGGCGTCATCCCCTCGCGCGAGCTGTCGATCAAGCACGACGTCGACCCCCACGAGGTGGTGTCGGTCGGCGACAAGGTCGAGGCCCTGGTCCTGCAGAAGGAGGACAAGGAAGGCCGGCTGATCCTGTCCAAGAAGCGCGCCCAGTACGAGCGCGCCTGGGGCACGATCGAGACCATCAAGGAGGAGGAGGGTGTCGTCACCGGCACCGTCATCGAGGTCGTCAAGGGCGGCCTGATCCTCGACATCGGTCTGCGCGGCTTCCTGCCCGCCTCGCTGGTGGAGATGCGTCGCGTGCGCGACCTGCAGCCCTACGTCGGTCGTGAGCTCGAGGCCAAGATCATCGAGCTCGACAAGAACCGCAACAACGTCGTCCTGTCGCGGCGCGCCTGGCTGGAGCAGACCCAGAGCGAGGTCCGGCAGAACTTCCTCACCCAGCTGCAGAAGGGCCAGATCCGCAAGGGCGTCGTGTCGAGCATCGTCAACTTCGGTGCGTTCGTCGACCTCGGCGGGGTCGACGGCCTGGTGCACGTCTCCGAGCTGTCCTGGAAGCACATCGACCACCCGAGCGAGGTCGTCGAGGTCGGCACCGAGGTCACCGTCGAGGTGCTCGACGTCGACATGGACCGCGAGCGCGTGTCGCTGTCGCTGAAGGCGACGCAGGAAGACCCGTGGCAGCACTTCGCCCGCATCCACCAGATCGGCCAGATCGTGCCGGGCAAGGTCACCAAGCTGGTGCCCTTCGGTGCGTTCGTCCGGGTCGAGGAGGGCATCGAGGGCCTCGTGCACATCTCCGAGCTGGCCGAGCGCCACGTGGAGATCCCCGAGCAGGTCGTGCAGGTCAACGACGACGTGATGGTCAAGATCATCGACATCGACCTCGAGCGTCGCCGGATCTCGCTGTCGCTGAAGCAGGCCAACGAGAGCGCGCCGACCAGCGACGAGCACTTCGACCCGACGCTGTACGGCATGAGCGCGTCGTACGACGAGCAGGGCAACTACATCTACCCAGAGGGCTTCGACCCCGAGACCGGGGAGTGGCTCGAGGGCTACGACGAGGCGCGCGCGGTCTGGGAGCAGCAGTACGCCGAGGCGCACGCGCGCTGGGAGGCGCACCGCAAGCAGATCGAGGAGGCCCAGAAGGCCGACGTCGAGGCCGGCGAGGCGTCGTCGTACTCCTCCGAGCCGCAGCCGCAGCGGCAGCAGGCTCAGCCGCAGCAGCAGCAGCAGGAGGAGGAGGGCGGCTCGCTCGCCTCCGACGAGGCGCTGCAGGCGCTGCGCGAGAAGCTCACCGGCGGTCAGTAGGACCCAGGGCGGCACCGCTGCCCGACGAGACGAAGCCCCGCCCGGACACGTCCGGGCGGGGCTTTCGCCGTCTGTGGGTCGGGGTCAGAGGGCCAGTGACCGCGCTGCCGACGGTCGTGGGTCGAGCTCTTCGGCGTGGGAGCGCGGAGCGGGGCGGCGGCCGAAGCCGTCCGCATCGATGACCCGGTTCAGGAACCAGAGGGCCAACGCGCCGATCGCTGTGGCGAGGATCAGGATGAGTAGGGTCATGGCAGTAATTCTCTTATGCTGCAGATCCCGCCACGAGTGGCAGATATGCCATGCATACTCGAAAAACTGCCAAGTTTGTGGCATGCTCGTCTCATGGCCATCCACAAGGTCGCGGCGGTCGTCTGTGAGGGCGTCGCGCCGTTCGAGCTGGGCGTTCTCTGCGAGGCGTGGGGCATCGACCGCGCCGACACCGGCGGTCCCACATTCGACTTCTCCGTCTGCGCGGCCGAGCCCGGGCGCGTGACCACGAGCATGGGCTTCGCCCTCGACGTCGAGCACGGTCTCGACCGGGTGGCCGAGGCCGACCTGGTCACGATCCCCGCCAAGCCGCGGGACGAGGCGACGCCCGCCCCGGTGCTCGAGGCGCTGCGTGCGGCCCACGACCGGGGTGCCCGGTTGCTCTCGGTGTGCACGGGGGCGTTCGCGCTCGGTGAGGCGGGCCTGCTCGACGGCCGGGAGTGCACCACGCACTGGATGTACGTCGACGAGCTGGAGGCCCGCTTCCCGAAGGCGCGGGTCAACTGCGGCGTGCTGTACGTCGACGAGGACCCGGTGCTGACCAGCGCCGGCTCGGCGGCGGGTCTCGACGCCTGTCTGTATCTCATCCGCAAGGAGTACGGCGCCAAGGTCGCCAACAGCGTGGCGCGGCGGATGGTCACACCCCCGCAGCGCGAGGGCGGGCAGGCGCAGTACGTGCAGACCCCGGTGACCGTGCCCTCCGCCGACACCCTCCGGCCGCTGCTCGCGTGGATGCAGGAGCACCTCGACGAGGAGATGGACGTCGCCTCGCTCGCGCGCCGTGCGGCGATGTCGCCGCGCACGTTCGCGCGCCGGTTCCGGGCCGAGACCGGCACTACGCCACACCAGTGGGTGACCAGCCAGCGGCTGCTGCTGGCCGAGCAGCTGCTCGAGGAGTCCGGGGCCTCGATCGACCTCGTGGCCAGCCGGTCCGGGTTCGGCAACGCGACCACGCTGCGGCACCACTTCGCCGCCGCGCGGGGCACTACCCCGCAGGCCTACCGGCGTACGTTCTCGCACGCCTAGCCGGTCACCTGCCCGACCACCGCACTATCGCCCGGTGCGTGCACGGGCGTGCGGGCCCGGTGTGAGCCCTTGTGCGAGGCTGAGCGGCGTGAGGCGCCCATGATGCGAGTAGTGGTGACCGGCGGCATCGGGTCGGGCAAGAGCGAGGTGACCCGGCTGTTCGACGAGCTCGGTGCGGTGGTGATCGACGCCGATGTGCTGGCCCGCGAGGTCGTGGCCGCGGGTACGTCCGGCCTCGCGGAGATCGTGCGCACCTTCGGCCCCGACCTCGTCGGCCCCGACGGCGAGCTCGACCGCCCGGCCATGGGCCGGCGGGTGTTCGCCGACCCCACCGCCCGGACGCAGCTGGAGGCGATCATCCACCCTCGGGTGCGGCAGCGGGGTGGGGAGATCGAGGCGGAGGCACCCGCGGATGCCGTGGTCGTGCACGACATCCCACTGCTGGTCGAGAGCGGCCAGGCCGACCGGTTCGACGCGGTCGTGGTGGTCGACGTACCCGAGGACGTGCAGGTTCGGCGCCTCGCCGAGGGCCGGGGCATGTCGGAGGAGGACGCCCGCGCGCGGATCGCGGCCCAGGCCGGCCGGGAGGCGCGGCTGGCGGTCGCCGACTACGTGATCGACAACACCGGAACGCGCGAAGACCTCCGCCCTCAGGTGGCGGAGGTCTTCGAGCGGCTCAAGGCCAGGGTCTAGGCGGCGAGATCCGGGTCGGCGATCTGGCGCAGCCGGGTGATGGCCTCGCGCTCGATCTGCCGGATCCGCTCCGCGGAGATGCCATGCCGGGCAGCGATGTCGGCCAGCTTCTCCTGCTTGCCGTCGCCGAGCCCGTACCGCGAGCGCACCACGTCGGCAGCACGCGCGTCGAGCACGTCGATCAGCGACTCCAGCCGCGCCCGCGACTCGACGTCGAGGAACGTGCTGTCCGGTCCCGGCATGGTCTCGCGGGCGACGAGGTCGCCGAGCGAGGTGCCGCCGTCCTCGTCGACCGGGGTGTCCAGGCTGACGTGGTCACGGCCCCATCCGAGCAGGTCGATGACCCGCTCGACGGTCATGCCGAGCTCGGTGGCGATCTCCTCCGGCTCGGGGTCACGGCCGAGCTGGCGCTCCAGCGTGCGCCGGGCCGACCCGATCTGGTTCAGCTCCTCGACCACGTGCACCGGCAGGCGTACGACTCGGGCCTGCTGGGCGATGCCCCGCGTGATGGCCTGCCGGACCCACCAGGTGGCGTAGGTCGAGAACTTGTAGCCCTTGGCGTAGTCGAACTTCTCGACCGCGCGGATCAGCCCGGTGTTGCCCTCCTGGACCAGGTCCAGCAGCGGCATCTGCGAGCGACCGTACTTGCGGGCGATGGAGACGACCAGGCGCAGGTTGGCGTTGAGGAAGCGCTCGCGGGCGCGACGGCCCTCGGCCGCGACCCACTCCAGCTCCTCGGAGGACGCGCGTTTGGGTGCGCCTCCCTTGGCCCGTCCGACCCGGCCCTCGGCCAGCAGTCTCTCGGCGAGCAGCCCGGCCTCGATGGCCTTGGACAGCTCGACCTCGGTGGCTGCGTCGAGCAGGGGAGTGCGCGCGATCTCGTCAAGGTACAGACCGACGCTGTCACGCCCGTCTGTGCTGTCGAGTCCCTGCGTACGGCGGTCTGCCACGGGCGCTCCCTTCCTGGTGAATCCCGCTGGATGTCACGAATAACGCGTGTACCCGGCCGAAGATTCCGTTGGTGACAGGGAATACGTTCCTGGCAGCCGATAAGTTGCCATCCTCAGGATCTTCTTAGGATCCCAGATGAGGCCCGGAAACCGTTCAGCGGGGCTGGTGGGGAGCCCCTAGGATGTCCACGACCCAGGCGTACGAGAACGCTCGTTCCCGCCACGCGTTGTAGCGGCCGCTTGGCCCTCCGTGACCAGCGCCCATCTCAGTCTTCAGCAAGAGGGGATTGTCCCCGATCCGGGTGGCCCGCAAACGTGCGACCCACTTGGCCGGCTCGACGTACAGCACGCGAGTGTCGTTGATGCTCGTCACGGCCAGGATCGCGGGGTAGTCCTTGGCCTCGACGTTCTCGTACGGCGAGTAGGACTTCATGTATTCGTAGACCTCGGGGTCGTCGAGCGGGTTGCCCCATTCCTCCCATTCGATCACCGTCAACGGCAGCGATGGGTCGAGGATGCTGGTGAGCGGGTCGACGAACGGCACCTCGGCCACGATCCCCGCGAACTGGTCCGGGGCCATGTTGGCCACTGCGCCCATCAGCAGCCCGCCGGCGCTGCCGCCGTGCGCGACCATACGCTCCGGGCGGGTCCATCTCTGGTCGACGAGATGGCGGGCACAGTCGACGAAGTCGGAGAAGGTGTTCTTCTTGTGCAGCACCTTGCCCTGGTCGTACCAGTGCCGGCCCATCTCCCCGCCGCCACGCACGTGCGCGATCGCGAACACGATGCCGCGGTCGAGCAGCGACAGGCGCGCGATCCCGAAGGCGGGGTCGCTGCTGATCTCGTAGGAGCCGTAGCCGTACAGCACCAGCGGCGCCGACCCGTCGCGCGGCGTGCCCTTGCGGCACACGATCGAGATCGGCACGTCGGTGCCGTCGGCGGCCTTCGCCCACTCGCGGTGCTGCTCGTAGTCACCGGGGTCGAACCCGCCGAGCACCGGAGTCCGCTTGCGCAGCACCAGCTGGTCGCTGCGCACGTCGTAGTCGAAGATCGAGGCCGGGGTCACCAGCGAGGTGTAGCCGACGCGCACGGTGGGCTGGGCGAACTCGGGGTTGGCGGCCGGGCCGACGGAGTACAGGGGCTCGTCGAACCGAATTTTGTGGCCGGGACCGTAGCCACCTTCGGTGAGCGGGATGAGCAGGACCTCGGTCAGGCCGTGGCTGCGCTGCGACACCACCAGGTGGGTCGCGAACGCGTCGACGTCCTCGAGCCGTTCGTCCTGTGAATGCGCGATGACGGGACGCCAGTTCTCCGGCGTGGGCGCGTCGACCGGTGCCTCGGCGAGCTCGAAGTTGACGGCGTCGTGGTTGTGCAGGATCAGGAACCGGTCCTCGCCGGCCACGACGGCGTGCTCGACGTTGTACTCCACGCCCTGCCTGCGCGGGGCGACGACCCGGAACTCCCCGGTCGGGTCGTCGGCCTCCAGCACGCGGTATTCGGAGGTGGTCTTCGACCCGCTGACGATCATGAGGTAGCGGTCGCTGCGAGACCGGCCGACGCCGGTCCAGTACCGCTCGTCGGGCTCGTGGAACACGACGACGTCGTCGTCGGCGGCGGTCCCCAGCGTGTGCCGCCAGACCCTGTCGGGGCGCCAGGCGTCGTCGACGGTGGAGTAGAAGATCGTGGTGCCGCCGAGGTCCCAGGTCGCGCCGCCGACCGTGTTCGGGACCTCGTCGGGGAGCATCTCGCCGGTGCGGAGGTCCTTGACCCGCAGGGTGTAGCGCTCGTCGCCGGTGAAGTCGGTGGAGTACGCCAGCAGGGTGCCGTCGGGGCTCACGCTGAACGTGCCCAGCGAGAAGAACTCCTGGCCCTCGGCAAGCTGGTTGCCGTCGAGCAGCAGCTCCTCACCGGGAACGTCCACGCCGGACTCCAGCACCGGCGGGTCCCAGCTGCCGGGCTGATCGCTCGACTGGGCGGCCGTGCGGCAGTGCAGCGCGTACTGCTGGCCCTCGATCGTGCGGGAGTAGTACCACCAGTCGCCGAGCCGGGTGGGCACGGAGAGGTCGGTCTCGAGCGTGCGCGACTTGATCTCCTCGAAGATCTGCTCGCGCAGGCCCTTCAGGTGCGCCGTCCTCTGCTCGGTGTAGGCGTTCTCCGCCTCGATGTAGGCGATCGTGTCCGCGGACTCCTTGTCGCGGAGCCACTCGTACTCGTCGACGAAGCGGTGCCCGTGGTGCGTGCGCTCCTGCGGCACCTTCTTGGCGACCGGGGCCGCGCCGGCGTTCTGCTCCACGGAGCTGGCGGTGTCAGTCATGCCTTGCACGCTATCTCGCCGCGCTCGGTCGCCGTGGACGCCGTCGCCCCCCGTGATCCGGCCGGGAGTGCGGGCTGTTGCGGCTGCTGCTGGCCTCGCCCTCGGCGTGCCGGCGCGAGTACGGCGTACACGCCGGCGGCGCACACGGCCACGCCCGCGAACGCGAGGGCGCCGGGCCGATCACCGAACATCCAGAACGCCCAGAGCATCGTGGTCGGCGGGGTGAGGTACAGCAGCGTGCTGACCCGGTTCGCGCCGCCGCGCCGCAGCACCAGCAGGTAGCTGCCGTAGCCGCCGAAGCTCGAAAGCACGACCGTCCACGCGACCGCCCACCAGAACGTGGCGTCGGCCGGCGGTGTGAACCTGCCGGCCACGAGCGTCTCCACCGAGAAGCACGCCGCCGCGGCGAAGGTCTGCAGGGTGAGCGCGTCGAGCAGGCTCTCGCGCGGTGCGACCCGGCGCTCCAGCAGGGTGCCCGTGGACAGCGAGGCCATGCCCGCCAGCGGCAGCAGGTAGACCCACCACGGCGCCGTCCCCAGCCGTAGGTCGTCGCTGACGACCAGCGCGACGCCGGCGAGCCCGGCGAGCAGGCCCACGGCCTGCCGCCGGCTGGTGCGCTCGCCCAGCAGCGGCCCTGCAGCGGTGGCCACCACCAGCGGCTGCAGGGCGGCCACCAGCGACGCGGTGCCGGCGGGCACCCCGAGGCCCACACCGCTGACCACGCCGCCCAGGTAGCCGACCTGGGCCAGCAGCGCCAACCCGCCCTGCCGCGCCACCGCGCCGCGGGGGAGACGGGGCCTGCGGGCGGCCATGAGCGCGCCCAGGATCGTGGCCGCGGCGAGGTAGCGCCAGGCAAGCAGGGTGTCCGCAGCCGCCGCGCTCGTGCCCAGGGCGGCCCCGATGAAGCCGGAGCTCCACAGCACCACCAGGGCGGCGCCGGCGAGCAGGTCGGTGCGGTGACGCGGTGCCATGTGAAGCGGGGTCATGCAGGCATGTAACCATACCGGTCTGTATACTCGCAGTGCACCTTGGAGCACCGAGCTCCTGGCCCAGGGAGGACCGATGCCACGGCTGGACCTGTCCCGTCCGCTCACACCCGCCGGTGAGCGCCTCGTCGAGGCTGCGAGCGACCTGTTCTACAACCGCGGGATCCGCGCGGTCGGCGTCGACCTGATCGCCGAGGTGGCCGGCACCACCAAGAAGACGCTGTACGACCGGTTCGGCTCCAAGGACGGTCTCGTCGTGCTGTACCTGCGGCGACGCCAGGACCGCTGGCGCGAGTTCGTCACCCGCCACCTCGCCGAGCCGCCGTCGGACGCGGAGCCGGCTCACCCGGCGCTCAGGGTGCTCGACGCCCTGGAGCTCTGGATGGCCGAGCAGCATCGTGGCTGCGCGTTCGTCAACGCCTACGCCGAGCTCGGCGGCACCGACCACCCCGGCGTGGAGGTGATCCGGGCGGAGAAGCAGTGGACCCACGACCTCTACCTGCGGCTGTGCGAGGAGAGCGGCCTGCCCGAACCCGCAGAGACCGCCGCCGGGCTGCACCTGGTGCACGAGGGAGTGCTGGTGGTCACCACCGCCGGTGCCCGCCCGGACGCGTTCGCGCAGGGGAGGCGTGCGGCCGGCAGGCTGGTCGAGGCCGCCGCTCAGACGTCCTGACCCTCCACCGGCTCGGCGACCACCGCCGGCGCGGCCGCGAGGTCGGGGTCGTCGGCGCCGAACGTGCGCACGGGTCCCGGCCCGGTCTCCGCGGTCTCGAACCGCACGGTGACGCGCCCGAGCCCGGCGCCCCAGACCCAGCCCGGCCCGTGTGCGGTGTGTACGACGTCCTGGCCGGGCGCCCACCGGTCGCGACGTCGCCGCAGCGACTCGTACAGCTCGGCCGCGTCGTCGGTCGACGCGGCCTCGGCCGGGTCGTCGTACTCGCTGAACAGGTCCTCCTGGATCCAGTCGGCGAGCCCGGAAACCCCGACGCCGAGCAGGCGTACGCCGCCGGTCGTGTCGGCCTCGGCGAGCAGCCGGCGGGCGACCCGCGAGACGACGCGCGGGTCGTCGGTCGGCCCGGGCAGCGTGGCCGAGCGCGTGTGGGTCGCGAAGTCGAACAGCCGGATCTTGACCGTGATCGTGCGTCCGGACAGCCTGGCCTTCCGCAGCCGCTCGCACACCTGCTGGGCGTGCCGGTTGGCGATCGCCTGCAGCAGCGCGCCGTCTACCAGGTCGGTGTCGAACGTGTCCTCGACGCTGACCGACTTCGAGGCGCGCTCGGCCACCACCGGGCGGTCGTCGTCGGCGCGGCACAAGCGGTACAGCGAGCGCCCCTGCGCCTCGCCAACGATGCGAACCAGCTCGTCGGGGCTGACCCGTTCGAGCTCGTCGACGGTGTGCACCCCGACCCGGCGCAGCCGCTCGGCCGTGGCCGGTCCGACCCCGGGGATCACCGTGACCTGCATGGGGCGCAGCAGGTCCTGCTCGGTGCCTGCGGGAACGACGACGAGGCCGTCGGGCTTGTCCAGGTCGCTGGCGATCTTGGCCACGAGCTTGGAGGTGGCGACCCCGACGGACCCGTCGAGCCCACCGCTGGCCCGGTGTACGTCGGCCTTGACGTCGCATACGGCGGCGGTGACCGCCGCGGTCGAGAAGTCGGTCTGCGCGCTGGCCCGCAGATCGACGAAGGCCTCGTCGAGTGACAGTGGCTCGACCAGCGGCGACAGCCCGCGCAGGACCTTCATCACCGCGGCGCTGGTGCGCCGGTAGACGTCGAAGCGGCCGGCGAGGAAGGCCGCGTGCGGACAGCGCGCCCGTGCCTCGGCGGTCGACATCGCCGAGTGCACCCCGAACTTGCGCGCCTCGTAGGACGCGGTCGAGACCACGCCCCGGCCGCCGATGCCGCCGACGATCACCGGCCGGCCGCGCAGGGACGGCTTGTCGCGTTGCTCGACGGCGGCGTAGAACGCGTCGAGGTCGAGGTGCATGACCGACGCCTCGCTGCGCATGCGCTCATCGTGCCTCACGGCACCCGCGGCACCCGCCCCCTAGGCCGAACCGGGCAGTCCGGTGCCGGACCCGTCGTCGCCGTCCTGGGTGCCGGCCGGGGAGGCGGCCAGCTCGTTGAGCACGCCCAGATGGTCGTGGAAGGCGACGCGACCCGCGCGCGTGGCGGACACCCACGTCCGCGGGCGGCGCCCGACCTGGCCCTTGGTGACCTTCACATAGCCGGCCTGCTCGAGCTTGGTCAGGTGCTGCGACAGCGCGGAGTCGGTGAGCTCGACGGTGTCGCGGATGAACCGGAACTCGACCCGGTCAGCCGCG
This sequence comes from Nocardioidaceae bacterium, assembly GCA_035557095.1. Lineage (GTDB taxonomy): Bacteria > Actinomycetota > Actinomycetes > Propionibacteriales > Nocardioidaceae > JALZDI01. The sequence continues at coordinate 6,667 of DATMEB010000294.1, read as the reverse complement.
ACCAGCGCCGCCATCACCGAGAACCTGGCGGGGGCGTGGATGACCGGGTCCAGCCGGTGCCGGGGGTGCGTCACGAACGCCGCCGCCCCGCCCAGCCTGCCCAGGCGACCACCAGGAACGGCGAAGCCAGCAGCGCCGAGGCGGCCGCCCACCAGCCCAGCGAGGTCCCTGCCTGCCAGCGCACGAGCGGGCCGACCAGGACGAGGTAGGCGCCGAACCAGACCGCCGTGGCGACCAGCAGCCTGCGGCCCGCCCTCGGTGGGTAGGCGCCGTGCGAGTCCGCCCACCAGCCGAGCAGGACCACCGCCACCGCCCAGGCGGCTGCCGCGGCCACGCGCGTCGCGCCGGAGGGGAAGAACACCTCGACCGCAACGACCAGGGCGAAGGCCGCGAGGCCCAGGAGCAGCGCGTAGCCCGCGAACCAGCGGGTCGCGGCCCGGGTGCGGGACTGCGCCCGCTCGGCGTCGCGCAGCGTCGCTCCGGCGTCGGGCGTGTTGGGCTCGGTCATGGTTGTCTCCTTCGTCAGCGAACTACTTTAGAGATGCTAAAGTATTTGAGCGGTTGGGTGCAACAACCCTCCACAGGCCGCGGGGTCCGCGGGGCTGTGCACAGGCCGCACGGACCGGGCCCGGGACGGAGCCTCGCGACGGCAGGCTGTGAGCCCATGAGCCCAGACGACCCGCCCGCCGCCCGCATCGACGCTGACCCGTCCCCTGACCCGACCCCTGATCCGACCCAGGAGCCGTCCGTGCTGAAGGCACGCGACCCCGAGGACCTGCTCGCGGTCGTTCCGTACCGGTTGGGCTTCCATCCCCGGCAGAGCCTGGTGGCACTGGCGCTCCACGGCCCGCGGAGACGGTTCGGCTTCACCGCGCGGGTCGACCTGCCACCGCTGGCGAACGTTCCCGATGTGGCCCGCTACCTCGTCGAGGTCCTCCGGCACCACGACGCCGACGAGGTGCTCCTGATCGCGTACGCCGACGATGACGCGATCGCCGGACCCCTGGTGCACACGCTGCGGCAGTGGCTCGAGCGCGCCGGGGTCGGCCTGGTCGACGCCTACCGAAGCGACGACCGGCGCTGGTTCTGCTACACCTGCGCGAAGGCGTGCTGTCCGGTCGAGGGCACGCCGTACGACCTGTCGGACCATCCGCTCGCCGCCGAGCACGTGCTACGCGGCCAGGTGGCGCTGCCCGACCGCGAGGCACTGCGCGCGCAGGTCGCGCCGGTGTCCGGCCAGCGTCTGGCGGCGATGCAACGAGCGTTCGCCCACGTCGAGAGCGAGCTCGCCGCCAAGGTCGGGAGCGGAGGTGCGGACCGTGTGGCCCTCGTGCGGTCGGGGATGGCGTGGGTGCGTGACTTCGTCCAGGACTGGCTGGCCGACCCACGCGCGCTGACCGATCGCGAGATCGCCGAGCTCGCCGTCCGCGTGTCGGCGGTGCCGGCGCGCGACATCGCCTGGTCGATGATGTCGCGGCCGACCGCCTCCCGGCACCTCGAGCTGTGGCAGCAGGCGCTGTGCCGCGTGGTCCCGCCGTACGAGCCGGCGGTCGCGTGCCTGGCCGCGTTCGCCGCCTGGTTGCACGGCAGCGGTGCGCTGGCCTGGTGCGCAGTCGAACGAGCGCTCGAGGCCGACCCGGGGTACTCCTGGGCGGAGCTGATCGTTCAGTCGCTGGAGCAGGCGGTGTCGCCGTCGGTCTGGCAGCCGGTTCCGTTGGAGGACATCGAGCGCTTCGCCTGCTGACTCAGGATGGGCGATCCGTGCCAGCCGGGACCGCGCAGCCTGTTTTGCGCCCGCCGACGGGTAGGACAGTGTTGGATGGGCAGTGGAACACCTGCGCCATGCCCGCAGCGATCGCCCGAGGAGGGGTCATGGGCCAGGAGGTCGACAAGCGCGAGTTCTCCCGTGAGGACCGCACTCGCTACCGCGCGAAGGTCCGCCGCTGCCTCGACGTGTTCGCCCGGATGCTGCGTGAGTCGCGGTTCGAGGCGGAGCGCCCGATGGTCGGCCTCGAGGTCGAGTTCAACCTGATCGACGAGGCGGGCGACCCGGCGATGAAGAACGCCGAGGCGCTCGACGCGATCGCCGACCCGGCCTTCCAGACCGAGCTCGGCCAGTTCAACATCGAGATCAACGTCCCCCCTCGCCGGCTCTCCGAGGAGGGCGTCGCCGGGTTCGAGGAGGACATCCGCAAGAGCCTCAACGAGGGCGAGGAACGCGCCAGCCGGGTGGGGGCGCACATGCTGATGGTGGGCATCCTGCCGACGCTGCGCACCGGGCACATGGCCGCGGACTCGATCTCGGCCAACCCGCGCTACGCGCTGCTGAACGAGCAGATGATGGCCGCGCGCGGCGAGGACATCCGGATCGCCATCGACGGCTTCGAGCGGCTCACCGCCACCGCCGACACGATCATCCCCGAGGCCGCCTGCACCTCGACCCAGCTGCACCTGCAGGTCAGCCCCGCCGACTTCCCCGCGTGCTGGAACGCCTCGCAGGCGATCGCCGGTGTGCAGCTTGCCGTCGGCGCCAACTCGCCGTTCCTGTTCGGCAAGGAGCTGTGGCGCGAGACCCGGATCGCGCTGTTCGAGCAGGCCACCGACACCCGCAGCGAGGAGCTCAAGGCGCAGGGCGTCCGGCCCCGGGTCTGGTTCGGTGAGCGGTGGGTCAACTCGATCTTCGACCTGTTCGAGGAGAACGTCCGCTACTTCCCGGCCCTGCTGCCGATCGTCGACGAGGAGGACCCGGTCGACGTACTCGACCGCGGCGACACCCCGCACCTGCCCGAGCTGCGGCTGCACAACGGCACGATCTATCGCTGGAACCGGCCGGTCTACGACGTCGTCCACGACACCCCGCACGTCCGCGTCGAGAACCGCGTGCTCCCGGCCGGCCCGACGGTCGTCGACACGCTGGCCAACGCGGCGCTGTACTTCGGGCTGGTCCGCAACCTCGTGCGCCAGCAGCGTCCGCTCTGGAGCCAGATGTCGTTCAGCGCCGCCGAGGAGAACTTCCACAACGGCGCTCGGCACGGCATCGACGCCCAGCTGTACTGGCCCGGCCTCGGCTCCGTGCCCGCCGCTGAGCTGGTGCTGCGCCGGCTGCTGCCGATGGCCGACGAGGGCCTGGCCGCGTGGGGTGTCTCGACGGAGGAGCGCGACCGGTTCCTCGGCATCATCGAGCAGCGCTGCAAGTCCGGCCGCAACGGCGCCACCTGGCAGGCCGCAGCCTTCCACCGCGCCCACGACGGGTCGGGCATGAGCCGGCTCGACGCGATGCGTGAGGTCGTCACGCGCTACCGCGTGCACATGCACTCCAACGAGCCCGTACACACCTGGCCGGTCGACTGACTCCGCGCGTCAGGCAGGGGGAGTCACGCCGGACCGCCGCGGCGACGCGACCGCGGACGCGCCCATGAGCGCTCCTCGCCGCTGCCCAGGTCGTACCAGCCCCAGCGGCTGACCAGCAGCACGCTGTCGACCGCCACACCGCTGATGTCCGCGGCGGTGCCGCTCGCTGCCGCCCAGCCAAGGTCGAGGTCGCCCGCTTCGTGCCAACCGGGCCGGACGTGCACCAGGCTGACGCGCGTGACCCCGCGTGCCGCGCAGTCGGTGAGCAGCCGCAGCAGTACGTCCACCCGGAGGGCGTGGTCGCTCTGCTCCTGGTCGTACGTCCAGCGCGACACCGGCGCCCGTTCCGGCGGGGAGCCTGCCGCCACCAGCTCGACCGCGCCGGGGAAGCTGCGCCGCACGGTGGCGTCACGCAGCGACAGCACGCGCGCACGCAGCCAGCGCGCAAGCGGATGGGCCACCGGGGCGGGGAGCGTTTCGGGCACGCGCCCATCGTGCTCGCCCGGACGGCTTCGTGTCGCACACCGTCCACAGCGCCTGCACGGGCGCTGCTGTCGGGTAGCGTTCGTGCAGCACCTCACACGAGAGAGGAACGACTTGATGGGCAGCATCGTCGTCGGGTACGTCCCCAAGGCCGAGGGCCGCGCGGCGCTGCGGCGGGCGGCCGAGGAGGCACGACTGCGCAACCTGCGGCTCGTCGTGGTCAACTCGCACCGGGGTGGGCGTGAGTTCGGCCGGGAGGACGCCATCGAGTCCGAGACCCAGCTCGAGGAGGTCCGTAACGAGCTCGACAAGGCGGGCGTCGAGCACGAGGTACGCCAGCTCGTGCGCGGCCTGGACCCGGCCGAGGACCTGCTCGGCGTGGCCGATGAGCTCGACGCCGAGCTGATCGTGATCGGGCTCCGCCGGCGTTCACCCGTCGGCAAGCTCATCCTGGGCAGCAATGCCCAGCGGGTGCTCCTCGACGCCGCCTGCCCCGTGCTCGCGGTCAAGGCCGTCGACTAGCAGAGAACGGGGGAGTACGACGTGCCGAAGATCCAGATCGCCCAGGACGCCGACGCCGACGAGGTGCTGTCGAGCTCAGCGTTCGCCCTGCTCTGCGGCATGCTGCTGGACCAGCAGTTCCCGATGGAGCACGCGTTCATGGGGCCCGCGAAGGTCAAGGAGCGCTTCGGGTCGCTCGACACCGCCGAGATCGCGGCCGCCGACCCGGAGGACTTCGCCGCCTTGTGCGCCGTGCCCCCGGCCGTGCACCGCTACCCACGCTCGATGGCGGGGCGCATCCAGGACCTGGCCCGGCACGTGCAGCACGAGTACGACGGCGACACCGCGCGGCTGTGGACCGAGGCGACGTCGGGACGTGACCTGCTCCGGCGGCTGCAGGTGCTGCCCGGGTTCGGCAAGCAGAAGTCGCAGATCTTCGTGGCCCTGGTGGGCAAGCAGCTCGACGTCCAGCCCGACGGCTGGCGCGAGGCGGCCGGCAGCTACGGCGACGAGGGGGCGTTCCGCTCGGTCGCGGACGTCGTCGACTCGGACTCGCTTGAACGGGTACGTACGTTCAAGAAGGAGATGAAGGCTCGAAGTCGTGCCTGAGCCGTGCCGTGCCCACGATCTGCGTGGGTCCGGACCTTGGCCGGCTTTGAGAACGTGTCACAATGATCTATTGCAGCGGTTGTCGCCTGGTGGCGCCGCGTTCTTTCCGCCAGAGTCGAGAGGTCGTACGTGTCGTCCAGCACGTCTCGGAAGCTGTCCGTCGACGCCCTCAGCCACCCGGAAGTACAGGGGTTGTTCGAGCGAGGCAAGAAGACCGGAAATGTGACTGCCGACGAAGTTCGTACCGCCTGTGACCAGGCAGCAGTTCCGCCCACGCAGAGCAAAGCCCTGCTCAGGCTCCTGAGCAAGGAGGGAGTGACCGTCGTGGTTTCCGCCGCAGATGCTTCGGGCCCCAAGAAGGTGACTGCGGCTGCCAGTCGCCGTGCGACTGTCTCGGCGACCGCGACCAAGAAGTCCTCCACCAAGGCCCCGTCGAAGAAGTCCGCCGCGAAGGCGCCCGACAAGCCCGCCGGCAAGGCCCCCGCGAAGAAGGCCCCGGTGAAGAAGGCCGCAGCCAAGGGCGGTGCGCCCGAGGCCTCCCCCGAGGAGGTGGCCAGCGCGGGCAAGAGGGTCGCGGAGAAGAAGGCCGGCGAGCTGTCCAAGAAGGCCGCCAGCGCGATCGCCAACGCCGTCGTCGACGCCAACGACAAGAAGACGCTCGAGGACATCCCCGACGAGGTCTTCGAGCGCGACCTGGCCACCGACCCCACGCTCAAGGAGGACGAGAACCAGGGGTTCGTCCTCTCGACGGCCGACGACACCGACGAGCCCGAGCAGCAGGTCATGGTGGCAGGCGCCACCGCCGACCCGGTCAAGGACTACCTCAAGCAGATCGGCAAGGTCCCCCTGCTCAACGCCGAGCAGGAGGTCGAGCTCGCCAAGCGGATCGAGGCGGGCCTGTTCTCCGACGAGAAGGTCACCGCGGGCGGCAAGATCCCGGCAAAGACGTTCGAAGAGCTGGAGTGGATCTCCGAGGACGGGCGACGCGCTAAGAACCACCTGCTCGAGGCCAACCTGCGACTGGTCGTGTCGCTGGCCAAGCGTTACACCGGTCGCGGCATGCTGTTCCTGGACCTGATCCAGGAGGGCAACCTCGGCCTGATCCGCGCCGTCGAGAAGTTCGACTACACCAAGGGCTACAAGTTCTCGACCTACGCCACCTGGTGGATCCGGCAGGCGATCACCCGCGCCATGGCCGACCAGGCCCGCACCATCCGTATCCCGGTGCACATGGTCGAGGTCATCAACAAGCTCGCCCGTGTGCAGCGTCAGATGCTGCAGGACCTCGGCCGTGAGCCGACGCCGGAGGAGCTGGCGATCGAGCTCGACATGACCCCGGAGAAGGTCATCGAGGTGCAGAAGTACGGCCGGGAGCCGATCTCGCTGCACACCCCCCTCGGCGAGGACGGCGACTCCGAGTTCGGTGACCTGATCGAGGACTCCGAGGCGATCGTCCCCGCCGACGCCGTGTCGTTCACGCTGCTGCAGGAGCAGCTGCACGCCGTGCTCGACACCCTGTCCGAGCGCGAGGCCGGCGTGGTGTCGATGCGGTTCGGCCTGACCGACGGTCAGCCCAAGACGCTGGACGAGATCGGCAAGGTCTACGGCGTGACGCGTGAGCGCATCCGCCAGATCGAGTCGAAGACCATGTCGAAGCTCCGGCACCCCTCCCGGTCCCAGGTCCTGCGCGACTACCTCGACTGAGGGCTGGGCGCCGGGCGCT
>DATMEB010000293.1:0-2747 GCA_035557095.1 Nocardioidaceae bacterium | reverse complement strand
ACGGCAGCCGGTAGGTGGCCTCGAGCCCGCAGCCGGTGAGCAGGACGCTCACCGCCAGCAGTCCGGCCAGGCGCCTCATCGCAACCCCTTCGGTCCGAGGTACCGCTCGGCGAGGGCGCCGAGCCAGTCGACCACCAGCGCTAGCCCGACCGCGAGTGCGGCGCCGGTGAGCAGCACGCTCGTCCGCGCCACCTTGTAGCCCGAGTCGATCACGAAGCCGAGCCCGCCGCCGTTGACGAACAGCGCCAGCGTCGCGGTACCCACGGCCAGCACCAGCGACGTCCGCATGCCGGCCAGGATCAGCGGGACCGCGAGCGGCAGCTCCACCCGGCGCAGCACGGTGAACGACGACATGCCGATCCCGCGTCCCGCGTCCACCAGCGCCGGGTCGACCTGCTGGATGCCGACCATCGTGTTGCGCAGCACCGGGAGCAGCGACACGAACGCCAGCGGGATCGCCGCCGCCCACAGGCCTTCCTGCGCGGTCCAGAGGAAGTACAGCACCACCAGGCCGATGGCCGGCGCGGCCTGACCGATCGTGGCGATGCCGGTGAAGATGGGCGCGACGGGCTTGGCCCACCGGCGGGTCAGCATGATCCCGAGCGGGATGGCCACGACGGTGACCAGCGCGGTCACCGCGATCGTGATGAGCACGTGCTCCCACGTCGCCTTGAGCAGCGTCGTCGAGTTGAGCGTCACCACCTCGATCGCGTCGAGCTCGCGGCTGAACGCCCAGACCAGGACCCCGCCGACCAGGACCACGGCCGCGATCGGCTGCAGGAACAGGCGCAGCAGCTCGGCCTGCCGGGAACCCGACTCGACCGAGAGCACCGCACCCGTGTCGGTGGTCATGAGTTGTGCTCCTCGCGCAGCTCGCGGATCTTGGCGACCACCGTCTCCAGCTGCACGGTGCCCACGAGCTCGCCGCGGCTGCCGGTCACGACCGCGTCGCCGCCCTCGGTGAGGATCGCCTCGAGCGCGTCCTGCAGCGTCGACTGAGTGCTCACCTTGTCGCCCACCGGTGTGCCGACGCCCGCGAGCGAGGCGCCCGCAATCTGCCGGGTGTGCGCCCAGCGCAGCGGCTTGCGCTGCGCATCGACGATCAGCAGGAACTTCCGCCCGGCGTCCTCGAGCCGCTTGCGCACGTCGGCCGGCGACTCGTCCTCGGTCGCGGTGGCCACGTCCGTGTTCAGCTCGATGTCGCGCACCCGCAGCAGCGTGAGCTGCTTGAGCGAGGCGCCCGCGCCGACGAAGCCGGCGACCGTGTCGTCCGCGGGGTTCGCGAGGATCGACTCCGGGGTGCCGTACTGCAGGATCCGGGACTGTTCGCCCAGGACCGCGATGTGGTCGCCGAGCTTGACCGCCTCGTCGAAGTCGTGGGTGACGAACACGATCGTCTTGCGCAGCTCGGTCTGCAGCCGCATCAGCTCGTCCTGCAGGTTGCCGCGAGTGATCGGGTCGACCGCGCCGAACGGCTCGTCCATCAACAGCACCGGCGGGTCCGCGGCCAGCGCCCGGGCGACGCCGACGCGCTGCTGCTGGCCGCCGGAGAGCTGACGCGGGAAGCGGTCGCGGAACTGCCCGGGGTCCAGGCCGACGAGCTCGAGCATCTCCGTCACACGGTCCCTGGTCCGAGACTTCTCCCAGCCCAGCAGGCCCGGCACGACGGCGACGTTCTGCTCGACGGTCAGGTGCGGGAACAGGCCCGCCTGCTGGATCGAGTAGCCGATCCGCCGGCGCAGCTCGTCCGGGTCGATCGACAGCGCGTCCTCGCCGCCGATGGCGATCCGACCGGACGTCGGCTCGATCAGCCGGTTGATCATCCGCATCGTGGTCGTCTTGCCGCAGCCGGACGGCCCCACGAAGATCGTCGTCTCGCCGGGCTTGATGGTCATGGTGAACCCGTCGACCGCGGGCTCGCGCTGGCCGGAGTAGCGCTTGGTGACGTCGTCCAGCTGGATCTCGACGCCGGTGGTGTCAGCCACGAAGCCCCCTCGATGTAGTGAGACGCGCGACGACGAGGTACAGGCCGTCGATCAGCAGCGCCATGATCACGATGCCGATCGTGCCGGCGAGCGCCTGGTTGAGGGCGTTCGCGCTGCCCGCCCGGTTCAGTCCGGAGAAGATCTCGGTGCCCAGGCCCGGGCCCTTCGCGTACGCGGCGATCGCGGCGATGCCCATCAGCATCTGCGTGCTGACCCGCATGCCGGCGAGGATCGCGGGCCAGGCCAGCCGCAGCTCGACCCTGGTGAGCACGGCGACGCGGTTCATCCCGATGCCGCGGGCCGCGTCGGTGACCGCCGCGTCCACCCCGCCGAGCCCGACGATCGTGTTGCGGACGATCGGCAACAGCGCGTAGAGCACGAGCGCGGTGACCGTCGGCGCGACGCCGAGGCCGATCAGCGGGATCAGCAGGCCGAGCAGCGCGAACGACGGAATCGTGAGGATCGTGCTGGCCAGCGCGGTGGCGATGGTCGAGCCGATCGGACTGCGGTAGACCGCGACGCCGACGAGCACGCCCAGCACCGCGGCGATGATCGTGCACTGGATGACGACGCTCGCGTGTTGGTACGCCTCGACGGCGAGCCGCGACCAACGGTCACCGATGAAGTCCCAGAGGCTCACCCCTGGTCACCCCCGCCCCGACGCAGAGTATTTGTGGGGGACCACGGTGGCGTATGTGGACAGTCAACGCAAGCGGTGAGTCACCGGAATTGCGCGCATTGCATATGCTGTGCCGACATGGG
>DATMEB010000292.1:0-7459 GCA_035557095.1 Nocardioidaceae bacterium | reverse complement strand
CTGGAAGCACTGGCCGTGCCTGTTCCCGCAGCACGGTCCCGGACGCAAGCACCAACGACCGATCATCCTCGCCGACTGGCAGCGCGAGATCGTCACACGGCATCCCGGGCGCTTCGTGCGTGGCCTGTTCCACTCCGACGGCTGCCGGATCACCAACTGGACCGTACGGACGGTGGCCGGCCGGCCGAAGCGCTATGAGTACCCTCGCTACCTTTTCGGCAACGAGTCCGCCGACATCGTGGCGCTGTGCACGTGGGCGCTCGACCTGCTCGGCGTCGCCTGGCGGCTGCCGCGGCGCAACATGGTCTCGGTCGCGCGGCGCGAGGCCGTTGCCGTGCTCGACACGCACGTGGGCCCGAAGTCGTGAGCCGGCGCCGCCCTCAGACGGTGCGCTGGCGACGGTACGCCGGCGCGACCTCGTTGATCGCGTCTCCCATCCGGTGGATCCGCAGCGCGTTGGTCGACCCCGGGATGCCCGGCGGGCTGCCGGCGACGATGACCACGAGCTCGCCCTGCGCGCACCGGTCGATGTCGAGCAGTCCGCGGTCGACCTGCATGACCATCTCGTCGGTGTGCTCGACGATCGGACCGTGGAAGGTCTCCACGCCCCAGCTCAGGGCCAGCTGCGACCGCACCACCGACTCGGGGGTGAACGCGAGCACGGGCACGTCGGAGCGGATACGCGCCAGCCGCCTCGCCGAGTCACCGCTCTGCGTGAACGCGACCAGGTACTTCGCGTCGCAGCGCTCGGCGACCTCGACCGCGGCCTTGCAGATGATCCCGCTTCGTGTCTTGGGCTGCCAGTCGACGTCGGCGACCTTGTCGAGCCCGTGCTGCTCGGTGGTCGCCACGATCCGAGCCATGGTCGCAACGGTGTCGACGGGGTACCGGCCGACGCTGGTCTCGCCGGACAGCATCACGGCGTCGGCACCGTCGAGCACCGCGTTGGCGACGTCGGACGCCTCGGCGCGCGTCGGCCGCGGCGCCGAGATCATCGACTCAAGCATCTGCGTGGCGACGATCACCGGCTTGGCGTTGAGACGCGCGAGCTCGATGATGCGCTTCTGCGCGAGGGGGACGTTCTCCAGGGGCATCTCGACCCCCAGGTCGCCGCGCGCGACCATGAACCCGTCGAACGCGTCGATGATCTCCTCGAGGTTCTCCAGCGCCTGCGGCTTCTCGATCTTGGCGATCACGGGGAGGAACACGCCCTCCTCCTTCATGATCCGCCGGGCGTCCTCGACGTCGCGAGCAGAGCGCACGAACGACAGCGCGATCCAGTCGGCCCGCAGGTGCAGCGCCCACCGCAGGTCCTCGATGTCCTTCTCCGGCAGGGCGGGCACGGTCACCGCGACGCCGGGCAGGTTGATGCCCTTGTGGTCACTGACCCGTCCGGGGATCTCGACGACGGTCTCGACATCGGTGTCGTCGACCTTCTCGACCCGCAGGCGCACGTTGCCGTCGTCGATCAGCACCTCGTCACCGACGGCGACGTCGCCGGGGAGTCCGGAGTACGTCGTCGAGCAGATGCCGTCGTCACCCTCGATGTCACGCGTCGTGATCGTGAACCGGTCACCCACGTCGAGCATGGTCGCGCCGCTGGCGAACGTGCCGAGCCGGATCTTGGGGCCCTGGAGGTCGACGAGCACACCGACACCCCGGCCGCTGGAGTCGGCCGCCTCACGCACGCGGCGGCACCGTTCCTCCTGCTCGGCACGGGTGCCGTGGCTGAGGTTCAGCCGGGCTACGTCCATCCCGCTGTCGACGAGCTCGCGGATCCGGTCCGGAGAGTCGGTCGAAGGTCCGAGGGTGCACACGATCTTGGCTCTACGCACACCCCGAGCCTAGTCCCCGTACACGAACGCTCCGCGCGCCGCCAAGGTCCGAGACGACGGGTCAGACCGCCATCGGCCGATCGGTCGGCTGGACCGGTGCATGCAGCGTCGTCGAACCCGTGAGAAAGCTGTCGACCCCGGCCGCGCACGCACGTCCCTCCGCGATCGCCCACACGATCAGCGACTGCCCGCGACCGCAGTCACCGGCGACGAAGACGCCGTCCTGAGAGGACATGTACGACCCGTCGCGAGCGACGTTGCCACGCTCGTCGAGCTCGACGCCGAGCTGCTCGACCAGGTCTCCCTGCTCCGGACCGGTGAAGCCCATCGCGAACAGCACAAGGTCGGCCGGGATCTCGCGCTCGGTGCCCGGCACCGGCTCGAACTTGCCCTGCTTGCTCTCCACGTCGACGATGCGCAGCGCGCGCACGTTGCCGTCGTCGTCGCCGAGGAACTCCTCGGTGGACACGGCGTAGACCCGCTCGCCGCCCTCCTCGTGGGCCGCGGACATCCGCATCACCATCGGGTAGGTCGGCCACGGCTGGTGTGCGGGGCGGTCGATGCCCGGCTCGGGCATGATCTCGAGCTGCGTGATCGACTTCGCCTTCTGCCGGTGCGCGGTGCCCAGGCAGTCGGCCCCGGTGTCACCGCCGCCGATGATGATCACGTGCTTGTCGTCGGCGACGATCTGGTCCTCGACCTCCTCGCCGAGAGCCACGCGGTTGGCCTGCGGGAGGTACTCCATCGCCTGGTGGATGCCGCCGAGGTCGCGGCCCGGGGCGGGAAGGTCACGCCACGCGGTCGCGCCTACGGCCAGCACGACCGCGTCGTAGCGCTCGCGCAGCTGGCTGCCGGTGAGCGTGGCGCCGACGTCGACACCGGTACGGAACACGGTGCCCTCCCGCCGCATCTGGTCGATACGACGGTCGACGTGCCGCTTCTCCATCTTGAACTCGGGGATGCCGTAGCGCAGCAGTCCGCCGATCCGGTCGGCACGCTCGTAGACCGCGACCGTGTGACCCGAACGCGTCAGCTGCTGCGCAACAGCCAGCCCAGCGGGCCCGGAGCCGACCACGGCCACGGTCCTGCCGCTGAGGTAGTCCGGCGGTTGCGGACGCACGTTGCCGTCGTCCCAGGCCCGGTCGATGATCGAGACCTCGACGTTCTTGATCGTCACCGGAGGCTGGTTGATACCGAGCACGCACGCCGGCTCGCAGGGTGCGGGACACAGCCGCCCGGTGAACTCCGGGAAGTTGTTGGTGGCGTGCAGCCGCTCGATCGCGGCCTCCCAGTCGTCACGCCAGACCAGGTCGTTCCATTCGGGGATCAGGTTGCCGAGCGGGCAGCCGGTGTGGCAGAAGGGGATGCCGCAGTCCATGCAGCGCCCGGCCTGCTGGGTGATGATCGGGAGCAGCACGCGACCGGCGTCGTCGGGGTAGACCTCGTGCCAGTCGTTGACGCGCTCGTCGACCGGCCGCTTGTCGGCGACCTGGCGTGGGGTGGTCAGGAAGCCCTTCGGGTCAGCCATTGAGCGCTCCCATCATCCGTGCGGTCGTCTCCTCGTCGGTCAGGCCCTCGCGCTCCGCCTCGGCCTTGGCGTCCAGCACCCGCCGGAAGTCGCGGGGCATGACCTCGGTGAAACGCGCCCGCGCGTTGTCCCAGTCCGCGAGCAGCGCCTCGGCGACGACGGAGCCGGTCTCCTCCTGATGCCGGCGCACGAGGTCGTGCAGCCGGGCGGCCGCCTCGTCGCCCAGCGGCCCGAGCTCGACCAGCTCCTGGTTGACCCGGTTCTGGTCGAGGTCGAGTACGAAGGCCACACCGCCGGACATGCCCGCGGCGAAGTTGCGGCCGTTGGGCCCGAGTACGACGACCTCACCGCCGGTCATGTACTCGCAGCCGTGGTCGCCGACGCCTTCGACGACCGCGGTCACACCGGAGTTACGGACGCAGAACCGCTCCCCCACCTGTCCGCGGATGAAGATCTCGCCGCTGGTCGCGCCGTAGGCGATGACGTTGCCGGCGATGATCTCGTTCTCGGCGACGAACGTGGCCGAACGGTCCGGGCGCAAGACGATGCGTCCACCCGACAGGCCCTTGCCGAGGTAGTCGTTGGCGTCGCCCTCCAGCCGCAGGGTCACGCCCCGGGGCACGAACGCGCCGAAGGACTGGCCCGCGCTGCCCGTGAAGGTCAGGTCGATCGTCTCGTCGGGCAGACCGTCGGGGCCGTACTTCTTGGTGAGCTCGTGCCCGAGGATCGTGCCGACGGTGCGGTTGACGTTGCGGATCTGCAGCTGCGCACGCACCGGCTCACCGCGCTCGAGCGCGTCGGCGCACAGCCGCACCAGCTCGTTGTCGAGGGCCTTGTCGAGACCGTGGTCCTGCGCGACGACCTGGTGCCGCGACGCGCCCTCGGGCAGCTCCGGGACGTACAGGATCGAGGTGAGGTCGAGGCCCTTGGCCTTCCAGTGCCGGGCGGCCGGCTCGACGTCGAGGGAGTCGGCGTGTCCGATCGCCTCGTCGAGGCTGCGGAACCCCAGCAGCGCGAGGTACTCGCGCACCTCCTCGGCGATGAACTCGAAGAAGCTCACCACGTGGTCGGCCTTGCCGGCGTACCGCTCGCGCAGCACGGGGTTCTGCGTGGCCACGCCCACCGGGCAGGTGTCGAGGTGGCAGACCCGCATCAGGATGCAGCCCGAGACCACCAGCGGCGCGGTGGAGAAGCCGTACTCCTCGGCGCCGAGCAGCGCCGCGATGACGACGTCTCGACCGGTCTTGAGCTGACCGTCGGTCTGCACGACGATCCGGTCGCGCAGGCCGTTGAGCAGCAGCGTCTGCTGGGTCTCGGCGAGCCCGAGCTCCCACGGCCCGCCGGCGTGCTTGAGCGAGGTCAGCGGGGCCGCACCCGTGCCGCCGTCGTGACCGGAGATCAGCACGACGTCGGCGTGCGCCTTGGAGACGCCGGCCGCGACGGTGCCGACGCCGACCTCGGACACCAGCTTGACGTGGATGCGCGCCGAGGGGTTGGCGTTCTTCAGGTCGTGGATCAGCTGCTTGAGATCCTCGATCGAGTAGATGTCGTGGTGCGGCGGCGGGGAGATCAGCCCGACCCCGGTCGTGGAGTGCCGGGTGCCCGCGATCCAGGGGTAGACCTTGTTGCCGGGCAGCTGACCGCCCTCGCCGGGCTTGGCACCCTGGGCCATCTTGATCTGGATGTCGTCGGAGTTGGTGAGGTAGTCGGCGGTCACACCGAACCGACCCGACGCGACCTGCTTGATCGCGCTGCGCCGCTCGGGGTCGCGCAGCCGGTGCGCGTCCTCGCCACCTTCGCCGGTGTTGGACTTGCCGCCCAGCCGGTTCATCGCGATCGCGAGGGTCTGGTGCGCCTCCTCGCTGATCGAGCCGTAGGACATCGCCCCGGTGGAGAACCGCTTGACGATGTCGGAGACCGGCTCGACCTCCTCCACCGGGATCGACTGCCGCCCCGTGCTGTCGGCCTCCTTGAACTTGAACATGCCGCGCAGCGTCATCAGCCGCTCGGACTGCTCGTCGACCGCACGGGTGTACTGCTTGAAGATGTCGTAGCGCCCGGTCCTCGTGGAGTGCTGCAGCCGGAAGACGCTCTCGGGGTCGAACAGGTGCGGCTCGCCCTCGCGGCGCCACGTGTACTCGCCGCCGATCTCGAGCTGCCGGTGCGCGGCCGGGATCCCGTCGAGCGGATAGGCCTTGCGGTGCCGCATCAGGACCTCCTCGGCGATCACGTCGAGGCCGACGCCGCCGAGCTTGGAGGTGGTACCGGTGAAGTACTGGTCGACGAGCTCCTGCGAGAGCCCGACCGCCTCGAAGATCTGGGCGCCGGTGTACGACGCCACGGTGGAGACGCCCATCTTGGACATCACCTTCAGCACGCCCTTGCCGAGCCCCCTGATGAGCTGAGCGACCGCCTGCTCCGGC
Organism: Nocardioidaceae bacterium; assembly: GCA_035557095.1. Taxonomy (GTDB): domain Bacteria; phylum Actinomycetota; class Actinomycetes; order Propionibacteriales; family Nocardioidaceae; genus JALZDI01. The sequence goes on along the minus strand of DATMEB010000292.1, from coordinate 1,673 downwards.
TCGACCTTCACGTAGTAGCCGTCGCGGGCGAGGTCCTCCACCGACTCCATCGCGAGGTACGGGTTGACCGCGGCCGCGCCGTACCCGATGAGGAGCGCGACGTGGTGGACCTCGCGGACGTCGCCGGCCTCGATCAGCAGCCCGACCTGGGTGCGGGTCTTCTCGCGCACCAGGTGGTGGTGAACCGCGCCGGTCAGCAGCAGCGACGGGATCGGAGCCAGCTCCTGGGTGGAGTGCCGGTCGGAGAGCACAATGATGCGGGCGCCACCGGCGATCGCCGCGGAGACCTCGGCACAGATCTCGTCGATCCGGCTCGCCATCGCGGCCCCGCCGCCTTCCACGTCGTACAGGCCGCGGGACACGTGGGTGATGAAGCCCGGCATGTCGCCATCACGGTTGACGTGGCGGATCTTGGCGAGGTCGTCGTTGGAGATCACCGGGAAGGGCAGCACGACCTGGCGGCACGACGCCGGCGCCGGCTCGAGCAGGTTGGCCTCGGGTCCGATGGTGCCGCTCAGTGAGGTGACGAGCTCCTCGCGGATCGCGTCGAGGGGCGGGTTGGTCACCTGCGCGAACAGCTGGCTGAAGTAGTCGAAGATCAGCCGCGGCTTCTCGCTCAGCGCCGCGATCGGGGTGTCGGTGCCCATGGAGCCGAGCGACTCGACGCCGGTGTTCGCCATTGGTGTGAGCAGCACCCGGAGCTCCTCCTCGGTGTAGCCGAAGATCTGCTGCCGCCGCGTGACCGACGCGTGGGTGTGGATGATGTGCTCGCGCTCGGGGATGTCGTCGAGGTGGATCAGCCCGGCGTGCAACCACTCGCCGTACGGGTGCTCCGCGGCGAGCTCGGCCTTGATCTCCTCGTCCTCGATGACCCGGTGCTCGTCGGTGTCGACGAGGAACATCCGGCCCGGCTGGAGCCGGCCCTTGCGGACCACGCTGGCCGGGTCGAGGTCGAGCACGCCGACCTCCGACGCGAGCACGACGAGACCGTCGTCGGTGACCCAGTAGCGCGAGGGGCGGAGCCCGTTGCGGTCGAGGACCGCCCCGATCTGCGTGCCGTCGGTGAACACGACGCACGCCGGCCCGTCCCACGGCTCCACTAGGGATGAGTGGAAGGCGTAGAACGCCCGGCGCTGGGCGTCCATCTCGCCATGGTTCTCCCACGCCTCTGGGATCATCATCAGCACCGAGTGCGGAAGCGAGCGGCCGCCCATGTGGAGCAGCTCGAGGACCTCGTCGAACGACGCGGAGTCGGACGCGCCGGTCGTGCAGATCGGGTAGAGCCGCTCGAGGTCGCCCGGACTACCCCGATGCTCGCTCGCCTGGGGGCTCGCGAGGAGGTCGGACTCCAGCAGCGCCTCGCGGGCCCGCATCCAGTTGCGGTTGCCCATCACGGTGTTGATCTCGCCGTTGTGGGCGATGAACCGGAAGGGGTGTGCCAGAGGCCAGCTCGGGAACGTGTTCGTCGAGAACCGGGAGTGCACGACCGCCAGCGCAGAGGCCATCCGCTCGTCCACCAGGTCGGGGAAGAAGTCGGAGAGCTGGTCGGTCGTGAGCATGCCCTTGTAGATCAGGGTGCGGCTGGACAGCGACGGGAAGTACGCGTCGGTCTCCTGCTCGGCCCGCTTGCGCAGGCAGAACGCCTGCCGCTCCAGTGCCATGCCGGCGACGCG
>DATMEB010000291.1:0-4208 GCA_035557095.1 Nocardioidaceae bacterium | reverse complement strand
GGTCAAGATCATGCAGAACGGCGTGGAGCTGAAGCTGTCCAAGCGCGCCGGCACCCTGGTCACGCTGCGCGAGCTGATCGACCTCATCGGCGTCGACCCGCTGCGCTACACGCTGATCCGGTACCCGGTCGACTCGCCGCTCACGCTCGACGTCGCCGAGATGACCAGCAAGAGCAACGACAACCCGGTCTACTACGTCCAGTACGCCCACGCGCGACTCGCGAGCATCATGCGCAACGCCGCCGACCTCGGCGTGCTGATCGACATCGACGCGTTCGACCCCAGCCTGCTGTCCACCGATCGCGAGGGCGACCTGCTGCGCGCTCTCGCCGAGTACCCGCGCGTGGTGGCACGGGCGGCCGAGCTGCGCGAGCCGCACCGCGTCTCGCGCTACCTCGAGGACACTGCTTCGCTGTTCCACAAGTTCTACGACACCTGCCGAGTGCTGCCACAGGGCGATGAGGGGACCACCGACCTGCACCGGTCCCGACTCGTCCTCGTCGCCGCCACGCGCCAGGTGCTCGCCAACGGTCTGTCGCTGCTCGGCGTCGGCGCACCCGAGCGGATGTAGGGGAGCGGACATGCGATCGCACGAGGCAGGAGCACTTCACGGCCAGGCCGGCGACCGCGGACCCGCGTGGCTGCGCGTGCCCGAGGACGCCGACCAGCTGGTTCCACACCTGTGGGCCGCCGGCGTCTCCAAGGTCGACGGCGTGCTCACGGTGGCGGGGGAGTCCGCCCCCGACCTCGCGGCCGAGTTCGGCACACCGGTCTACGTCGTCGACGAGGACGACTTCCGTGCTCGCGCCCGCGCGTTCCGCGACGCGTTCAGCGCTGGTGAGAAGGGGGGTGCCGAGGTCTACTACGCGGGCAAGGCGTTCCTGTGCGTCGCGACGGCGCGGTGGATCGCCGAGGAGGGCCTGAGCCTCGACGTGTGCACGGGCGGCGAGCTGGCCGTCGCGCTGCGCGCGGAGTTCCCGCCGGCCCGCATCGGGCTGCACGGCAACAACAAGTCGGCTGATGAGCTCCGCCGCGCGCTCGAGGCGGGTGTTGGTCGCATCATCGTCGACTCCGCCGAGGAGATCGACCGGCTCGCGGCACTCACCGCAGAGCTCGGCGTCGAGGCACCCGTCATGGTGCGAGTCACCGCCGGCGTCGAGGCGCACACCCACGAGTACATCTCCACGTCGCACGAGGACCAGAAGTTCGGCTTCTCCATCACCGGGGGCGACGCCCTCGCGGCGGTTCGCCGCGTGCTGGCCGAGCCAGGTCTGCACCTGCTCGGCCTGCACTCGCACATCGGATCGCAGATCTTCGTCACCGACGGCTTCGAGGTGGCGGCGAGGCGGGTGCTGCAGCTGCACGCCGACATCGCCGGGACGCTCGGCGTTGAGCTTCCCGAGCTGGGTCTGGGCGGCGGGTTCGGCATCGCCTACACGACCCAGGACGATCCGTCCACGCCTGACGACCTCGCCCGAGGTCTGCGCAAGATCGTCGACGACGAGTGCGCCGCGATGGACATCGCCATCCCGCGACTGTCGGTCGAGCCCGGCCGGGCCATCGCGGGTCCGTCCACGTTCACGCTGTACGAGGTCGGCACCATCAAGGAGGTCGCGCTCGACGGAGGCGCTTCCCGGCGCTATGTCTCGGTCGACGGGGGGATGAGCGACAACATCCGCACCGCGCTCTACAGCGCCGACTACTCGTGCACCCTGGCGTCACGGTCATCGGACGCGCCGGCGGTGCTGAGCCGTGTGGTCGGCAAGCACTGCGAGGCCGGCGACATCGTCGTCAAGGACGAGTACCTGCCCGGCGACGTGCGGGCCGGCGACCTCCTCGCGGTTCCGGGCACCGGTGCGTACTGCCGATCCCTGGCGAGCAACTACAACCACGTGCCCCGCGCGGCCGTGGTCGCCGTGCGCGATGGCGAGGCCCGCCTGCTGCTGCGCCGCGAGACCGAGGACGACCTCCTCGCGCTCGACCAGGGCTAGGACGTCGAGGACGTCTCGAGCCCGCGGCGCGGCCCCGGGCCGAGGCTCGCAAGGGCGTCCTCGTTGTTGTAGATCGCGCAGGTCTGCAGCGAGAGGCAGCCGCAGCCGATGCAGCCGTCGAGGTTGTCACGCAGGTTCTGCAGCCGCGTGATGCGGTCGTCGAGGTCGCTGCGCCAGCGCTCGGAGAGCCGGGACCAGTCCTCCGCGGTCGGGGTGTGCCCCTCCGGCAGGGTGTCCAGCGCCGCACCGATGTCGTGCAGCGAGATGCCGAGCCGTTGGGAGAACCGGACGAACGCGACCCGACGCAGGACGTCGCGGTGGTAGCGCCGTTGGTTGCCCGTCGTTCGACGGCTGCTGATGAGGCCCTCGCGCTCATAGAAGTGCAGGGCCGACACCGTCACGCCGGCCCGTTCGGCGAGCTCGCCGGGCGTGAGCTCGCGTTGCCGCAAGGCCAGGTTCGACATGGGCACCTCCAGACCTCAAGTTTACCTGAGGTCCGGAGATGCTAGCCCGCGCACGTCTGAATGCTCCACGGCTTCTTCTTCGTCGTCCGGGTGTCGACTTCGATACCGTCGATGGTGATCGTGCACGTGGCTCGGGTGGCGCTTCCGGGGAAGTTGCCGGGTCGCTGCATGACGACAACAGCCATGGGGAGCCTGCCCGTCAGCGTACGAGTCTCAGAGAACTTGTTGACCGCCACCGTCTTGGGCTTCTGGCGGTCGCGGTAGTAGACCCGGATTCCCAGGTATCCGTTTGCAGAGACCTGGACCGTGACCTTTCGCCGGCCGCTGGCTCCGTATGAGTTGGCGAACGGGTTCGCCCCGTCGGGCTCCGTGTCGTTGAACTTCTCACCGGAGGCGAGGTCGTTCGGGTCGAGGGGAGCGACGGGGTCGATGGCCTCGCGGTCCTTGCTCTGCGCCGGGTTTGCGCTGTTGGGCGCGCTGGAACCGCTGAGCAGCGCCACCAGCATGGCCAGGATCCCGGCCACCACGATCACCGACGCCATGAGGGTCCGCCGGGAAGGCTTCCGCATGTCAGGCATCGGTGTTCAGGACCTTTCGCATCGGGCGCGTCGGCCGGCTCGGATGAGGCCCGGCCGTTCGGCTCATGCAACGACGGTACGGGGTCCCGGGCTATGGGTATCGTCTGCCGGGCCGGAGGCGTCCCCGGAACGCTGCGTCGCGCCGATACGCTGGTTCGGTGAGCGTTTCAACCCCCAGCCGTGCGCACGGCCTCGAGCGACCCCTGCGGGTCGCCCTTCTGGGCTGCGGTGTCGTAGGCACCGAGGTCGCGCGCCTGCTCACCCGCGACGCGTCCGAGCTCGCCCAGCGGGTCGGTTCGCCGCTCGAGCTCGCCGGCATCGCGGTGCGCCGGCTCGAGCGTGAGCGCGACCTTGACGTACCGAGCGAGCTCTTCACCACCGACGCCGCCGGACTCGTCTCCCGTGGCGACATCGACGTCGTCATCGAGGTCATCGGAGGCATCGAGCCGGCCCGCGAGCTCATCCTGAGCGCGCTCGAGCATGGCGCGTCCGTCGTCACCGCCAACAAGGCGCTGCTCGCCGAGGACGCCGCCACGCTCTACGAGGCCGCCGAGAAGGCCGAACGCGACCTCGCCTTCGAGGCCGCCGTGGCCGGAGCCATCCCGATCGTGCGGCCGTTGCGCGAGTCACTGGCCGGCGACGCGGTCGAGCGCGTGCTCGGCATCGTCAACGGCACCACCAACTTCATCCTCGACGCCATGACCACCACCGGCGCGGGATTCTCCGAGGCGCTCGACGAGGCGCAGCGACTCGGTTACGCCGAGGCTGACCCCACCGCCGACATCGAGGGATTCGACGCCGCGTCCAAGGCGGCGATCCTGGCCGGACTCGCGTTCCACACCCGGGTCTCGATCGGCGACGTGCATCGCGAAGGCATCACCGACGTCACCGCGGCCGATGTTGCCTCGGCGCGCGAGATGGGCTGCGTCGTCAAGCTGCTGGCGATCTGCGAGAAGCTCGACACGCCTGACGGCCCGGCCATCTCGGCCCGGGTGCACCCGGCGATGATCCCCGACAGCCACCCACTCGCCAGCGTTCGTGGTGCCTACAACGCCGTCTTCGTCGAGAGCGAGGCCGCCGGCCAGCTGATGTTCTACGGTCCCGGTGCGGGTGGCGCGCCCACCGCGAGCGCCGTGCTCGGCGACGTCGTGTCGGTGGCCCGCAACCGCGTCCGC
>DATMEB010000290.1:0-13727 GCA_035557095.1 Nocardioidaceae bacterium | reverse complement strand
GCCCGGTCGTGCGCCGACACCGCGCCGAGCAGGTGGCCGAGCACGACGGCGACGACCTTGGTGATCGCGAGTCCGGTGGGGTGCAGGGAGAGGAAGAAGGTCACGCCCATGTCGGCCGTGCCCAGGAGGTCGGCGCCGGTGCCGAGCGGGTCGCTGAGCTGGGCGACCGTCTGCTGCCCGGTCTCGAAGAACAGGGTGAGGTAGTGCGCCACGAAGTAGCCCACGATGATCGGCACCATCGAGTGCGCGAACGTCCGTGGCAGCCGCCGCCGTTCGATGTGCCCCAGTCCGCCGACCGCCATCGTGGCCAGCGAGAACGACAGCGCGACCACCAGCACGAACCCCAGCAGGGCCGCGGTGTCGAGCAGCACGGGGTCGACCGCCACTGACTGGGTGTACGCCGTCCAGAACGGGCTCTCGCTGAAGCTGTCGTAGGCCGTGGAGCCGAACAGCACCGACACCACGGCGACCAGACCGGAGCGGGGAACCAGCCCGTCGAGGTTCTCCAACGGGTTGCGCACGACGAGACGGCCGTCGGAACGCCGCCCGAACGGCGACAGCCGCGCCACCAGTGACGAGAACACCTCGAACGGGTCGGCACGCGAGAACCAGACGCGGCCGAACGCGACCGAGCCGACGAGAAGTATCGCGACGTACATGCCGATCCAGCCCTGCAGGGCCACCAGGAACGTGCTGTTGGGGTAGACCAGCTCCAGCCACACGAAGCTGAACAGGCCCAACGACGCCGGCCAGTATCCGACCCAGCTCGGCAGCGTGGTCAGCCCCGCGTCGGGGTCGGTGCGCAGCAGCCGCGCCAGACCGAGGTGCAGCAGCCGGACCGGGCTGGCCAGACGCCAGATGGGCCCGAGCAGCAGCGAGGCCGGCACGATGCCGACCCAGATGAGGACGTAGAACACGCCGAACGCCGGGTTGGTCAGCCGGTCGGGACCGAACAGCAACGCGGTCAGGAACAGCGCGGTGAACGCCAGCGCGACCACACGCACGACCGCGTGCGTCCACGCCGAGTCGACCACGTCGGCGAGCCACGCCGGCAGCGGGACACCGGACTCGTCACCACGGAAGCGTGGGCGCCGCCAGGCGAACGCGATCACCACGAACGTGATGACCAGCGCCCACGCCGCACCGATCACGGCGTACTGGAACGGGATCGGCAGGTCGGCGCCGCCGCCGACCCCGTGTGCGAGGACGATGTCGCGGGCGTCGCCGGCTTGCGGGCTCACGGATCAGGGCCGTGCTGCGAGCGAGACCACGACGTCGCCGAGCTCGTGCAGCTCGACCTCCACGACGCCGGGCTGGTTCAGCGTGAGCTCGAACTGCTTGTCGTCGTCGCCGGGCTTGACCCGGAACGTGCGCGTGGGAGTCGAGTGCACGTGCAGCTCGTCGGCCGCGTCGCTGTCGACGACGAAACGGATCGGCTCGCCGATCTTGACGTCGACCCGTTCGCCCGAGGGCGTCACCCGGCCGTGCTCGATCTCCACCTCGATCTCGACCGCGCCGTCCTCGGTCTCGACGTCGCCGGGCGCGTCGGTGCTGTCGTCCGTGGCGTCGTCGCTGGCGTCGTCGCTGGCGTCGTCGCTGGGCGACCCACTGGGCGACCCACTGGGCGACTCGCTGGGCGTCTCGCTGGACTCGGTGGCCGAGGCGTCGGCCGACGGCGAGGACGTCTGCTCACCCCCTGCCGAACCGGTGCTGTCGTCGCCACCGCCACAGCCCGCCAGCGTGAGCGCTGCCACCGCGGCCAGCGCGGTGAGGGCGGTGACGGCGGTGACGGCGGATGGTCGGCGCGTGATCTCGCGCATCAACAACTCCTGGTCTCGACGACTGCTGGTTCAGTGCCGGGCACACCGTGCACCCGTCTGGGCACCCGTCTGGGCATCCGTCTGGGCACCCCGCTTGGGCACCTTCTGCCCACTGTCCATTGGACCAGACGACCGTGCCACGATGATGGTTCCGGTTGGGTGACTTTGAGATCGACGTCACGAGAGGACTCGGGGATGACCGAACGGCTGCGGGCAGCGGACATGTCGTTCCTGGCTCAGGAGTCCGCGAGCACCCCGATGCATGTGGCCACGCTGGAGATCTTCGAGCCCCCCGGTGACGGCTTCGACTACGAGAACCTCGTCGCGCTGATCGCCGACCGGATCGCGTTCGTACCCCGCTACCGCCAGCGGCTGCAGACGGTGCCGGGACGGCTGGCCAACCCCGTGTGGGTCGACGACGACGACTTCGACTTCACCTACCACGTTCGCCGCTCGGCGCTGCCGCGACCGGGTTCGCTCGACCAGCTGCGCGAGCTCGTCAGCCGGGTGATGAGCCGACGGCTCGACCGCAGCCGGCCGTTGTGGGAGGTCTACCTGGTCGAGGGCCTCGAGGGTGGCCGGTTCGCCGTGTTCAGCAAGGCACACCAGGTCCTGGTCGACGGGGTCGAGACCCTCGACCTGGGCCAGCTGATCCTCGACGACAACGCGGAGCCGCCGGAGTTCACCCGGGACGAGTGGACGCCGGAGCGGCGGCCCAACGCCGTGTCGCTGGTCGCCGACGCCGTCGGTGACACGCTGCGCAGTCCGGCGCAGGCGATCGAGACCGTGAAGGGCGGCGTCGCCGGGGTGCAGGGCGGGGTCCTGCGCGTGCGCGGAGCCGCGGAGGCGGTCACCACGCTGATCGCGTCCTCCGGCCGGGGCGCCGCAGACGGCCCGCTGACCGGCATGCTGTCCGAGCAGCGCCGCTTCGCGATGGTCGAGACCGACCTGGAGGACTACCGGCGGGTGCGTGGCCTGCACGGCGGCACCGTCAACGACGTGGTCCTGACCGTGATCGCGGGCGCGCTGCGTGCCTGGCTGATGACGCGTGCCGAGTCCGTGCGCCCGACGACCCGGGTCAAGGCGCTGGTGCCGATGAGCGTGATCAACGACGACGGCGAGTACACCGCGGTGGGCGGCCAGGTGACGCCGCACCTGCTGTCCCTGCCGGTCGGCGAGAACAGCCCGGTGATGCGCCTGCACCAGGTGTCGTACTCCCTCAAGGCACACAAGGAGACCGGGCGGGCGATCTCGGCGAGCCGGCTCGCCGACATCCGCGGGTTCGCCCCGACCACGCTGCACGCGCTCGGCGCGCGGGTCGCGTCGACCTACCCCCGCCGGACGTTCAACCTGATGATCACCAACGTGCCGGGTCCGCAGTTCCCGCTGTACGCGCTCGGCGCCCGGATGCTGGCCAGCTACCCGGTGCTCCCGCTGCTGCAGGGACAGCCGCTGGCCATCGGCGTCACGTCGTACGACGGGCACGTGTTCTTCGGACTGGAGAGCGACTACGACGAGGTCCCCGACATCGACGTCCTCGGGCAGTGCATCTCCGAGGCGCTCGGCGAGCTGGTCGACACCACGACCGACAGCCGGGCCAGGGCACCTCGGGGCCGGCCGAAGTCCGGTGCCGGACGCAACGGCCGCGCGGCCACCCGGCGACCCACCGGCAAGAAGCGAACCACCTGATGCGGGTCTTCATCCCGGTGACCCACAGCGGCCTGCGGGACCTGGTCGGATCGGGTGGCCTCGGCCCCAGCCCGCTGGTCGGGTTCGCGGTGACCGGTGAGCTGCGGGAGTCCTACGCCCAGGGTGACGAGGAGGAGCTCGACTACGCCGCGATGACCGCGGCCGCACGGTCGGCGCTGGCGCTGCTGGCCGAGGCCGAGGACGAGGACGAGCCGCCCCGCCGGGTCGTGCTCGCGGTCGACGCCGACGAGGTCACCCCGAACGTCGAGTACGGCCCGGCCGGTGTCGAGCTGGCGCACGCAGTGCCCATGCGGCAGGTGGTGGCCGTGCACGTCGACACCGCGGAGGCGGAGGCCGATGTGGCCGCCGCGGTGGCGATGCTGCGCTCGGGCGGCCCCCGCGACGTCGACGAGGAGTTCCTGCTGGACGCCTGCGAAGGGCACGAGCTGGCGTGGTTTGCCACGCAGGAGATCGGAGACCTATTAGCGTGAGCCTTAGTCGACACAGGGCGGTGAGCCGATGCAGGCCATCTGGAAGGGCACGATCTCGTTCGGGATGGTGACAATCCCTATCAAGGTCTACTCGGCGACCGAGGAGAAGGACATCTCCTTCCGCCAGGTGCACACCGAGGACGGGGGCCGGATCCGCTACAAGCGGTTCTGCGAGAAGGACGGCCAGGAGGTGCCCTACTCCGACATCGGCAAGGGGTACGAGCTGTCCGACGGCCGGATGATGATCCTCACCAGCGAGGACTTCGCGCAGCTGCCGCTGCCGACCGCCAAGTCGATCGACGTGCTGGAGTTCGTCCCGCTGGAGCAGGTCGACCCGCTGTTCTTCGCGAAGGCCTACTACCTCGCCGCCGACGGGGTCGGCGCCAAGCCGTACGTCCTGCTGCGTGACGCGCTGACCAAGACCGGACAGTGCGCGGTGGTCAAGGTCGCGATCCGGACCCGGGAGACGCTGGCGCTGCTGCGCGAGAAGGACGGCGCACTGGTGCTGCAGACCATGCTGTGGCCCGAGGAGGTACGCGAGTCGGAGTTCGCGGTTCCCGGGTCCGACGTGACGGTGAAGGACCAGGAACGAGCGATGGCCGAGTCCTACATCGCGACGCTGGAGGCGGAGTTCGACCCCACCCGCTACCACAGCGAGTACCGCGAGGCGCTGGAAGAGCTGGTCGAGGCGAAGGCCTCCGGGCTGGAGCCGGCGCAGGTCCAGGAGGAGGCCGACGACTCCGGTGAGGTGGTCGACCTGGTCGCGGCGCTGCGTGCGTCGGTCGACGCCGCGAAGCGGCGCCGCGGCGAGCAGGTCGACTCCGACACCGGCGGCGCGGAGCCCGCGAAGAAGGCCGCGGGCAAGAGCACGACCAAGAAGAGCGCTGCGAAGAAGACCGCCAAGAAGTCCACCAAGAAGGCCGCGTCGAGCAGCAGCGGGTCGACGAAGAAGACCGCTGCAAAGAAGACGACGGCCAAGAGGACGGAGGGCAGCAAGCGCAAGTCCGCGTGACTTGGGCCGGGCCCTCGGCGCGTGACACGATGAGTGACATCACACGCAGTCGTGTGGCCACTCATCAACGATGCTGAGCAGTCACGGAGCCAACTACACATGGACGCCATCACCGAGGTGCCGAGGCCGGTCAACGAGCCCAACCTGCACTACTCACCGGGAAGCCCCGAGCGCGCGGCCCTCGAAGCCGAGCTGATCGACCTGCAGAAGACGCAGCTGGAGCTGACCGCCACCATCGGCGGGGAGCAGGTGCTCGGCGGCGGCGCCGAGATCGACGCCGTGCAGCCGCACAACCACCAGCATGTGCTCGGCACGATGCGCAACGCCACGCAGAAGGAGGCCAAGGCGGCCATCGCGGCGGCCGCGCAGGCCGCGCCCGGGTGGCGGGCCATGTCGATCGACGACCGGGCGGCGATCATCCTCAAGGCGGCCGACCTGCTGGCCGGTCCGTGGCGGCAGACCATCAACGCGGCCACGATCCTGGGTCAGTCCAAGACCGCGTGGCAGGCCGAGATCGACGCGGTCTGCGAGCTCGCCGACTTCTGGCGGTTCAACGTCGCGTACGCCCGGAAGATCGTCGCCGAACAGCCGGTCGCCAACCCGCCCGGCGTGTGGAACCGGCTCGACCACCGGCCGCTCGAGGGCTTCGTCTACGCGATCACGCCGTTCAACTTCACCGCGATCGCGGGCAACCTGCCCACCGCTCCGGCGCTGATGGGCAACACCGTCGTCTGGAAGCCGTCGCCGACCCAGCAGTTCTCCGCGCACCTGCTGATGCGGCTGCTCGAGGAGGCCGGGCTGCCGCCGGGAGTGATCAACATGCTCCCCGGCGACGGTGTCGCTGTGTCCGAGGTCGCGCTGAGGCACCCCGACCTGGCCGGTGTGCACTTCACCGGCTCCACGGGCACGTTCCAGTACCTCTGGCGCTCCATCGGGGAGAACATCGAGCGCTACCGGGCGTACCCGCGCATCGTCGGCGAGACCGGCGGCAAGGACTTCATCGTGGCGCACCCGTCCGCCGACCCCGACGTGACCCGGGTGGCGATGCTGCGCGGCGCCTACGAGTACCAGGGCCAGAAGTGCTCGGCCGCCTCGCGGGCGTACATCCCCAAGAGCCTGTGGAAGCGGATGCGCAACGACTTCCTCGCCGAGGTCGACGCGATCGCGATGGGTGACCCCACCGACCTGTCGAACTTCATGGGCGCGGTGATCGACGACCGCGCGTTCGCCAAGCACAAGAAGGCGATCGCGCGTGCGAAGCGGTCCCGGTCGCTCGACGTCGTGGCCGGGGGCACGCTCGACGACTCGGTCGGATACTTCGTGCGGCCGACGGTCGTCGAGGCGAAGGACCCGACCGACGCGATGTTCAAGGACGAGTACTTCGGCCCGATCCTGGCCGTGCACGTCTACGACGACCGCGACTTCGAGTCGACCGTGGACCAGATGGAGTCGTTCGCGCCGTACGCCCTCACCGGCGGCGTGATCGCCCAGGACCGGCAGGTGCTGGCGTGGGCGAGCGAGAGGCTGCGCTTCGCGGCCGGCAACTTCTACCTCAACGACAAGCCGACCGGCTCGATCGTGGGGCAGCAGCCGTTCGGCGGGGCGCGCGCGTCCGGCACCAACGACAAGGCCGGCTCACCGCAGAACCTCATGCGCTGGACGTCGACCCGCTCGATCAAGGAGACGTTCGTGCCGCCCAAGGACTACAGGTACCCGCACATGGAGCGGTGAGGCACCCCTAGGGAAGACCGGCGCGTGGCCACCGCTGTATGTGACATCGGGGATGTCGTATAGTCCGGAGTGATGGACGCCCTGGTCATCCCGATGCACCTCGGAGCGCTGCACCCGGTGGAGACGCTCGCGATGGGCGTGCTCGCGCTGGGCCCGTTCGTGATCCTGGCCGTCGTGGTGACGATCGTGTCGCGGCGCGACCGCCGCGCGGAGGCACAGGAGGTCGCGGACGCTCAGGCGACCCGCGACCGCTCGGCGAGCTGGGAGGCGGCGAACTCGACCACGAGCGAGACGGCCGCACCGCAGTCGGTGCAGGAGTAGTCGCCGCAGTCGACGAGCCGGCGTCCGGTTCCCTCGGGGGAGACAAAGATGCGCTCCCCGTCGCAGTCGGGGCAGTACAGCGCGGTCCCGGTCCGCATGAGGTTGTCGGCCGCGTGCACCCGCAGGGTCGTCATGGTCACCGCCCTCCTGTCGCCGATGGTCACCACGGTGACAGCCGGCACCGACGGTTGCGTGTCGCGACACGCCCCGGCCGGGTAAACGGCGATCGAGGCCGGCTCAGCCGTCGCCGGCGAGCCACTTGGCGCCGACGCTGCCCTCGATCTCCAGGGCAGCCTTGAGGCCCCTGGCCACCTCGGCCTCGAGCTTCTTGCCGACCAGCGGGATGGACACCTTCACGGTGCCGGCGACGACCTCCTTGGAGCCCGCGCCGTCCGGCGAGAGCGTGACTCTGCCCTTGATCTCGCCGGGCTTGCCGGGGATCTCGACGTGGAAGTCGGCCGTGCGGGACCCGTCGGCCTGGCGAGGCCCCCAGTCCTCGGTCTGGACCATCTCGATCTTGTCGCCGACCACCTTCTTGGCGAACTCGGGCAGGTCGGCCCGCATCACCCGGTGGTTGCGTACCCGGGCGGTGTCGCCGTCGCGGCTGACCGACACGTCGTAGCTGATCGAGCCGATCGCGCGGCAGACCTTCTCGCGGAACGCCTGGTCGCAGAGCATCTCGAAGACCTCGTCGGGGGCGACGTCGTACCGGATCTCTTCTCGCACGTCCATGGCCGACATCATCGCCGTACGCCGGCGGGCGGCGAAGCACCACCCCCGCGCTTCGGGGTTACGCTGCCGAATGTGACGGATCAGGACGGCAGCAGCCACACGGTCGACTACGCCGACGTGGCGGGGGAGTGGGGCGGCACCGACGTCCGCTTCGGCGAGCAGGGCGGGAAGCTCACGTACGGCAGCTATCTGCAGCTGCCCAAGCTGCTGGACAGCCAGCGGCTGGAGTCGGACCCGCCCGCGCACGACGAGCTGCTGTTCATCACCATCCACCAGGTCTACGAGCTGTGGTTCAAGCAGCTGCTGCACGAGGCGCAGACCGCGCGCGACGCGATCTTCGCCGGCGAGGCGTGGTGGGCCCGGCACCTGCTGTCGCGCATGCACGTGATCGAGCAGGTGCTGGTCCAGCAGATCGACGTGCTGGAGACCATGACGCCGCAGGACTTCCTGCAGTTCCGGCAGAAGCTCGCGCCGGCCAGCGGGTTCCAGTCCGTGCAGTTCCGCGAGCTGGAGTTCCTGTCCGGGGCCAAGGACCCCTCGTTCGTACGCCGGTTCCGCGGCCTCACCGACGCCGAGGCGGCGCGGCTGGAGCAGCGACTGGACGAACCGAGCCTTTGGGACGCGTTCGTGCATCATGTCCGTTCCCGCGACCTCGCCACCGACGACGACGCCGCGATGCTGGCGTCGCTGCGCACCGCGGCACACGACCGGGCGGCCTACGACGACGTGTGGCAGCTGGCCGAGTCACTGCTGCAGCACGACGAGTCCGCCGCCGCCTGGCGTGCCCGGCACGTGACGATGGTCGAGCGGATGATCGGGTCCAAGACCGGCACCGGCGGGTCCTCCGGGGCGGAGTACCTCCGCAGCCGGCTGACGCTGCGTTACTACCCGCTGCTGTGGGAGCTGCGCTCCCAGCTCTGAGCGGTCGGGGTTGTGCAGTCCGCGGCCACGAGGGGGCTAGTGTCGGAGACGTCGCACCCTTGGGGTGCGGGCCCGCGCACAACGGGGTGCCGTGGGAGGGCGTTTCAGAACGGGTAGTTTGCGCATGCGCATCAGGCGGGACGACGACAGGGACGAGGCGAAGGACGAGCTGCTGAAGAAGGCAGTGCAGCTCGTGCACGCCCGTCGAAGCGGCGGTGGCGGCGCCGCGGAGGGCGTGGCAACGCTGCTTCCGGTCTACTACCGGCACGTCGCCCTCGAGGACATCGAGGCCCGCTCGCCGACCGACGTCTACGGCGCGGCGGTCAGCCACTACCGGCTCGCCGCGGAGCGGCCCCAGGGAACCGCAACAGTGCGGGTCTTCACGCCCACCGTCGACGAGCACGGCTGGTCGGCCGACGGGCACACCGTGGTCGAGATCGTCACCGACGACATGCCGTTCCTCGTCGACTCGGTGACGATGAGCCTGTCGCGGGCCGAGCGGGCGCTGCATCTGGTCATCCACCCGCAGCTGCTGGTGCAGCGCGACGTGACCGGTGGCCTGATCCATCTGCTCAAGGGCGACGCGGAGCGCTATGACAACGCCGAGGAGCCGCCCGACGTCGTCCGCGAGTCGTGGATGCACGTCGAGATCGACCGCGAGACGGACCGCGAGGAGCTGGCCAGTATCGAGGCCGACCTCAACAGCGTGCTGCGTGACGTACGCGAGGCCGTCGAGGACTGGGAGAAGATGCGGTCCAAGGCGGAGGACATCATCGCGCAGCTCTCGGAGGACCCGCCGCTGCTGGACTCGGAGGAGGTCACCGAGACCTCGGAGCTGCTGACGTGGCTCGCCGACGACCACTTCACGTTCCTCGGCTACCGCGAGTACTCCCTGCACACCCTCGAGGGCGAGGACGCGCTGCGGGCGGTCCCCGGCACCGGGCTGGGCATCCTGCGCAGTGACCAGGACATGTCCGCCTCGTTCGGCAAGCTGCCGGCCAAGGTGCGGGAGAAGGCGCGCGAGAAACAGCTGCTGATCATCACCAAGGCCAACTCCCGCGCCACCGTGCACCGGCCCGCCTACCTCGACTACGTCGGCGTGAAGCAGTTCGACGAGCACGGCGAGGTGGTGGGCGAGCGGCGGTTCCTGGGTCTGTTCAGCTCCGCGGCCTACACCGAGAGCGTGACGCGGATCCCCGTGCTGCGCCGCAAGGCCAGCGAGGTGGTGGCGTACTCCGGGTTCAACCCGATGAGCCACAGCGGCAAGGCGCTGATGGACGTGCTGGAGACCTACCCGCGCGACGAGCTCTTCCAGACGCCGGTGGACGAGCTGCTGCCGATCACCGATGCGCTGATGCACCTCAAGGAGCGCCGGCAGCTGCGCCTGTTCGTGCGGCACGACATCTACGGCCGCTACCTCTCCTGCCTGGTCTACCTGCCGCGTGACCGCTACACGACACAGGTTCGTGAGCGAATCATGGCGATCCTGATGCGGACGTTCCACGGCAACTCGATCGACTACACCGCCCGCGTCAGCGAGTCGGTGCTCGCGCGACTGCACTTCGTCGTGCGCACCGATCCCGAGTACGCCCTGGCCGACGTGTCGCTCGCGGAGCTGGAGTACAAGCTCGCCGAGGCCGCGCGCTCGTGGTCCGACGACTTCGTCACGGCCGTGCACGACCTGATGGGCGAGGAGCAGGCGTCCCGGCTGACCAAGGCCTACGGCGACGCGTTCCCGGAGGCGTACAAGGAGGACTTCGCCGCGCGCACGGCCGCGATCGACCTGCGGCGGCTCGAGGACATCCCTGTCGCCGACGGCATCTCGCTGTCGCTGTACGAGCCGGTCGACGCGCCGCCGGAGCATCGCAGGCTCAAGGTCTACCGCACCGGCGGTCCGCTGTCGCTGTCGACCGTGCTGCCGCTGCTGAGCCGGATGGGCGTCGAGGTGATCGACGAGCGTCCCTACGAGATCGACCCCGTCGACCGACCGGTGTCGCACATCTACGACTTCGGGCTGGCGTTCTCGCAGCGGTTCCCGGAGGAGTGCCGCGGGCTGTTCCAGGACGCCTTCCTCGCGGTCTGGCGCGGGCACGTGGAGAGCGACGGGTTCAACCGGCTGGTGCTCTCGGCCGCGCTGACCTGGCGGCAGGTGAGCGTGCTCCGGGCCTACGCGAAGTACCTCCGGCAGGGCGGTACGACGTTCAGCCAGGACTACATCGAGGACGCCCTGGTCGCCAACGTGTCGATCGCGCGGCTGCTCGTCGAGCTGTTCGACGGCCGGTTCGACCCCGGCCGCTCCGGGGACATCGCGGCCGACTCCGAGGCGCGGATCGCCAAGGTGGACGCGGTCGAGCACCGGCTCGAGCGCGAGCTCGACGAGGTGTCCAGCCTCGACCACGACCGCATCCTGCGGTCGTACCTCACACTGATCCGGGCCACGCTGCGTACCAACTTCTTCCAGCTCGACGCCGACGGCGACATGAAGGACTACGTGTCGTTCAAGCTCGAACCCACGCAGATCCCCGACCTGCCCGAGCCACGGCCCGCCTACGAGATCTACGTCTACTCGCCGCAGTTCGAGGGCGTGCACCTGCGGTTCGGCGCGGTCGCGCGCGGTGGCCTGCGCTGGTCCGACCGGCGCGAGGACTTCCGCACCGAGGTGCTCGGACTGGTCAAGGCGCAGATGGTCAAGAATGCCGTGATCGTGCCGGTCGGGGCCAAGGGCGGCTTCGTGTGCAAGCAGCTGCCCGACCCGGCCGTGGACCGCGAGGCCTGGCAGGCCGAAGGGGTCGCGCGCTACACCCAGTTCATCTCCGGACTGCTCGACGTCACCGACAACCTCGTGAGCGGCCAGACGGTCCCGCCACCGCGGGTCGTGCGCCATGACGGCGACGACTCCTACCTCGTGGTCGCCGCGGACAAGGGCACGGCGGCGTTCTCCGACATCGCCAACGGCGTCGCCCGGGACTACGGCTTCTGGCTCGGTGACGCGTTCGCGTCCGGCGGTTCCGTCGGCTACGACCACAAGGCGATGGGGATCACCGCGCGCGGTGCTTGGGAGTCCGTGCGCCGGCACTTCCGCGAGATGGGGGTCGACTGCCAGAACGAGGACTTCACCTGTGTCGGTGTCGGCGACATGTCCGGTGACGTGTTCGGCAACGGCATGCTGCTGTCGCACCACACCCGCCTGGTGGCGGCCTTCGACCACCGGCACATCTTCGTCGACCCCGACCCCGACCCCACCACGTCGTACGAAGAGCGCCGCCGGCTGTTCGACCTGTCCCGGTCGAGCTGGGCCGACTACGACGCGTCGAAGATCTCCGAGGGCGGCGGGATCTACCCGCGGCACCTGAAGTCGGTCCCGATCTCGGCGCAGGTCCGGGAAGCTCTCGGGCTCGACCCGGGCGTGACCAAGCTGGCGCCTTCGGACCTGATGCGCGCGATCCTGCTGGCGCCGGTCGACCTGCTCTGGAACGGCGGCATCGGCACCTACGTCAAGGCCGCGCAGGAGACGCAGGCGCACGTCGGCGACAAGGCCAACGACGCGATCCGCGTCGACGGCTGCGAGCTGCGTTGCCGCTGTGTGGGCGAGGGGGGCAACCTCGGGTTCACCCAGCTCGGCCGCATCGAGTACGCCGTCAGCGGTGGCCGCATCAACACCGACTTCATCGACAACTCCGCCGGGGTCGACACCTCCGACCACGAGGTCAACATCAAGATCCTGCTCGACGGGGTCGTGGCCGACGGCGACCTGACGCACAAGCAGCGCAACGCCCTGCTGGCGAAGATGACCGACGACGTCGGCGCACTGGTGCTGGACGACAACTACGAGCAGAACATCGCCCTGGCCGAGGCGAGTGCCCAGGCCGGCCCGCTGCTGCACGTCCACGAGGACTGGATGCGCCGGCTGGAGAAGGCGGGGCTGCTCGACCGTGAGCTGGAGTTCCTGCCGACCAGCAGGCAGATGACCCAGCGACGGGCCGAGGGGATGGGCCTCACCGACCCCGAGCTGTCGGTGCTGCTGGCCTACACCAAGATCGTGCTGTCCTACGAGGTGCTGGACAGCAACCTGCCCGACGACCCGTTCATGCGGGGACAGCTGTTCAGCTACTTCCCGTCCGCGATGCAGCACGGCTACCGCAGGCAGATGGACTCCCATCCGCTGCGGCGCGAGATCATCGCGACGCAGGTCGTCAACGACGTGGTCAACACCGCCGGCATCACGTTCTTCCACCGGATCACCCAGGAGACCGGCGCCACCGCCGAGGAGCTGCTGCGTGCCCATCTCGTGGTGCGCGAGATCTTCGGCAGCGAGGCGCTTTTCGAGCAGATCGACGAGCTCGACAACCAGATCGCCGCCGAGGTCCAGACCGGGATGCGGCTGCAGGTGCGCACGCTGCTGGAGCGGGCCAGCCGCTGGCTGGTGACCAACCGGCGACACCCGATCGACAGCGAGGCGACCGTCGACCACTTCGGCACCGACGTGCAGACCGTGGTCGCCGCCCTTCCGGGAATCCTCGCCGGGGGTGAGCTCGAGCTGTTCGAGCAACGCCGCAAGGCGCTGCTGGAGGTCGACGTGGCCGACGACCTGGCCTCGGCGGTGGCGAGCATGCCGCCGGCGTACGCGGTGCTCGGGATCGTCGAGATCGCCAAGCGTGACCACGTCGACCCACTCGAGGTGGCCCGCGTGCACCTCGCGGTCGGCGAGCAGCTCGGCATCGGCGCGCTGGTGCAGCGGATCCTGGCGCTGCCGCGTGACGACCGTTGGCAGACGATGGCCCGCGCGGCGCTGCGCGACGACCTGCACAGCGTGCACGCGCAGATCACCGCGGAGGTGCTGAATCACACCGACGCCGGCGACGACCCGGAGCAGCGGATCAAGCGCTGGTCGGACGCCGAGGGCGTGGTGCTCGGCCGCGCGGCGGCCACGCTGGAGGAGATCTGGGCCGACGAGACACCCGACCTCGCGCGGCTGTCGGTGGGGCTGCGGGTCGTGCGCACGCTGCTGTC
>DATMEB010000289.1:0-3811 GCA_035557095.1 Nocardioidaceae bacterium | reverse complement strand
TACACGGTGATCGCGATGCGGATGCAGTCGCGGGCGACGAATGCGGCGGTCCAGCGCCGGTTCCGTTCGGGTGTCCTACGACCGGGTCTCAGGCACCGCAAGTTCGTGCTGCCGGACGGCATCTACCGGTTCCGGGTCGTGGCCTGGAACTCGATCGGCCGGAGCCAGCCGTCCGCACCCTCGCGGCCGGTCCGGGCGCGATAGTCGACGCACCACGTGCAGCGGGGGCGGCTTCGGCCGCCCCCGCTGTGTTGTCTGCGGCGGGCCCCGGGCACCGGTTGAGACCGGCCGCGAGGCGGAGTGACACTCTGAGGCCATGGACGACCTCACCACGCCGCTCGTCGTGGACGACCTCGCGGAGCTGCGCCGCCGGCGCAGCGCGAAGTGGCGCATGTACGGCGACGACGTGCTCCCGCTCCCGGTTGCCGAGATGGACTTCGCGCTGGCTCCGGCCGTGCGCGACGTACTCGCCGAGGCGGTGGACCGCTCCGACACCGGCTACGCCGGCGCGGCCGACGAGCTCGCCCGGGCTCTCGCGGGCTTCGCCGCCGAGCGCTGGGGCTGGAAGGTCGACCCCGCGTCGGTGGTCCCCGCGACCGACGTCGGCGTCGCCTGCGTCGAGCTGCTGCGCGTCCTGTGCCCGCCTGGCGCGGAACGTCGGGGCGTGGTGGTCAACCCGCCGGTCTACCCGCCCTTCTTCCACTGGGTCGAGGAGACCGGGACCGAGCTGGTGGAGGTGCCGTTGCTCCAGGCCGACGACGGGGCCTGGCGGCTCGACCTCGACGCGCTCGCCGAGGCGTTCGCAGCCCGACCCGCCGCGTACGTACTCTGCAACCCGCACAACCCGGTCGGCCGGGTGCATTCGCCCGAGGAGCTCGCAGCGGTGGTGCGCCTGGCGCACGAGCACGACGTGACCGTGGTCAGCGACGAGATCCACGCGCCGCTGGTGCTGCCGGGCGCGACGTTCACGCCGTTCCTCACCGTGCCCGGTGCGGCCGACATCGGCGTCAGCGTGGTCTCGGCCAGCAAGGCGTGGAACCTCGCCGGGCTCAAGTGCGCGGCGATCGTCTCGGCGTCGGAAGCGATGCGCGCGGTGGTCGACCGCCGGCCGGTCGACGCCCGCTGGCGGATCGGGCACTTCGGGATGCTGGCGTCGATCGCCGCCTTCCAGTCCGGCAGCGCGTGGCTGGACGCCCTGCTGGCCACGCTGGACCAGCGCCGCGCAC
This sequence comes from Nocardioidaceae bacterium, assembly GCA_035557095.1. Lineage (GTDB taxonomy): Bacteria > Actinomycetota > Actinomycetes > Propionibacteriales > Nocardioidaceae > JALZDI01. The sequence continues at coordinate 2,585 of DATMEB010000289.1, read as the reverse complement.
AGCTCGGCGACCTGCTGGCCCAACGGCTGCCGGACGTGCGATGGGTGCCGCCCGAGGCGACCTTCCTCGCCTGGCTGGACTGCCGGGCGTACGGCGGGGGCAGGGCCCCGCGCGACCGGTTCCTCGAGCGCGGCCGGGTGGCACTCGAGCCCGGCCCGAACTTCGGCGCACTCGCCGGCGGCTGGGTCCGGCTCAACTTCGGCACCGGCCCTGACATCCTCGAGGAGGCGGTGTCGAGGATGGCCGCAGCAGTCGACGGTCCGGACACGGTGACAGGCGCGGGCGGGCCTGGTTGAGAATGGCCCGCATGGAGCTCGACGTCGCAGCAGTACGCCAGGCCTTCCCCGCGCTGAGCCACGGGGTGGCGCACTTCGACGGACCCGGCGGGTCGCAGGTGCCGACGCCGGTCGCGCAGGCGGTGGCCGACGCGATGGTCGCCGGCATGGCCAACCGGGGGACCGTCACCTCCGCCGAGCAACGCGCCGAGTCGACCGTCGCCGGCGCGCGGCAGGCCGTCGCCGACCTGCTCGGCGCACAGCAGCACGGCGTGGTGTTCGGCCGGTCGATGACGCAGGTGACCTACGACCTGGCCCGGTCACTGGCCAAGCAGTGGGGACCCGGTGACGAGGTGGTCGTGACCCGGCTCGACCACGACGCCAACATCCGACCGTGGGTACACGCCGCGGCCTCCGCAGGTGCGCAGGTGCGGTGGGCGGAGTTCGATCCCGAGACCGGCGACCTGGCCGTCACCGCGGTCGCCGATCTGGTGACACGGCGTACCCGCCTGGTCGCCTGCACCGGCGCCTCCAACCTGCTCGGCACCCGCCCCGACATCGCGGCGATCGCGGACGCGGTGCACCAGATGGGTGCTCTGCTGTACGTCGACGGCGTCCATCTGACCCCGCACGCCCCGGTCGACGTGGGCACGCTGGGCACCGACTTCTACGCCTGCTCGCCGTACAAGTTCTTCGGTCCGCACCTCGGGTGCGTCGTCGCCGACCACGACCTGCTCAAGACCCTGGAACCCGACAAGCTGCTGCCCTCGACCGACGAGGTCCCGGAACGCTTCGAGCTCGGCACGCTGCCCTACGAGCTGCTCGCCGGCGCCAGCGCCACCGTCGACTTCATCGCCGGTCTGCTTCCCGATGTCGAGGGCGGCTCGCGGCGCTCACAGGTGCTGGCCTCGATGGCCGCGCTCGAACGCCACGAGGACCGGCTGTTCGCCCGGCTGCTCGACGGGCTGGAGGGCATCGACCGCGTCACGGTGCACGGTCAGCCGGCGCACCGGACCCCGACCGCGCTGTTCTCGGTGGCGGGCCGGAGCCCGGCCGAGGTCTACCAGAGGCTCGCCGCGCGCGGGGTCAACGCTCCCGCCGGGAGCTTCTACGCGATCGAGGCCTCCCGCTGGGCCGGGCTCGGCGACACCGGTGGCGTGCGTGCCGGCCTGGCGCCGTACAACGACGACGAGGACATCGACCGGCTGCTCGCGGGGGTCGCCGACCTCTGCCGGTGACCCGGCAGCCGCTGCACGAGGACACCAGGCAGGATGGCCTGATGCTGACTCTGGACGAAGCCACCACCCTGACCACCGCCGCGCGTCGGGCGGCCGAGCAGACCGGCGTCCCGATGTCGTTCGCGGTCATGGACGCCGGCGGCCACCTCGTCGCGCTGACCCGCATGGACGGCGCCCCCTGGATCAGCGCGGACGTCGCCCAGGGCAAGGCCTGGACCTCCGCGGCGTACGGCGTCGCGAGTGCTGCGCAGAAGGACAAGATGGAGCCGATGCCCAACTTCGCCGGTGCCGTCACCGCGATGACCCAGGGCCGGTTCACCCCGCAGACCGGTGCCGTGCCGGTCTACCGCGACGGTGTGCTGCTCGGGGCGCTCGGCGCCAGCGGCGGCACCGGCGACCAGGACGAGGCCGCGTGCAAGACCGCGGTGTCCGAGGCAGGGCTCGCCACCGCGCCCTGAGGCCGGTGGCTAGCCGGGCTGCGGAAGCCTGCTGTTCAAGCTCTGCAGCCGCTCGAGCAACCACGGCGCCACGTCGTCGCCGAACGCGGTGTCGAGACCGGCGTAGCGCAGGCCCACCAGCACCAGGGCCAGCACCGCCAACGCGAGCCCGAGCGTCGAGACGGCACTCCCGGCGGTGTCCGGCGCCCGGGTGGTCACCATCGCGGCGACCCCGCAGCCCAGCGACAGCACACCGAGCACGAGCGTGACCGAGAAGAACGCCGAGAACGGTGCGGCCATGACGGCACCGAGCCCGAGCAGCAGGGCCGCTTCCGCAGCCACCGACATGTGCACCGGTGACTCCGGCGACACGGCCATCAACGTGCGCAGACCCACGTCCTCGGCTGGGCGACCAGGCGTAGCCATGTCCACAGATTATTCCCGCGCCGCACAGGCGGGAAGGTGTTCGCCACGCGTAAACCCGCAGGTCATTCGGCATATGGACCACGCTCCGGCCGCAACCTAGAGTCGGCTGCCATGAGGTCAACCCGGCAGCTCACGGTCCTCGTCGTCGGCGTGGTCGGCGCACTCTCGCTCGCCCTCGCGGCCCTGCCGGCACCGACCGGTGCCGCGGC
>DATMEB010000288.1:0-17578 GCA_035557095.1 Nocardioidaceae bacterium | reverse complement strand
CGTGGGCCAGGCCGGTGAGCTCTGGCTGCGGCTCGCCAAGTCCGGGAACACCTACAAGGCGTACTACTCCAGCGACGGGGACGTATACCGATTCATGGGCTCAACGCAGCTGAGCAGTGAGCCTGCCCGCGCCGGGCTGATGGCCTTCAACCGACAGGGGACTTCCAGCGATCTCGACGTCGCGTTCGACCACTTCCGCATCGAGAGCCAGGGAGATCGGATATTCGCCAGGAAGGTCGGAGGTCGGTGACAGGTCCACGTGCACCTGCAGCCGAAGGCTTCGGAGGTGAGGTGGACACCAACAATGAAGAGAAACAGCGGTAGGAGTGCGCCCACACCGCCCAGATAGACGCGGGTCGAGCGGTGGCGAGGAGGCTCCGCGCTGTCAACGTGAGGCCGTCTCTTTGGGCGCATCGGTATGCGCCCACACGATTGACAATGCGTGGCAGGAGACCAACTACGCTCCAAGTCCCCAGGCGGAGTTGTCGAGCCGTCGACGGCACTCCGGACCATTCGTTCTCGCACGCGCTTCGCTGGATCGCTCGGTCGGGGTCCCCGTGTAGCCCCCGCGTCCCGGGACTCCCTCCGGACGGGCTAAACGGCGTCGGCTACCGCGGCGGGGCTCGTTCACGCGATCGACGCAGCCGGGACGTGGGACGGCGATCCGTGGAGCGGGGAAGTGGCTCCGGGCGCGGTTCACTTCTACGGCGGGCCAATCGGCAGCGGGCCGCACGCCGCGTGCGGCACCACGAGGGTCCGCGCCGTCCTCGGCGACGAGTTCGTCCCCGAGGACGAGGCGATGGCCAAGGGCCAGTGCCCGAAGTGCGCCGAACTGGTGTCAGCGGGCAGAGGCTTTCGCAACCCGCCACAGGAGTGGCGGTCCCCGTTCTGCGAGGCGTACCTGCGGCTGCGGATCGACGGCCGCGTGGTGCTGCAGACGTGCCGCCTGCGCGACTTCCACTCCGGTCCGCACCGCACGTTCGACGGGGCTGGGTGGGAGATCGGCGTAGACGACTACGTGCCCGCCTCTGACGACGTCGGTCGTCACATCACCGAAGCCTCCTAACGCTTCGCCACCCCGAGCCAGGGAACGCATCGGAAGCGTCAGATGACCGCTGGCGAGCTCATGCAGCGCTAGAAGGGCCTACTCGGGAATGTTCCTCCTCTTGGCGAGAGGTCCGGCCGTCGAGTCGCTCAACCACGCGCAAGAACGTCGAGAACTTCTGCTCCGTCTCGACCAGAAAGAATCGACGGCCATGCTTCGTGACCGACGAAGGCGCGGTCCAGGGGACCTTGGTCTTCCCATGCGGGGATCGTCAGGCGGAGCGTGACCAGAACCAGAACGGGATCCGTTTCCACTGACAGCCGTCCCGTATCGACACCGAATGGGACGTCGAAGACTCAAGCCTGTGGCTCGCCGTGCACGACCGATCGTTGCTGCCGTATCGGTGACGCGGGTTGGTTGATCAGGACTTCTCCTGGCGCTGTAGCCCTTACGAACTGCGCTATTCGACTGGGCCGGCGGGGGGCGGGCTGTGGACGATACGGGGGGTGCCCTCGAACAGCTGCAGACGGCCATCGAAGGTCCGTGTCGTGACGTCGTCGAGGATCACGTCCGGCCATCCGTCGTAGATGCGGGCGTACCCGGACCGTCCGTTTACCACCGGGAACACGACCACGCGGTACCGGTCGACAAGTCCTGCGGTGAGTAGGGACGCACAGAGCGACGGACTGCCGGTGGTAACCAGCGGCGAATCGCCCTTCTTCAGCTCGCGCACGGCCTCGGCGGCGTCACCGGAGACCAGCTGGGTGTTGGCCCACGAGAGCGGCTCGTGCAGGCTGCTGGAGAAGACCACCTTGGGCTGGGTCATCAAACTGTCCAACCCAGGTTCGCCGGCCTCGACCATCTCCGCGAACAGGCGGTAGGTCTTGGCACCCATGAGCAAGGTGTTTTCGGGGTTGGTGTCGGCGGCGAGGAACTCGAGATACTCGGGTCCGGCCATTCCCCAGAAGCCGGGCCAGTCCTCTGCCGAGCCGAAGCCGTCGAGAGAGGTGATGTAGTCGATTGTCAGACTTGCCGTGGGTCCAGCCTGGAAGTCAGCGCGCTGGCGGTCCCCCGCGGAACGAGTGGTGAATGGCATGCTCATGGTGGTCTCTCGATTCTGGATCGCTGGAACGTGCGGGACGGGTAACAGCAGGACCCTGTGTCAATGAGCCCTGGTGTTCTGTCGTCCAGCACACCGCCTAGCGCCTCCCCGCACCATTGGCTCTGGGGCCACCATGCGCAAGAATTGGGCCATGCAGCAGGTGGCGGTGCTCGCGCTGGACCGCGTGATGCCGTTCGAGTGCGGGATCCCGCATCGCGTATTGGGCTCAGCACACGACGCCAGCGGCCTTCCCTTATACGCCGTGCAGACGTGCACACTGGACGGTGGACCTGTCCAGACCGCGGCCGACTTCAGCATCCACGTGGAGCACGGGATCGAGCTGGTCATGGATGCTGACATGGTTATCATCCCGCCGTTCGGATCCCCGGATGACTCCCTCGAGGAAACCGTTTGCGAGCAGGTCCGCCGGGCGCTCGACGCCATGCACCCGGGTGCACGAGTCGTCTCGCTCTGCGGAGCGGCCTACCTCCTCGCCGCCGTTGGGCGGCTCGACCAGCTAGCGGCCACCACACACTGGAGCCTGACCGACCACTTCCGCGCGGTCTTTCCTCAAGTCATCCTCGACCCCGGCGTGCTCTTCGTCGACCACGGCCAGGTCGTCACCGCGGCCGGAGCGGCCGCTGGCATCGACTGCTGCCTGCACCTGGTCCGACGCGACCACGGGGCCGAGGTCGCGAACGCCGTCGCCCGTCACTGCGTCGTGGCCCCGCACCGCGAGGGCGGCCAGAGGCAGTTCATTGAACGGCCGATGGCCGTGGTACCCCACGAAGTATCGACGAGCGGGAGCCGTACCTGGGCCCTGCAGCACCTCGATCAGCAGCTCACCTTGAAGGACCTGGCGCGGGTGGCAAACCTGAGCGTGCGCTCCTTCACCCGCCGGTTCCGTGCCGAGACCGGCACGAGCCCAGGCGCGTGGCTGCTGCAGGAGCGGCTCGACCTCGCTCGTCGGCTCCTCGAGACCAGCGAGCTTCCAGTCGAGCAGGTCGCAGCCCGGACCGGGTTCGGGTCCGCAACTGGGCTGCGAGCCCACTTCGCCACCCATGTCGGCGTCTCGCCGGCCGCCTACCGCAAGACCTTCACGGGCTCGTGACCGAGACCACCCGCGAAGCAACCGGCCGCAACAAGTAGGCGGGAACTACGTACGTACGCAGGAGCGACCCCACGGGACGCTCCTGACCGATCCCCAGTCGGGAGCCACCTGGGCCCTCCGGGCGTGCGCGGCTCGGCATCGGGAGACCGAGGGCACATAGGAGGCTCGGGTCGACTGCGCACCCGCAGGCGTGGCAGGTCGCGAATCCTGCATGGCTATTCATGTGGGGTCGGTTTCCAAGACGTGCGTTCACACCACAACCAGGTAGCTGTCTGAGCCGGCACGAGGCGCGTCACTTCGCCGCGAGTCGACTCTCGCCGCTCGACACAGGCGGCCCGCCGGGCGAGGGGCCGCTCGGCTCTGGGACGACTTCATCCCGGCTGGCGGCCGGGGACGGGCCTCGCTTCCACAACGAGGGCTTCTATTGTCGCCAGCCAACGTGCTCATCTGCCGACGAGCGAGCGAGCCCGAACCGCATGAACAGGCACGTCCACGAATCATTGCTCGTAGGAGCGAACTGCCGGACTGGCGGACATTTGTCAGCATGACGTGGTGTCCCGCACGTCCCTGGGTCGCGGACTGCCTCCGATTGGTCCCGCAGAAGGCACCCTGGTGACAAATCTTGACTGGGCGGGCCTTACGGGGCACTCGAACAGGTGACGCACGCTGACCTGCATCGTTCCCGCAAGTGGTTCGTCTTGCGGGATCGCTGTTCCTGACAAGGGGGTCGACTCCGGCGTGAGTCAGCGGTCCCAGGCTGTGGCAGCAGCGTCCAGGTTGTCGCCAAGATCGGTTCGTTGGTAGAGGACCGATCGACCGCTGCGGGTGCCCTCGACGAGGCCTGCGTCGCGGAGTATGGCGAGGTGGTCGCTGACGGTGGCGAGGCTCAACCCCAGCTCGGTTGCGAGGTGGCTGGTGCTTCCCGGCGTGGCAAGGCTGTGGAGGATCGTGGCCCGGTTGCGGCCCAGTAGCCGGTCCATCCCGGCTCGGGTGGGCCTGGCTGTGGGCGCGGCCGCTGCCCATGCGGGGTAGATGATGGTGTAGGCGCGTGGCGGGTCGAGGCACAGCCAGCTCAACCCGGCACTGTTCGGTACCAGCACGAGGTCTGCGTCGCCGAGGACCTGCTCGGGGTAGTCGTAGGGGTTGATCTCGATGCGGTCGTCGCCGAGCCATCGCACTGCTGGGCCGAGTCCTTCGAGTGCTGAGGCCCAGCCGGAGGTGGCGAGGAGGCCGGCGCGGCGGAAGACGTCGCGCCGGAGAATGGCGCTGCGTCGGGCCCACTCCGGCTCGATGAATCGAGTCCACACCTCGGCCAGGTATCCGACCACGAGGGGCACGAGGTCGTCACGGTCCAGCTCGGGAGGGAGACGGCCATCGACCGCGAGCGCGAGGTCGGCCCGGGCACGTGCCGGTGGCGTGGCGCCGACGGTCGCGATCTGTTCGGAGAAGGTGGTGTCGGTGCTTGTGGGCACCGGGGTCAGGAAGTCGGGCATCCAGCGGGTCTCTGCGAGAGTGCGGGCCAGCACGTGTGTCTCCTGGCCGGTGGTCACTGCGCTGAAGTCGTCACGGCGAGCGTCGATCCAGTCGGCCAGCCACGCTGGGCGTCGGTGACCACCCAGAAATACGATGGTCGAGATCGTCTCGGCGATGGGCGAGAGACCGAACCTGGCCCGCGCCAGCGTCCCGGGACCAGCCTTGAGTACCGTCATGTTTCGCCTCCAGCCGAAACACTAGCGCTTGCTTTCAGTTGGCCGCGACTCTCGCGTCGTGCACACCTACCGCGGCCTCTTCGCAGTCTCCGAGTTCCGAGCCCTGTTCGCCGGCAACGCATCCTCGGTCGCCGGGCTGACTATGCAGGGCCTGGCCCTGTCGGCACTGGTGTACGCCCAGACAGGATCGCCGTTCCTGGCTGCGCTGGCCTATCTCGCGGGCTTCTTGCCGCAAGCGGCGGGTGCGGCAAGCCTGCTGTCACTGGCCGACCGCGTTCCGCCGAGAGGGTTCTTGGCGCTGTGGGACCTGGTTCGCGCCTCCACTGCGGTGCTCTTGGCTCTGGGAGACCTGCCTGTATGGGGGATGTTGGCGCTGGTCATGACCGTCGGCTTGGGCGACGCCGTCGCAGGCGCCGTACGCATGGCGGTCGTCGCTGACCTCGTGCCACGCGACGGTTTCGTGTTGGCACGGTCGGTGCTCAACATCAGTGTCGGAGCCATGCAGATCGTCGGATTCGCCGTAGGCGGCACCTTGCTTGCCACGATCGGCGCGAAGTCGGCACTGCTCGCCGCCGCGGGGTTCGCCGCCGGCTCAGCCGCGGTTCTCCGGCTCGGGCTGCGGCCACACCCTCCCACGGCGGTCGGGCGAGCCTCACTGTCGACCACGCACCGCGGCAACAAACAGCTGTTGGGCAGCCCGCCGGTTCGAGCCGTGCTCATCGCCAGCTGGGTGCCGAACGGCCTGATCGTCGGGGCCGAGGCACTGTACGTTCCCTACGCCGGTGACCAGGCCGGGACGCTGTTCGTGGCGGCCGCTGGAGGCATGCTCGTCGGCGACGTGGCCATCGGCCGCTGGGTGCCGCCCACCCGCCGAACACACCTTGCCGTGCCGCTCCTCATGCTCTTGGCGGCGCCGTATCTGATCTTCATCGCCCAGCCCGGTCTGTGGTCTGCGGCGCTCATCGTCACCACGGCCTCACTTGGCTTCAGTGCCACGCTCGTCCTCCAAGACCGCCTGATCTCTCTGGTGCCCGACGAGCTACGAGCGCAAGCGTTTGGACTCGCAGGCAGCGGCATGATGACCATGCAGGCCCTCGGCGCGGCGGCTGCGGGCAGCATCGCCGAACTCTTCTCCCCGGGCATCGCCATGGCCGCCGTGGCCACCGCATCCCTGCTAGCCACCACCGTGCTCGCGAGGCAGCTGCGCAACACCGCCGCCCCCGTCGCCGAGGACATTCAGCAACCATGACGCCAGCAACCGCGGGAGGCTGACATCACGACACACCACCCCGCAGCGCACACTGGCCACCTGATCCCGGTCTCATGTCCCGCATGAGGATCCCTGATTTAGACGCACAAGGGAGTTGCCGCTCAACCGGCGCTGCGCCTGCGGTAACGGATATGGGTGGTTAGCGGTGAGTGGAGTACCTCGACGGGCTCGAAGTCGAAGGTCTGGACGTCGTCGAACATGCGCTCGCCGCTGCCGAGTAGGACGGGTGCGATGTCGAGGGTGAGCTCATCGATCACGCTGGCGTTGAGTGCTTGTCGGACTGTCGAAGCGCCGCCGGCGATGTCCACGCCGTTGCCGTCGGCCGTTTCGAGCGCCTGCGCGTAGGCGGCGTCGAAGCCCTCGGTGACGAAGTGGAAGGTGGTCCCGCCCTCCATCTCGATCGGTTCGCGGGCATGGTGGGTGAGCACGAAGACCGAGGCGTGGTAGGGCGGCTCGGGTCCCCACCATCCGTCCCAGGCCTCGTTCCACTCACCGCGGATTGGCCCGAACATGTTTCGGCCCATGACGTAGGCGCCGCGAGGGCGCATGAGCCATCCGTTGGCTGTCTTGTCGGCTTCGGTCGCGCGTGGGTCGCCGATATGCCAGCCGTGCAACTCGCGGCCGCGCTTGCCCAGCGGATTGTCCCGGCTCTGCTCGGCTCCGGCAACGAAGCCGTCGAGCGAGATCGACATGTGGCAGGTGGTGTCGGACATCAGCATCTCCCAGGCAGCAGTCGCGGGTTGCGTCGGACCATTCGTAACAACTTCATCCGACATCGGGGGTCGACGTCACCGGTGACTCGACAGATCGTCGTGTCGGAAGTGGATCCCGTTGCGGACGACAACGTCCCAGAGGACGGACTGACGAACCGACCGGTCGGTCGAGGACCATGACCGAGATAACGTCTTGCCTGCCCGCCCTGCATAACCATGCAGCGGCCGCAGATTTGTCGAACGTCCGCTTCCGCCGGCGATGTCAGCGGTTGCGAAGGTGCGTCTTTTCGTCGCGTTACGCGCTCCTAGGAGGACGATTGGCCCGGTGAGTCTTCGACAGTGTGAGAGGGACGCGCCTAGTTGCGACCTCCGCGTGCCGCTCCCCCTGCGGATGCCAAGGCACGAAGGCATGCCCCTGGGAGCTGGGCTGTCCTCGTGCGAACGCGACGGGGGTCACAAGGCAGGCGACCCGTGAACCTACCGGCCGTCAGTCGATCGTGCCGGACGCCAGCAGGGCGCGTGCCCGGGCGACGACGAGGTCCACGACCCCGTCGTGGGTGCCCAGGACGTCGCCGACGATGGTCGCGCCGGAGTTGCGGGCTTCCTCGTCGCAGCGACGAGAGAACAGTCCGGTGGAGAGCAGGTACGGCGCCACGGCGTCCCCCGGCCGCACGACTTCGGCCGGGCGGCGGCCACGGCCGCCCAGTGTGGCGACGCGCACCTCTACCTCGCGTTCGGCTGCCAGATGGTCCGCCGCTTCTGCGAGGTCGACCTCGGCTCGCGGATCGGTCGAGCCCGCCGCGATGAGGACCACGGGCTGTCCGGGACGGGCCCCTGCCTCATCGAGCCGATCGGACAGGGCGCGCGCCAGCGCAGGCTCTGGTCCCAGGGGTTGGCCCACGGTCACGTCGATGGCCCTCGGGGCGCCTGCGCAGGCGACCGGAAGGTCACGGCGCACGTGGCAGCCAGTCGAGAGCAGTAGCGGCACCACGGCGACAGCGCCGTGGTCAGGCGGCAGCCCGGCCATCACATCAGCGACGAGCGGGTCGGCCAGCTCGACGAAAGCCGCCTTTGCTGGCACGTCGAGCAACGTGACCGCGCGCTCGGTGAGTCGGCGGGCGAACTTGTTGCCCTCGTGTCGGCGCGTTCCGTGCGCGACCATGACCACGCGGGGCGTCGGCACAGTCAAGGCGCCACCGCCAGCCGATAGCCGCGCTTGATGACGGTCTGGACTGACCGGGTGCCCAGCGCGGCCCTGAGCCGTGCCACCGCCATTTCGACGGCATGCTCGGAGCCGGCGGTGCCGCTGGGCAGCATCGCCAAGAGGGCGCGGCGTGAGACGACGTTTCCGGGGTTGGCGACGAGGGCAGCGAGCACCGCGGCGGGCGCGGAAGACAGGGGCACCTGGGTTCCGTCGAGGAGCACGGAGTCGCCGTGCAGCAGCAGCTGGTGACCGCTGGCCAGGTCGACTGTCAGACCCTGCTTGCGGGAGGGCAGCTCGGATTCCAGCAGTTTCACCATCGCCGCCAGCCGCGAGCGCCGGGGGTAGACCGAGGGGACGCCGTGCATCTCGAAGGCCGTCGCCGAGACGGGCCCGACGCATACCGCGAGCACATCGGCTTGGAAGGCGCTGACCAGGTCGTCGCGGCGGCCGGTGGAGGCGGCCGCGTCCATGAAGGCCTTGACTGCTGGGGCTGCGGTGAAGGTGACTGCGTCGAGGTGACCGTCGGCCGTCCGGTCGACGAGCCGGAACAGCGGCTCGGGGTCCTCGGTACCGGTGATGCGGTAGACCGTGACGACGTCAACGCGTGCTCCCTGGCGGCGCAGGGCATGCGCGACCATCGACAGTGACTGGCCGTGCTCCTGCACGACGATGTGAACACCGCGCAGGTCGCGCCCGCGCAGGTGATCGAGCACGTCCTCGAACGTTTCCGACTGCGGAGACCAGAGCTCGCGGAGGCCGGCCTGACGCAGAGCCCCGACGCTCTTCGGGCCTCGGGCGAGGATCTGCGCGGGTTTCAGGGCGGCGACGAGCTGGTCGCCCAGCCTCCACCGCTGGGCTGCCTCGACCCAGGCCCGCATGCCGATGCCGGTGGTGGCAACCAGCATGTCGGGCGGGTCGGCGATCACGGCCTCCGTCGCCAGCCGCAGCGTCTCGTCGTCCACCCGATTGGGATCGACAGAGAGCGCTGGAGCCCACTCGACGGTTGCGCCGCGCCGCTCGAGAAGACCACGCTGCTCGTCGACCTTGCGAGCGGCGGTCACTCCGATAGCGAATTCCGACAGTGGTCCGGGCGCGCCGGAGGGCCCGGACGCCTGGGCGGCCAGGAGGTTGGCCGGCTCGGCGGCCTTCATGCCCGCGGGCCGACGACAACGAGGCCGTCGATCACGCGTGCCGGGTGCGTGGGAACTCGCTGTTCGGGGTCGTCGAGCCGGCGACCGGTCTGCAGGTCCCAGGGGTGCTTATAGAGCGGGGAGGCGACGAACGGCACCCCGCCCTTGCTGCCGACGATCCCCCGCGACATCACGGACGCCTTCGAGGCGGGGTCGATGTTGCCGATCACGAAGACACGGTCGTCGTGGGTCCGAAACACCGCCACCGCGTGCCCGGCGACCACGGCTGCGACCCCGCCCTCGCGCGGTACTCGCGCCAGGTCGCACACCGTCGTCCAACCTGCCGGACCGGCGCTCGGGGGCCGAAGCTCACGGTGCGCTCGGGCGGTGGTCGTGCTGCGGGTCTGGCTGGTCGTCGTGTTCATCGGGGCCCTCCTGCGGGTTCGTGCTCGAGGGCCGCCCCTGGCGACGGCCCGAGGGGGATCGTGGCGCCGAGCGGCACGGGGCCGTCCTCGGGGACGTCTCTTCCGGGGACGGACTGGTTGCGCTCGGTGTCGAAGGTGATGTTGGGGTCGGGCGTGCCGGGGGCGTTCACGAAGGAGACGAACCGGGTCAGCTTGTCCGGGTCTTCGAGGGTCGCGCGCCACTCGTCTGCGTATGACTCAACGTGTCGGGCCATCGCCGCCTCAAGCTCGCTTCCGAGGCCGTGGGCGTCGTCGACGACGACTTCTCGGACATGGCCGAGTCCGCCGTCGAGGGAGTCGATCCAGGGCGCCGTCCGCTGCAGCCGGCCGGCGGTGCGGACGTAGTACATGAGGTAGCGGTCGACGTAGCGCACGAGAGTCTCGTCGTCGAGGTCTCCGGCCAGCAGGCGGGCGTGCGCCGGCGTTGCGCCGCCGTTGCCGCCGACGTAGAGGTTCCAGCCGCGCTCGGTCGCGATGACGCCGAAGTCCTTGGCACGGGCCTCGGCGCACTCTCGCGCGCACCCGGAGACACCGCCCTTGAGTTTGTGCGGCGAGCGAAGTCCGCGGTAGCGCAGCTCGAGCCGGATGGCCATGCCCACGGAGTCCTGCACCCCATAGCGGCACCAGGTGGAGCCGACGCAGGACTTCACGGTGCGCACGGCCTTGCCATAGGCGTGGCCTGACTCGAAACCGGCGTCCACGAGTCGGCGCCAGATCTCGGGCAGCTGCTCCATCCTGGCGCCGAAGAGGTCGATGCGCTGTCCCCCGGTGATCTTGGTGTAGAGGCCGAAGTCGCGCGCCACCTCGCCGATGACGATCAGCTTGTCGGGAGTCACCTCACCGCCGGGGATGCGCGGCACAACGGAGTAGCTGCCGTTGCGCTGGATGTTGGCGAGGTAGGCGTCGTTGGTGTCCTGCTGAGCAGCATGCGCCGAGTCGAGGACGTGCTCGTTGAACTGCGTGGCGAGGATCGAGGCGATCGCTGGCTTGCACAGGTCGCAGCCGCGGCCACGGCCGTGCACGCGCAGCACTTCTTCGAACGTGCGCAGCTGCTGCACCATCACCACGTCCCACAGCTCCTGACGGGACAGCTCGAAGTGCTCGCAGATCGCCTTCGACACTTCCTTTCCGACCTGCGCGAAGTGATGCTCGAGCAGCTGCTTCACCGGCCCGAGGCAGGATCCGCAGGTGGTGCCCGCTCGAGTGCAGGCCTTGAGGCAGCCGACGTCGGCGCACCCGTGAGCGCCGGTGGCGTCGTCGAGCGCGTCGAGCAGCGCACCCTTGGAGACGTTGTTGCAGGAGCAGACCTGGGCATCGTCGGGCAGGCCAACCACGCCGGGACGCGCGGCGCCGCCGCGGTCGGGGGGAAGGATCAGCTGTTCGGGGTGGTCCGGCAGCGCGACGCCGCTGGTGGCCATGGGGCGAAGCACGCCGTATTCCGATGCGTCGCCGACGAGGATGCCGCCGAGCAGCCGACGCCCCTCGGCGTCGACGACGAGCTTCTTGTGCACCCCCGCGACCGCGTCGGACCAGACGAGCTCACGGGCGCCTGGGGTCACGCCGAAGGCGTCCCCGAAGGAGGCGACATCGACGCCGAGCAGCTTCAGCTTGGTGGACAGGTCGGCGCCGGTGAAGGTGGCCGGACCGCCTAGCATCGTGTCCACGACGACCTCGGCCATGTCATAGCCGGGCGCGGCCAGGCCGTACGTGCGACCATTCGGTGCGGCGCACTCGCCGATCGCCCAGACACGCTCGTCGGCGGTGCGACAGCGTTCGTCGACGGCAACGCCTCCGCGCTCTGCGACCGCGAGCCCGGCCTCGCGGGCCAACGCGTCGCGGGGGCGAATGCCGGCGGAGAACACCACCAGGTCGGCCTCGACGCGTCTGCCGCCGGCGAGCTCGAGCCCGGTCACGGTATCGGTTCCGGTCACCGCGCCGGTGGCAGCTCCGAGGTGCAGGGTCAGACCCATTTTTTCGACGTGGTCAACCAGGGCGGCACCGGCGGCGTCGTCGAGTTGCACCGGCATCAACCGTGGCGCCATCTCAACGACGTGCGTGTCGAGCCCGAGCTTCACCAGGGCGTGCGCGGCCTCGAGCCCGAGCAGACCGCCACCCACGACGACTCCTGTGCAGGCGCGGGCGGCGGCAGCCGTTATGGCCTCGAGATCCTCGATCGTGCGGTAGACAAAACACCCTTCGAGGTCGGTGCCCGTGACCGGGGGGACGAACGGGCCGGCACCGGTTGCGAGCACGAGCTGGTCGTAGCCGAGTCGCTCGCCGCCCGCGAGCACCACCTCGCAGGCCCCGCGGTCGACGGCGGTCACTGCCGTCGACGTGCGCAGGTGCACGTGCGGGTCCTCGTACCGGCCGTGGGGCAGCAGCGCCAGGTCGTTGGCGTCGCGCGTGTCGAACCAGGCGGACAGCGCCACCCGGTCGTAGGCCGCTCGGGGCTCCGCGCCGAGGACGACGACGTCGTGGGCGTCGGTCAGGCCGTGGTCGACCGCGGTCTGCACGAACCGGTGGCCGACCATCCCGTGTCCGACGACGACGACCCGCGAACGGGGCCCCAGGCGGCGGGTACCGGCGTCTGCGGTGCGACTGTGGTGGGTCATGGGTGCTCCATCCGGGTCCGACCCGGCATGGCCGGGTGCTGCGGACACCAGCATCGGGAGGCAGTCTTGCGCGGAGGTGTCCCCTGGCGACGGGTTGAGTTGCATCTCGCTCACGGCCTCACGCCGCTCGCGGGCTCACCACTGGTAGTCGAGGAACTTGCCGTCCAGCGTGACCACCACCCGGTCGCCACCAGGGTCCTCACGACGCCCGAAGTCGATCTTGAAGTTGATCGCGCTCATGATCCCGTCGCCGAACTCCTCGTGCACCAACTCCTTGAGCGCTGGTCCGTAGACCATCAACGCCTCCTGGAAGCGGTAGATCGTCGGGTCCCGCAGCACTGCGGGATCGACCCCGCGTGTGGGTTGTCCCTGCAGCGCCTCGGCGACGTCGCCGCCGAGGTCGAGCAGCTTGCAGGCGGCTGCCGCCTGCTCCGCCGTCATCGGGTGCTGCCCCAGCAACGCCGAGGTCGTCCACACCACGGGGGCCCCGACCTTGTCGGCCAGGTCGGCCCAGGCGGCGCCGGCGCGCACACGCGCGCTGCGAACAAGATCGGCGGCCACGGCGCGGCTCATGATGGGGGTCATCAGATGCTCCTCTCTCACAGCGCGGAGGGCCCGCGTCTCGTAACGCCGGGCGCGCCACGATGCCTGGTCACAGACCAGGACGACAGGTCCCGCCGGCTCAGATCGAGCAAAAGTCATGCACTCTTCACACCCCGCCTCCCGCGGATCCCGCACCGAAACACGACCGTTACCGGCCCGCCACAAGGCAGTGCGGCGGTGCGAGCCGTGAGGTGGTGAGGAAGACGTGACACAAGACGGCGTCCGCGCGACACGGCGGGGCAACACCGGGCACACACGATGGTCTGCGACCGAGCGGGTCCGGTGCCCGCCCCACGTCCTCCAGGAGAGCCCGATGTCCTACGTCAGTCCGCCCGAGTTCGTGAAGCAGATGGTCGATGCCGGCGAGAAGAAGGCATTCATGTCGACCCGCGACACCGTCATCCGCGCCTACATGGCCGGGGCGATCCTCGCGCTGGCGGCCGCATTCGCCGTTGCCATCACTGTCCAGACCGGCCAACCGCTCGCCGGCGCGATCCTCTTCCCGGTGGGCTTCTGCATGCTCTACCTGATGGGCTTCGACCTGCTCACCGGGGTGTTCACGCTGGTGCCGCTCGCCGTCCTCGATAAGCGGCGCGGCGTCACAGTGCGCTCGATGCTGCGCAACTGGGGCTGGGTGTTCCTGGGCAACTTCGCTGGTGCGATGACCACCGCGGTGTTCATGGCGATCATCTTCACCTACGGCTTCTCCACGTCTCCGGACGAGATCGGACAGACCATCGGCGCCATCGGCGAGAGCCGCACCGTCGGCTACGCCGAGTACGGCGCCGCCGGCATGCTCACCCTCTTCATCCGGGGCGTGCTGTGCAACTGGATGGTCTCCACCGGAGTCGTCGGTGCGATGATGTCGAACTCCGTGCCCGGCAAGGTCATCGCGATGTGGATGCCGATCATGCTCTTCTTCTACATGGGCTTCGAGCACTCGATCGTCAACATGTTCCTCTTCCCATCCGGCCTCATGCTCGGCGGCGCGTTCACCATCGGCGACTACCTGCTCTGGAACGAGATTCCGACCCTCGTCGGCAATCTCGTCGGCGGCATCACCTTCGTCGGCCTCATGCTCTACGCCACCCACGGCCGCACCGCGCCGGAGCGACCACGCCCCGAGACGCCGGTCGTGTCAGGACGGTCAGCCACAGAGGACCGCGTACCAGCATCCGTCTGACGGTTGCTACTTCGCGTAGGGGGGTGACAAGCCCAAGGAGCAACAGCGTCGTGGCTAACGCTGCTCTTGCTGTCGGAGCGACGTGCGTCATACCGCCGCGTTGGGGCGCGCGACGAACGTACGCATGCCGATGAGCGGACGAACCCGAACACGGCCAGCTCGAGAAGCCGCTCGCGAACGGAACTCACCCGCCCGGCGGCACCTGGAAGGCTCGGACCTCGATCCGGCCGCCGAGGGCCTTTGACGCGCGGGCGGCCCAGCCAAGGGCGGCCTCCTCGTCAGCGACGTCGATCACCCAGAAACCTCCAAGGTACTCGGCAGCCTGGACGAAGGGGCCGTTGACGGTGCTCAGCGACTCGCCGGTGTTGTCTACGGTGATCGCGCTCGAGGGCGGCATCAGCCCGCCGGCGAAGACGAAGCCACCGGTCGACGTCAGTTCCTCGATGATCGCACCGGTGGCAGCCATGGCCGCCTCGAGCTCGGCCGGGTCCATGGTCTCCATGGTCGGCTCCTCGTCGGAGTTGTGCGGAACGGACAGTAGGTATTGGCTCATGCCCAGTACGACCGTCCTCCACGCGGGAACTCATCGGCCGACCTTCCACGCCAACTTCCGCGATCCTCGCCATCCGGTGTCGCGGCTTTTCGCCGCGTCTTGGCCCCGGCATTACACGGTGGCGTCATACGGGTGCCCTGACCCTGGGTTGTTGACCTCCGGCCGCACGGGCGAGGGCGGTCAGCCCTTGACCGCTCCGGACGTCAGACCGGACACGACCGACCGCCGGAAGATCAGCACCAGAATCGCGATCGGCAGTGTGACCGCCACCGCGGCGGCAAAGATCGTGCCGTAGGGAACCTGGAACTGCGTGCCGAACAAGGCGATGCCCACTGGGATGGTCCGCGCGGAGTCCTCCGACATGAAGGTGAGCGCCATGAGGAACTCCGTCCACGTGGCCGTGAACGTGAAGATGCCGGCGGTGAACAGGCCGGGCCGTACCGCCGGGAGAATCACCGACAGCACAGTCCGTGTGGGTCCGGCGCCATCGACGCGCGCCGCGTCCTCGAAGTCTTTGGGCAGGCCGAGCATGAAGTTGCGCATGATCCACACCGCGAAGGGCAGGTTGAACGCGACGTAAGGCACCACCAGTCCGGCGTGCGTGTTGAGCATGCCCAGCTGCCGTTCCATCAGGTATAGCGGCGTGAGCACGGCGATGGTGGGATACACCGAGATCACCAGCAGCGCGATCAGCAGTGGGCCACGGCCGCGCATGGGCATCCGCGCCAGGGCATAACCGGCGAACGTCGACAGCGCGAGTACGAGCACCGTGGCGACGGTGCACACGATGACACTGTTGAGGATGTAGCGACTGAAGCCAACCTGCGTGAACGCCTCGACGTAGTTGGCGCCGGTGACCTCGGTGGGGAGGGGTTGCGGGGGCGTCGTCGCAATGTCACCGGGCGGCTTCAGTGAGGTGACCACCATCCAGTACAGCGGGGCGGCGACGGCGATGGCGATGGCCAGTGCGCCGATGTTGACGCCGTTGACGTAGCGGCGCCAACCCTTGCGGGACACCGTTGCCATCAGAGATCCTCCTTGCCCACCTGGGCTCTGAAGACGCGCAAGAACACCAGGCAGCCGATCATCACCAGCAGGCCCGTGGTCGTGGCGATGGCCGCGCCGGGGCCGATGTTGAGGTCTTGGAACAGCGTCTTGTACCCCATCACCGCCAGCGACTGCGTGGCCACACCCGGGCCCCCCTGCGTGAGCACGAACGGCAGGTCGAACACCCCGAATGCCTGCAGCATCCGGAACAGCACGGCCACGGCCACGGCAGGCTTCAGCTGTGGCAGGGTCACCTGCCAGAACGTCGACCATGCGCCGGCCCCGTCGACGACTGCCGCCTCGTTGACGTCATTGGGCAGCATCACCAGGCCGGCCAGCAGGATGATCGCCACGAACGGGGTCGTCTTCCAAACGTCGGCCACCACAAGCGCGGTGATGGCCGACGCGGGCTGCCCCAGGATCAGCGGTGGTGTGCCGGTGAGCGCCTCCACCCCCCAAGTGATCGCGCCGTAGCTGGCGTCGTACAGGTAGCCCCACAGCTGCGCGGAGATCACCGTGATCATCGACCACGGCACGAGCAGCAGCGCCATCATCCATCCGCGCCCGGCGGTGAGACGTTCCAACACCAGCGCCACCAGCATGCCCAGGACGAGCTCGATCGCAACCGTCACCAGCGTGTAGCCGACGGTGAAGACGACGGCATAGCGCCAGTCGGCCGACCCCAGCAGCGCCGTGTAGTTCTCCAGCGTCGGCCGCTCGATGGCGAACCCCTCGTAGCCGATGCCGACCTCGGAGAAGCTCAGCACCACTGAGAACACGATCGGGAAGACGGTGACCAGCCCCAGCACCACCAGCGTCGGGGTCGTGAACAGCCATCCCACCCGGGCCTGCTGCCGCTCGAGTCGTCCGCGCTGCATCAACCCGCTCATAGCGCCAGCCCGTCCTTGGCCTGCTGCATCCGATCCGCCATCCCCGTGACCGCGGCGTCGACGTCGCCGCCACCGGAGGCGATCAGCGGGTTCACGTGCGTGTAGATCGCCTTGCTGATCTGCGGGTAGTACGGCGAGGTCGGCCGGTTCACGAATGTGGTGTCCGCAGCGAGCCGGAACGTCGGGTTGGCCTGACCGGCGACCTCGTCCGAGAGCAGCACGCTGGTGCGCGCGGGGGTGTACGACGTCTGGGTGGCCAGGATGCGCTGCGCGGTGGGCCCGGCCAGCCAGCGCGCGAACGTCAACGCGGCACCGGGCTGCACGCTGTGAGGGTTCACGAACGCGTGCCAGCCACCGAGCGTGGACAACCGCTCCCTCCCGCTGCCCGCGAACACCGGACGGGGCACCACCCCGACCCGGCCCGCGACCTTGGACAGCTCCGGGTCGTTGGCCTCGCCCCAGGCGTAGGACCAGTTGCGCATGAAGGCTGCCTGCCCGCTCAGGAACGCCGCGCTGGCCTCGTCCTCGGCAAACGTGCTGACCGCGCGCGGGGACACCCCACTGCGCACCAGCTCGGTCATGAACGACACGGCGCGGCGGGTGTTCGCGGAGCCAGCCTCCACACGGGTGCCAGACGCGTCCAGGAACGCGCCTCCGGCATCGGCGACGAACTCGTTGACGTTGCAGGTCAACGTCTCCGATGCATCCGCCTGCCAGACGAACCCGTAGCGCACCGTACCTCCGCGTACGAGGCGCTCACCGATGTCGGCGAGCTCCTCCCAGGTGGCTGGTGGCGGCACCCCCGCGTTCTCGAGCAGGTCGGCGCGGTAGTAGAGGAAGGCCTCGTCCAGGTACACCGGGTAGGCCCACATGTTCCCCCGGTACCGCAGGGACCGCACGACCGCCGGCGGGAAGTCGGACCAGAAGCGCCGATCGTCCTCC
>DATMEB010000287.1:0-4092 GCA_035557095.1 Nocardioidaceae bacterium | reverse complement strand
ACAGCGACACGTCGGCGCCGGTGGCGATCGCCGTCACCGCGACCGTGAACGCCTGGCTGCACCGCTCGGGTGCGTCGCTGCCTGCGGTCACCTTGATCACCAGCGGTCGGGTCGCCATGGGGGCCAGCCTAGGGCGTGTTGGTAAACGGCATGGCCTGCTGCGCGCCGCCCCACGGGCGCCTCGCTGCGTTGTAGCCGCTCGACGTACAACACCGGTATGCCTGCGCGCCTGCGCCTTGCGAGGCATCCCGTGGATGCGACGCTCGCGACGGTCCACCGCTTACCAACACGACCTTAGACGTCCACGCATTGCAGTGGGGGAGTGGCGGGAGGAGGCTGGAGGGAGGAGATCAAGGTATTCGGCAGGTGGTGATCGACATGCCAGGTCTCACAACCCGGCCGGCGACGATCTGGATCGCGACGGCCCTAGCGGTGGTCGCGGTGATCGTGATCGTGCTGGTGCTCATGTACAGCGGAGGCGGTACCGGCGGCGGGCCCGCCGGTGGCGGGGGCGGTCTGATCTACTGAGCCGCCGCTGATTCCCTAGTCCCGGGCCTGGTCGACCACGTCGCGGATGGCGTCGGACACCAGCTGAGGCTGCTCGACAGCGATCCCGTGCCCGCTGTCGGTATCGGTGACATGTCGGGCCTCGAGGTCAGCCGCGAGAAGCTTCTGCGCGGCAAGCCACGCCTGCCAGGTCGATCGCTTCGCGACCTGGAGGTCCCATGGCTGGTCGGAGGTGAGCACCGCGGCGGGTACGTCGTCTGGCATCGCGGGCGCGGCCCGGATCTCCTCGAGGCTTGGTTCGTAGTCAGGAATGTCGAGACCCTGCGCCGCGTCCATCTCGTCGATCACCGCCATCCAGTTCGACCACTGAACCGGGGTGAACGCGTCCTTCAGGAACACCGAAGCGCCGTCGACGGTGACCAGGCCGGACACTCGGTCGGAGTCGGTGCGTGCGAGCAGGGCGGTGATCATCGCGCCCCAGGAGGCCCCGACCAGCACATAGGGCCCGTTCTCTTCCGCAGCGGCCAGCACCGCCCGCAGGTCATCGGCGCCGTCTGCTGCCGTGGTGGGTTGCGGCACCAGCGTCGACGGGCTCAGCTCGCCGTTGTCTCGGGTGGTGCCGGGACGGTCGTAGGCACACACCCGCGTGAACGAGGCGACGGTCGGAAGTACCGCCCCAGCGCTCGGCCCCGGGGCGGCCGTGGGGTCGGCAGGGTCCACGGCGTCGGTCCACTCCTCCGAGGCGCCCCCGGTGCCGGACACCAGCACGACCGTGGGAGATCCGGTTCCGCGGCACTGCAGGTACACGCGGCGGCCATCGCCGATGGACACCATTCGCGCGAAGTCGACGGCCGCGACCGCGGTTGTCGAGGTCGTACTACTGGGGGTGCCGGCTGCACCGCCACAAGCGGCGAGCGCGAGCGACACGGGGACCGCAATGGCGGTGAGGAGCCTGCGACGCCTGCTTGGCACCAGCCGTCGTGCAGAGTGCATCCCTCTGAACACCACACATCCACCCTCCCACCGCAGAGGGCAGGGCGCAGGGGTCTCGCTCATCCTTAGTGCAAAGGCGGCATCGAGCCGGTTCCGCCCCGGACGCGCTGGTCAGACGGCTGCGCTCCGTCGTGGTGGGTCGTGGCCCGGTGGCGGGCCGGGACCGGCGCCGTTCCAGCCCCAGGTTGCGTGCATGTACGGGCTGTCGGGCCAGGCGTTGACGCTGCTCAGCGCCTCGTCGATGGCGTCGGTGTCCGCGGGCGGCGACGGGGCTCGGCGGCGCAGCAGGTCGAGCTGCTCGGTGAGAACCTGCTGCAGGTTGGCGATCGTGCGGCCCCTGGAGTCGCGGAACACGAGCAGCCCGTCCTCGCGGGTGATGCTGTAGCCGCCTTCGTGCAGCCAGATGTGGTGGCTCTCGCAGACCGGTAGCTGCAGGTCCAGGTCGGTTGGCCCGCCCATGCTGTGCCACCAGAGGTGGTGGATGGCGCAGTCGGAGAACTTCACCTGGCACCCGGGGAACACGCAGCTCTGGTAGGTCGCAGCGAGTGCAGCGTGCTGGCGATCGGTGACCACCCGGTGGGTGTGCCCGACGTTGAGCACCCGCGCTCCGTGCTCGAGCACCACCCGCACCAGCGAGTCGCACGTGACCCGCGCCGCGGTTGTGGCCGGGACCAGGCCGAACCGCTCCAGGAGCGCCCGGCCATGCCCGGGCATGCCGAGCAGGGTCGCCAGCTGCACGTGCAGCGTGGTGTGTGGACGCCGGCGCGCCTTCTTGGGCAGCTCGGACGCGTCCATGCCGGTGCGCAGGATCCCTTCGAGGGCGTCGGCGGAGCGCTCGCCGTGGCTGCGCGGGTCATCGGTGGTCCTCGACGCCTTGGCCATCGCGGCCACCGTCGCCTTGAGCTGGTCGGCGACGACCGGGTCGAGCATCGCGTCCAGGTGTGCCAGGTCGCCCAGCCTGGCGATGCGCACCCATCTCGAACCGTGGGCCCGCACCTTGTCGGCGTCGGCGTCGGGCTTGTGGGTCTGGACCAGCGCGGCGCAGAACTCCCTGATCTCGTGGGGCCCGGCTTGCGTGACCAGGCTCAGCAGCTCCGCCTCGTACGCCTGCAGCAGGTCCAGCCCGCACGAGGGCAGCTGGTCGAGCACGGCGCGCAGGTTGCCGGTGTGCGCGAGTCCGGACCGGTACGCATCGGCCAGTGCCGGGAAGCACGCCAGGTGCCGTGCCACCCGCGACATCTTCGCGGCGTCGTCGGTGCCGCGCCGCAGGACCGACGCGGCGAACGAACGCACCGTCCTGCACCCCGTGTCCACGAGGTCGCCGCGACGCTCACCGTCGATCAGCACCTCGGCCTGTGCCGCCTGGGCCATCGTGGCCACCTGCTCCAGCACCTTCGCGCCCTCGTCCACCGGCAGCGAGCGAGCCTGGTCGCACAGGCGCCGAGCCTGCGCGACCAGCTGCTCCGATGCCTTCGACATAGACCTATCCAAGCATCGACCACCGACAGTCCCAGCCGTCAGATCCCTTGTCCACAAGGGATCTGGCCTCAGCGCTGGTCGCGGCGCAGCGGATGGTCGTCGGGGATCTCCACCAGCACCAGTCGCACGCCGTCGGGGTCCTCGACCCACATCTCCCGCAGCCCCCAGGGCTCCAGCCGCGGCCCGCGCAGCACGGGTACGCCGACGTCGACGAGCCGCGCCTCCTCCGCGGCCAGGTCGCGCACCTGGACCCAGATCGCCAGGCCCTGCGCGACCAGTGCTTCCTCGGAGTGCCCGGAGACCTCGAGGAAGCCGCCACCGAGGAAGAACACCGTGCCCGGGCTGTCGGCGGGCCCGAACTCGCGGTAGACCGCGAGGCCGAGGGTGTCGCGGTAGAAGCGGCGACTGCGTTCGGGGTCAGACGGTCGCAGGATGACGCGGCTGCTGAGGACGTCCATGCGCGCCATTCTGCCCACGCCTGTGCCACGGCCTGTGCCCACGGCCGGGCGGAGCCCCGCGTACGCAGGTCGTTAGAATGCGCGCCGTGGAAGCCTTCTTCGCAACCCTGCTCGTGCTGAGCGGACTGATGATCACGTGGTTCTCGGTCTACGTCGTGTACAAGCTGTTCAAGGGCCAGTCCTGAGCCGTGGCCTTCCATATCCCGTCTGACCTGCACGCCGACTGCGCGCCGATCGTCTGGCTGCTCGGTACCTGGCAGGGCAACGGCCAGGGCGACTACCCCACGATCGAGAAGTTCTCGTTCCGGCAGGAGGTCATCTTCGCCCACGACGGCCGGCCCTTCTTCCACTACTTCAGCCGGGCCTGGATCACCGACGACGAGGGCAACGACGTTCGCCCGGGTGCCCTGGAGACCGGCTTCATCCGGCCCAGGCCCGACGACCAGCTCGAGCTGGTGCTGACGCACCCGACGGGCTTCGCCGAGATCTGGTACGGCGAGGTCGACGGCGCCAAGATCGAGCTCCGGACCGACGCCGTCGTACGCACCGAGAGCGCCAAGGACTACAGCGCCGGGCACCGGCTCTACGGCCTGGTCGACGGCGATCTGATGTGGGCTTTCGACATGGCCGCGGTGGGCCAGCCGCTGCAGTCTCA
>DATMEB010000286.1:0-17534 GCA_035557095.1 Nocardioidaceae bacterium | reverse complement strand
TCGCGGTTCTGCCACAGCACGGTCTGCAGGAACGTCGTGCCCGACTTGGGCGTACCGACGTGCAGGAAGACCCGCTCAGCCACCCTGCTCCTCCGGCGGCGACCAGGTGTCGGAGCGCTCCATGCCGGCGGCCCGGCCCTTGGCCGCCACCACCAGCGCCATCTTGCGGCTGGCCTCGTCGATCATCTCGTCATCCAGCATGGCCGAGCCCTTCTTGCCGCCGGCGTCGGACGTGTACCACTCGTAGGCGTCCAGGATGTTCTCGGCGTGGTCGTAGTCCTCCTGCCGTGGCGAGTAGACCTCGTTGGCGGCCGCCACCTGGTCGGGGTGCAGCACCCACTTGCCGTCGAACCCGAGCGCGGCCGAGCGACCCGCCACCCGCTGGAAGCCCTCGAGGTCGCGGATCTGCAGGTAGGGGCCGTCGATCGCCTGCTTGTCGTTCGCGCGGGCCGCCATCAGGATCGACATCAGGATGTGGTGGTACGCGTCGCCGACGTCGTAGCCGGGCGGCTGCTCGCCCACGACCAGTGACTTCATGTTGATCGAGGCCATGAAGTCGGCCGGGCCGAAGATGATCGTCTCGACCCGCGGCGAGGCGGTGGCGATCGCGTCGACGTTGATCAGGCCCTCGGCGTTCTCGATCTGGGCCTCGATGCCGATGCGGCCGAGGTCGAGCCCCATCGTCTTCTCGATCTGCGCGAGCAGCGTGTCCAGCGCCACGACCTGCTCGGCCGTCTGCACCTTCGGCAGCATGATGCAGTCGAGGTTGGCGCCGGCGCCCTCGACCACCTCGATCACGTCGCGGTAGGTCCACTGCGTGGTCCAGTCGTTGACCCGGACTACACGGACCTTGTCGCCCCAGCCGCCCTCGTTGAGCGAGGCAACGATGTTCTTGCGTGCGTCCGGCTTGGCCAGCGGCGCGACGGCGTCCTCGAGGTCGAGGAAGACCTGGTCGGCCTCGAGCCCCTTGGCCTTCTCCAGGAAGCGGGGGTTGGAGCCGGGCACCGCCAGGCAGGAACGGCGGGAACGCAGTACGCCGCTCTGGGCAGCGTTTGGGACCTCGGACATCGTTCACCCTTCAGACAGACAGCCGCTCAGACAGACAGTCGCTCAGACAGACGTGCCGCCGACATGCGGGTGCCGCAGGCAGACGGTCTCGCGACCTTATCGAGGGCCGACGAAGGCCGGGGAGGCCGCCGGGCGGTGACATCCCTCTCATCACCGCGCTCTCATCAATCGGGCCCGCCGGCCCGCGCGGCTCAGTCCGGTGGGGCGGTGGTGGGTACCTCGCGGCGCACCACCACCACGGTCGCGAGGCCGGCGAGCAGGACCACCAGCCCGAGGTAGGTGCCGGCCGGCAGTGACTCGTCGAGGAACAGCCCGGCGAGCAGCGCCGCGCCGGGTACCTCGAGCAGGATCACCAGCGACACGATGGTCGGGGAGACCGTGGCGAGCAGGTGGTTGAACACCGAGTGGCCGAGCAGCTGCGAGGCCACTGCCAGCGCCACCAGCCGTGCCCAGTCCTCGGACGCGTAGCCGGCCAGTGGCACCCTCCAGACGAGGCAGGCCGCCACCAGCGCGACCGAGCAGGCGGCGTAGCACAGCAGCGTGTAGACCGTGGTGTCGATCCGCTGGCGGACCCGACCGCCGATCATCATGTAGACCGCCGAGCCGATGCCGCCCGCGAGGGCGAGCAGGTCGCCGACCAGCGCCTCCGTCGACAGCGTGAAGTCGACGCCGGTCACCACCACTACGCCGACGAGGCACACCACGAGGCCGATCGCCGTACGCCGGTCGGGCCGCTGCCCCCCGAGCCAGGTGAACAGCACGACCCAGCCCGCCTGCAGGCACACCAGCGCGGTCGAGGACGCCACCGAGGTGAGCTTCAGCGACGTCACCCATGCTGCGAAGTGCGCCGCCAGTGCGAGCCCGGCGAGCGTGGTCAGCCACAGGTCCGCGCGGCTCACGGCACGGATCTCCGTACGCCGGGTCGCCCCGGCCATCGGCGCGATCATCGTCGTCGCGATCGCCGTACGCCAGAACGCGATCGCCAACGCGGGAACCGCGGCCATCGAGGCGATCAGCGGGCCGGCCAGAGAGACCCCGAGCACGCCGACCGCCATCAGCACCACGTCGACGGCGCGCAGTCGTACCCCGCTCATGGGCGTCATCCTCGCGTGGGCTGTGGCACGCTCGGACCGTGGGTGCCCATGACGACGACGAGCAGCAGGTCACGTCAGCGCTCGTCGAGGAGCTGATGAAGAAGTCCGGCCTGTGCTGGCTGCGGCTGCCCGACGGCGACCGCGACCTGCCGGTCTGGCACCTCTGGCACGAGGGTTCTGCCTACATCGTGTCCGGGCCCTCCGAGCAGCCCGTTCCCGGGATCGAGGAGACCGACCGGGCCACGGTGATCGTCCGGACCAAGGACAGCCGGCAGCGGATGGCCGCCTGGCTGGCCCGGGTCACGACGCTCCACCCGGGCGACTCGCACTGGGACGAGGTCGTGCGTGCGCTCGTCGCCGCGCGGCTCAACCTGACCGACGCCGACCAGGCCGCGCAGCGCTGGGCACGCGAGTGCGTGGTCACCCGGCTCGCCCCCACCGGGCTGGTCGAGGAGGGTCCCGGCGAGATGCCGAGCGGCGACCTCGCCGCGGCCCCGCTGCCCACGGCGGCCACCACGCGTCGTGGGCTCCCCCGCGTGCTGCACCGCCGCCAGTCCACCCGCCCCAGGCTGGACTGAGCCTCTCGACTGGGCCTCTCGACTGGGCCTCTCGACTGGGCCACTCGCGCAATCTCGGCGCGAAGCATGGCTGGTGACTACCGTGCGCGACCAGGCAGTCACCGACTGCAGCCCCTCTCCTGAGGCCACACCTCGGTTGTCGAGTCTCACGCCTGCCTTGACATCTCGTGACCAGGGGCGGGTTCCCGGGTCGGGTGAGTCCAGCCGGCCACGCTCACGGTCGGTGACAATTCTTGTTGATTCGCCGGACAGGCACCGGCACCGCTCACATACTTCAAAGATCTGCTAGTCCACGGATGGCTCGGCACCCCGGCGATGTAGCTGAGCCCCCGAAATTGGTGGGGGGACCACAAGTGCTGCACGCCCAGAAGCGCACCCTGCGGGTGCTGCTGGCTCTCGTGCTGGCCTCACTGGTCGCGGCCACCCTGCAGCTGACGAACCCGGCCTCGGTCGCGACTGCGCGCGACAAGCCGAACATCCTGCTGATCACCACCGACGACCAGTCGGTCAACGACCTGAAGTACATGCCGAATACCCGAAGGCTGCTCGGGGCAGACGGCGCAGGCGCGACCTTCAAGGACATGGTGTCGTCGTACCCGCTGTGCTGCCCCGCGCGGGCCACGATCCTCACCGGCCAGCTCTCGCACAACCACGACATCCGCACCAACAAGGAGCCGCACGGCGGCTGGGCCAAGCTGCGGAACCAACCGGACGTCGTCAGCGCCACGATCGGCAACTGGCTGCAGAACGTCGGCTACCACACGATGTTCACCGGCAAGTTCCTCAACGGGTACGGCGGCCCGAACGACCTCGGTAAGCCGGCGGGATGGAACAAGTTCTACGCCACGACCGGGGGCACCTACGACTACTTCGACTTCCGGGTCAACGAGGACGGCACCGTCAGGCAGTTCACCGACGACTACCAGACCGACCGGTTCGGCACGTACACCCGTCAGCACATCGCCGAGGCGAACGCCCAGGACCGGCCGTTCTTCATCTGGGAGTCCAACCTCGCACCGCACGACGCCTGCACCCCGCGCCCGAACGCGCGCTGCAAGTGGGGTCCGGCGACACCGCCCGACGAGGACGCGGACGACTTCGCGACGCTGCCGCTGCACACCAGGAAGGACCCGTCGTTCAACGAACGCGTGGTGACCGAGAAGCCCGCCAACGTCCGTGCGCTGCGCCGGTGGCATCCCGTCGGCGTCAGCCGGACCACACGCAAGAACCGGATGCGGGTTCGTTCCCTGCAGGCCGTGGACCGGTCGGTGCAGCAGACCGTCACGCAGCTGGAGACCCTCGGCGAGCTCGACAACACGCTGATCATCTTCACCAGCGACAACGGCTACATGCTCGGTCAGCACCGCTGGCAGGGCAAGATCCTTCCGTACGAGCCGAGCCTTCGGGTTCCGCTGCTGATGCGCTGGACCGCCGGCGGCATCACGCCCGGTACGACCGTGCCGCAGACGACCGCCCTGGTCGACCTGCCGAGCACGATCGCGGCTGCTGCGGGTGCAACGCCGCTGATTCTGCCGCAGGACGGACGGTCCCTGCTCCCGCTCGCCCGTGGAGCCGAGGACGCGGAGGGCTACGGTGCGATGTCGATCGAGTCGGGGCAGAACGGCTGGGAGACCAGCGACCGCCGATGGTTCTACCGCGGCGTACGCACGCGTCGCTACACCTACCTCGAGTACCCGCGCAACGGTGAGCGGGAGCTCTACGACCGGCTCAAGGACCCGAGCCAGCTGAACAACGTCGCCTACCGGCCGGCGTACCGGCTCACCCGCACGGCACTGGCTGCGAAGCTGCGCCAGCTGAAGAGCTGTCAGGGCGCTGCCTGCCTCGACGTGGAGGGCGGCGCGCCGGCGCCGCGTCCGCAGCGGTACCTCACCCGCGGGTGGACCGTGCACCCCGACGAGCTGGGGAGCATCGGTGTCGCCCGTCAGGTCGTCACCGTCACCGCCAGCACCTGGAGCGCCGGTGCCGGGATGGCCACCGCCTGGCAGCGCGAGGGCCGAACGTGGACCATCAAGCGGGGACCCTTCCCGGTCACGCTGGGCGCACAGGGAATGATCGAGGCCGCAAGTCGTCGCGACGGCACGGGTGAGACCCCGGCCGGCACGTTCCGTCCGGAGCTGGCGCTGGGCAACCTGCGCAACCCCGGGACCCCGATCCCCTACCGCCGGATCGACCGGGACGACTACTGGTCCATGGACCGCCGCGTCCCGAAGACCTACAACGTCTACCAGCAGAGCCGCCCGCCCAAGGCCCAGTGGCGCACGAGCGCGGCCGTGCACTGGTGGTCGAAGCGGGGCCGCTACCCGCATGCGCTCGTGCTGGGGTTCAACCTGCCCACCGGGCTGCACTACTCCCAAGCACGCGGACAGTGGCAGGCCAACAACCCCGCCGACGTACGCAAGGGAAGCCTCGTCCTGCACGCCGGGGGCCGGGTCCCCGCCCGGGGGTGGGCGTCGATGAAGACCGGCGACATCGCGTGGCTGCTGCGCTGGTTGCGCCCTGACCAAATGCACTCGCGGTTCGTCATCGGGACACCCGGCTACCTGCGCGGCCGTCTCTGACTCCACCGGCCGCTGACTCCCGGCCGGGGGCGGCTCAGGCCTGGGGTACGGCGATCGTGCCCGAGGCGACCGAGACGACACCGCCGGCCACCTGGCACCGGGCCGCGCGCCCGCCGGCAACGTCCACGCGGCCGTGCAACGTCGAGGGCCGGCCCATCTCCACGCCCTGTCGGATCGTGTACGCGCCGCCCCGGGGCAGGACACCTCGCGCCACCAGGGCGATGCCGAGGCCGACCGCGGCCGAGCCGGTCGCCGGGTCCTCGACCACCCCCACGTCTGGGCAGAAGACGCGGGAGCGCACGCCGACGTCGCCCGACCCCTCCTCCACGGCGTACACGTTGACGCCGGCGACCGGGTCGAGCAGGGGCTGGTCGTCGGGCATCTTCTCCAGCGCGCTCTCCAGTCCGGCCTCGCCCCGACAGTCGGCCAGCGCGTCCGCCGCGACCGGCAGGTGCACCCAGGTCAGGCCGCAGCCGGCCGCCAGGACGTCGCCGCGCACCTGCTCCGCCGAGAGCCCGACAGCCCGCGCGAACGCCTCCGCGTCGAGAGGCCCGGCGAGGTCTCGCGGCTCGGCCGAAAGGCGCAGGGCACCGGTCGCGTCGTCGGGCACCTCCACCGCGATGTCCCCGACGCCGCAGCGCTGCACCACCGGCCCCGCGGCGATCCGGCCGTGCTGGCGCAGCACCCACGCCGTGCCGAGGGTCGGATGCCCGGCGAAGGGCACCTCACCTCCGGGAGTGAAGATCCGCACCGTGTAGTCCTTGCGAGCGCTGTCGCCGGGCTCGGCGGTCACCGACGGGAACGTCGTCTCGGACAGGTTGAACTCCTTGGCGATCGCGAGCAGCTGGTCGTCGGCCAGCGCCTCGGCCCCGTGCACGACGGCGAGCGGGTTGCCCGCGAAGGCCCGGTCGGTGAACACGTCGACGATGTCGTACTGCAGCATCGCCGGCAGATGGGCGCTCATCGGCGTCCCCCTTCCTGCGTGTCGGGAGCACGCCCGCCCAGGCGACGCAGCCTGTTCCTCCAGCCTCCCGGGGAACCACCCGCCGGCTGCCGGGCGCCCTGCGGTGGCGTCCCCTGGGTGCGCTTCTTCTGGGCGGTCTTCTTCTGGGCGGTCTTCTTCTGGGCGCTCTTCTTGGCGGCGGGCCGGCGCCGCTGACCGCTCAGCTGCTGCCGCAGCTGCGCGTTGGCGGCCCGGAGCCGCTGGATCTCCTTGGCGCGGTTGTCGGCGAGGAACACCAGCCCCTCGACTGCCGCGTCGAGCACGGCCGCGTCCGTCGCGGTCCCCGGCTCTGCGCCGCTGCTCTCGAGCTTCGGCTCGAGGTCGGCCAGGTCGCCGACCACGTCGACGCCGGACGAGCGGACCGCCTCCACCTGGTCGGCCGCGCAGGCCCGCACCCACCCGTGCAGGCGCTCCGGCAGGGCGATGGCCGTCTCGCTGGGACGACGACGTGACAGGCCGCGCTTGGCCAACGTGGACTTGAGTGACTCGCGGTAGACGTCCCAGGTCATGTTGTTCAGCCGGCTCGCCCGGTTCAGCCGCAGGAACAGCTCGGTCGACTCCAGTCCGAGCGACTCGTTGCTGCCTCCGCCGGTGGCGTCGAAGCGGTACGGGTCGAGGCCGAGCACCGAGGCGAACCGCTTCCACAGCTCCCCCGCCGGTGCGCCGCGCGGCGGAACCGTCACCACGTGCAGACGGTCGACCGGGAGCACGTCGCGCCACACCGCCAGCAGGCGGCCGAGGTCCTGCTGGACCCAGAACACCCGGCCCGACGGCGTGGCCTTCGGGTTCTCCGCGGAGATCGCCGTCAGGAACTCGTCCCACTCCCACGGGTTCCAGTTCTGCACGAACTCCTGCCAAGCCGCCGGAATCGTCCGGGCCAGGTCGCGCGCGGTCACGATGACCTCGACCTGCGCGGGCCGCAGAGACTCCACGATCTGCGGCACCTGCCTGCGACCGGCCGAGCCCAGCCACTCCATCGAGACCACGGCGGCGCCGTCCCAGGCCGCGATCTCGTCGGCCATGCGCTGCCAGGCGCCCTCGGTCGACTCGTCGTGGTCGCCGTGCGGGTTGGCGCCGATCATGTCGCGCGTCGCCCGGACCTGGTCGCTCCAGTTGCGGCCGGGGTACAGCAGCCGGGCCTCGTCCCTGAGGCGCTGCTTGTTCGCGGCCAGAACCGCCTGGACGTACGTCGTACCGCTCTTCGGCGTCCCGACGTGCAGATAGACCGTGTGCGCCACGGGGGCACCTTACGTCAGACGCGCTCCCGTCCCGCGGCCGTCGTGCGCGGTAGCCTCGCCGATGTGAGTGGTGCGCCGAACCGGGTCTTCCTCGCTCGGCTGGCCGGCCTGCTGGTCTACGACCCGCAGGGCGACCAGGTGGGCAAGGTGCGTGACGTCGTCGTGGCCATGCGCACGGGCAAGCAGCCGCCACGCGTGCTCGGGCTGGTGATCGAGGTGCTCGGCCGTCGCCGGGTGTTCCTGCCGATGGCCCGGGTCACCAACATCGACGCGGGCCAGGTCATCACGACCGGCGTGGTCAACATGCGGCGCTTCGAGCAGCGGCCGACCGAGACACTGGTGCTCGGGGAGATGCTCGACCGCACCGTGACCATCGCCGAGACCGGCGCCGACGCCGTCGTCTACGACGTCGCGGTCGAGCAGAACCGCACCCGCGACTGGCTCGTGAGCAAGCTCGCCGTACAGGAGAGGCCCACCAAGCGGTTCGGGCGCAAGGGCCAGACGCACGTGCTCGACTGGGCCGATGTCACCGGGTTCGCGATCGAGGAGGAGGCGCAGGGCGCGACGCACATGCTCGCGGCGTTCGACACCATGCGTCCCGCCGACCTTGCCAACGTCATCCACGACCTGTCCCCCAAGCGGCGCAGCGAGATCGCCGCCGCCCTCGACGACGAGCGCCTCGCCGACGTGCTCGAGGAGCTCCCCGACGAGGACCAGATCGAGATCCTCGGCCACCTCGGCACCGAGCGCGCCGCCGACGTGCTCGAGGAGATGGCTCCCGACGACGCGGCCGACCTGATCGCCGAGCTGCCGCCGGAGACCGCCGAGCAGCTGCTGCGGGCCATGGAACCCGACGAGGCCGACGACGTACGCCGGCTGCTCACCTACGAGGAGCACACCGCCGGCGGCATGATGACCACCGAACCGGTGATCCTGCCGCCGACGGCCACGGTCGCCGACGCGCTGGCCCGGATCCGCTTCCCCGAGCTCCCGCCCAGCCTCGCGGCGATGGTGATCGTGTGCCGCGCGCCGCTGGAGCCGCCGACCGGCCGCTACCTCGGGATCGCGCACTTCCAGCGGCTGCTGCGTGAGCCGCCGTCGACGCTGGTGTCCGCCGTGGTCGACAGCGACCTGGAGCCGCTGCGCCCGGAGTCGTCGCTGGAGGACGTGTCCAGCCACCTTGCGGCGTACAACATGGTCGCGAGCCCGGTGGTCGACGACGACGGGCACCTCGTCGGTGTGGTGACCGTCGACGACGTGCTCGACCACCTGCTCCCCGACGACTGGCGGGAGCGCGACCGCGCCGCCCGGGAGGCCGCCAGTGGTGCGTGAGGAGCGTACCGAGGAGCTCCGCGAGGAGCTCCGCGACGAGCGACGCCGGAAGGCGCGGGTCAGGCTCGACCAGCCTCGCGACACCAAGCGCGTACTGCTGCCCCGACCCAGTTACGACCCGGAGGCCTTCGGGCGGCTGTCAGAGCAGATCGCACGGTTCCTCGGGACGGGCCGGTTCCTCGTCTACATGACCTGCTTCATCGTGATCTGGGTCTCCTGGAACCTCTTCGCACCAACAGACACCCGCTGGGACCCCTACCCCTTCATCTTCCTGACGCTGATACTGAGCCTGCAGGCGTCATACGCCGCCCCGCTGATCCTGCTGGCGCAGAACCGGCAGGAGGCCCGGGACCGGGTCAACCTCGAGCAGGACCGCGACGCCAACGCGCGGGCGCACGCGGACATGGAGTTCCTGGCCCGCGAGGTCGCCTCATTGCGGATGTCGATGGGCGAGGTCGCGACCCGTGACTACCTGCGTTCGGAGCTGCGCAGCCTGCTCAGCGAGCTGGAACAGCGCAACCTCGCTCCGGCTGAGGAGTCCGAGGACGAGGCACGTAGCCTAGAGACATGACCACCACCCCAACCGTTGAGCAGGTCCAGGAGGCGCTGGCCGGCGTCAGCGACCCCGAGATCAAGCGCCCGATCACCGAGCTCGGCATGGTGAAGTCGGTGGACGTGGGAGCAGACGGCCGGGTCGCCGTCGAGGTCTACCTCACCGTCGCCGGCTGCCCGATGAAGGACACGATCACCCGCGACGTCAAGGCGGCCGTCGGTGCTCTCGAGGGCGTCAGCGACGTCTCGGTGGGGCTCGACGTGATGAGCGAGGAGCAGCGCAAGGAGCTCCAGTCGTCGCTGCGTGGCGGTCAGCAGACCAAGGAGATCCCGTTCTCCCGGCCCGACTCGCTCACCAAGATCTACGCGATCGCCTCCGGCAAGGGCGGCGTCGGCAAGTCGTCGGTCACGGTCAACCTCGCGGTGTCGATGGCCGCGCAGGGTCTCAAGGTCGGGGTCGTCGACGCGGACATCTACGGCCACTCGGTGCCGGCGATGCTCGGCGTCGCGGACATGCGCCCGACCCAGGTCGAGGACATGATCATGCCGGTGCCGGTGCACGGCCTGCAGGTGATCAGCGTGGGCATGCTCAAGCCGCGGCGCGACCAGGTCGTCGCCTGGCGCGGACCCATGCTCGACCGCGCGCTGGTGCAGATGCTCAGCGACGTCTACTGGGGCGACCTCGACATCCTGCTGCTCGACCTTCCGCCCGGCACCGGCGACATGGCCATCTCGCTGGGCCAGCACCTGGTCAACTCCGAGGTGATCGTGGTCACGACCCCGCAGCAGGCCGCCGCGGAGGTCGCGGAGCGCGCCGGCACGATGGCGTCGATGATGCACCAGCGGGTCGCCGGGATCATCGAGAACATGTCGTTCCTGCCGTGCCCGCACTGCGGCCCCGAGCACCGGCTGGAGATCTTCGGGGCCGGCGGCGGGGACCAGGTCGCGCGTACGCTCTCGGAGCGCTTCGGCTACGACGTACCCGTGCTCAGCCGGGTGCCGATCGACGAGCGGCTGCGCGCCGGTGGCGACGACGGCCGGCCGCTGGTGCTGCAGGACGTCGACTCGCCGGCCGCGGACGCGCTGCGGGGCACCGCGGCGGATCTGACCAGCCGCGGTCGCGGACTTGCCGGAATGCAGCTCGGGCTGACCCCCGCAGGGCGATAATCGGAGAACTGGCCGGCCGCCCGGGTCGGCGTCGAGGGGAAAGCGGAGATGTTCGGGATCAACTTATGGGAGTTCCTGGTGCTCCTGCTGATCGCCCTGGCGGTCTTCGGTCCCGACAAGCTCCCCGACGTGGCGCGGCAGGCCGGTCGGATGATCCGCACGGGGCGCACGATGCTGAACAACGCCCGCTCCGAGCTCAACCAGGAGCTCGGCTCCGACTTCTCCGACCTCGACATCCGCGACCTCGACCCGCGCCGGGCAGTCAAGAAGTACGTCTTCGACGTCATGGACGAGGACGAGGACGAGGAGTCGTCCAACGGCACCGGTCCGGGCAAGGAGCCGCTCGGCGTCGGTGAGCGGCCGCCGTACGACTACGACGCCACCTGAGCCGTCCCTCGCGCCGACATTGCGCGAGCGGCCCAGATCATCGCGCCGACATTGCGCAACGTGCTCGCTGGGGCGCCCCGGCCAGGTCTAGCCGACCTTCTCGTCGAGCTCGACCCGGACCGACTCGGTGTCACCGGCTCGCTGGTAGACCAGCGTGACCTGGTCGCCGGGCAGCCTGCTGCGGATCCCCACGATCAGCTCGATGCCGTCGTCGACCACCTCGCCGTCCATCCGCGTCACCAGATCGCCGACCTCCAGCCCGGCCGCGGCGGCGGGACTGCCCGACTCGACCTCGATGAGCCGCGCCCCACCCTGGCTGTCGACGTCGATCGAGGCCCCGATCACCGGGTACGACGCCTGGCCTGTGCGCAGGATCTGGTCGGCGGTGCGCAGGACCTGGTCGATCGGGATCGCGAACCCGACACCGATGCTGCCCGACCCCCCTCCGAGCGGGCCGCCCAGCGTGGCGATCGCGGAGTTGACGCCGATCACCTCACCGCGCAGGTTGACCAGCGGCCCGCCGGAGTTGCCCGGGTTGATCGCGGCGTCGGTCTGGATGGCGTTGATATAGGACACCTCGCCGACACCGCCCGCGGTCACCGGGCGGTCGAGGGCGCTCACGATGCCCGAGGTGACCGAGCTGGACAGCCCCAGCGGCGCGCCGATCGCGATGACGGTGTCGCCGACCCGCAGCTGTCTCAGGTCGGCGCGCGCCGCCGGTCGGTGGCTCGCGGCCCCCTCCAGCTCGAGTACGGCGATGTCGTAGGCCGGGCTGCGGCCGACCACGTTCGCCGGCACCCGGCTCTCGTCGTCGAACACGACCGTGATCCGGCCGTCGTCGATCGCCTGCGACACGACGTGGTTGTTGGTGATCACGTGACCGGCTGAGTCCAGCACGAACCCGG
This sequence comes from Nocardioidaceae bacterium, assembly GCA_035557095.1. Taxonomy (GTDB): domain Bacteria; phylum Actinomycetota; class Actinomycetes; order Propionibacteriales; family Nocardioidaceae; genus JALZDI01. The sequence continues at coordinate 5,631 of DATMEB010000286.1, read as the reverse complement.
ATCCGGTCGCCTCCAGCCCGCTGCCGTCGGCGGTGATCTGGACGACGCTGGGCAGGGTCGCGTCGGCCACGCCGGCGACCGAGCCACCCCGCGGCAACGGCGCGGGCGCGCCGGACCCGACCGCGGGCGGCCCGGCGAGCAGGCCGGGCTGGTCGCCCTGGTCCACCGCGAGTGCTCCCACGACACCACCGACGAGCCCGGTGACGACGGCCAGCAGCAGCACGATCGGCCACGGCAGTCTGGCCGACGGTGTCGGTGCGGACGGTGTCCAGCGGTGCTGGTGGGAATGTTGTGGTGGTTGTGGCGGAGGCGGCAGGCCAGGTGGCCGACCGGGCAGTGGCCCAGGCGGCGGACCATGCGGCGGTGCTCGGTGTCTTCCGTGCTGTGCTTGCGGTGGTGCCGGCGGCTGCGATCCAGTGCCCCCACCCCACCAGGGACCGTGTGCGCCGGGTCCAGGTCCAAACGACGAGGAGCCGCGCTGGTCAGTCATCGAATAGACCCCCCTGGTCTCATCTCGAGTCTGCCACCGCCGCGGCAGCGGCGGGAGGGCAGATTCAGACCAGTGGGGTGGCCCAGTCGCCGAGCCGCGTCATGCCGCCGGCGACGCGCTCCCAGAAGTCGGGCTCGGGCGCGCGGGTGACCGGCTCGCTCGCGACAACGCCCGCGACGGTGTCCAGCGTCCCGTCCGTGACGACGGTGAACACCAGGCCGTCCTCCTGCCACATGGCGTACGTCGGCATGCCCTCGTGCACGTGCACGAGCTGGTCACCGATCCGCAGCCTCTCGAACCCGCGTACGGAGTCGGGGTCGAGCGACCCACGCTGCTCGAACACCGACATCCGGGTCAGCCCGTCGGAGTACGTCATGTGCACCGCGCCGGTGCGCTCCATCGACTCGATGCCGACCAGTCGCATCGCGCCGGCCTGGTCGGGGCAGTCCCAGCCGTCGGCCTCGAGCGCCGGCTTGCGACCGACGTCGACACTCTGGTCGTCGGACCCGGGCGGCACCGGCGGCAGATGCGACATGAAATGCGGCGCGCCGGCCTCGACGTCGACGTCGATGAACGTGCTCTCGCGTACGAGCCGTCCGGCATGGTCGAACACCTCGCGGCGCAGCAGCAGCCCGGACCGGTCGTCGATCCAGAGCCGGGCGGCGAGCGAGTCGCCGCGGCTGACGTCGACCACGGTGCTCTGGCGTCCGGCGACCGAGTCGGCCGGGCCGAGCGAGACGGCGTAGGACTCCGTCAGCAGGTCGAACGTCTGCAGGCCGAGAGCGTGGCCGGGTCCTCCGTCCTCGCCGGCGGCCAGGAAGGTCGCGGTGTCGTCGGCGACCCCGCCGCCGCGCATCGTGAGCCGGGTGCCCTGCCCGGCGACGTGCTCGACGTCGACCAGCACGGTGGTGGCCGAGTCACGGCCCCAGGCGGACAGGACGCGGGTGCCGGAGTACGACGTGCTGCTCATCGCCGCGGCGGAGCGGCGCAGCAGGTCGACGGCGCGCTGGTCGTCGTCGCCGTACCCGATGAACGGTGCCCGCAGCGGTGCCGCGCCGGCCGAGGTCACGCCCAGGACGCCGACCACGCCGACGATCAGGAGGAGTGCACCGGTTCGGAGGTTCACCGTCCCCCCGACGGGGCGCGGTTGCCGAACCCCGAGAAGACGTCGACCGCCGGGTCGGAGAACGGTGTCGACGGCTCCGAGCCCACGAACTCCGTGGAGAACCGGTCGACCGGCGGGGCCACCGGGTCGTGGTCGGCCACGGTCGCGCCGCCCACGGTGTACGCCAGCCCGAGGAACCCGGCGGCGACCGTGCCCGCGCCCGCGAGCATCAGCCCGCTGCGGCGCGCCCGCGTCTGCGGGAGACGCCAGTAGCCGGCGGGCTCGGCGGGTGCGACCAGGGCCGGTGACTCGATCGAGACCCGGGACAGGGAGAACAGCAGGTCGGCCGAGGGCTCGGCGCCGGGCAGCGTCTGCACGCGGGCCTTGACCCACCGCTCCTGCTCGACGGCCGCACGACAGCCGGCGCACCCGCTCAGGTGCTCCAGCGCCTTCTCACGGCGGGGGTAGTCGAGCTGGCCGTCGACGAAGGCGGCCACCTGTTCGCCGAGGTGGCCGTTCACCGCGGCTCCTCGAGGTCGTAGACGTCGCGGGCGGGACCGGACAGGCGCATGCGGCCGGGCTGCGGGGCGCGGTGCTCGAGCGCCTTGCGCAGCATCGAGCGGCCCCGGTGGATGCGCGAGCGCACGGTGCCGAGCTTGACGTCGAGGATCGCCGCGATCTCGTCGTAGCTCAGCCCCTCGATGTCGCACAGGACGACCGCGGCGCGAAAGTCCGGCGGCAGCGCGGCGAGGGCCTGCTCCACGTCGGCGTCGAACAACTGGTCGTGCAGCGCGTGCTCCGGGGTGGGCGACCGGCCGGGAAGCCGCTGGTCGGCGTCGTCGGCGAGCGCGTCGAACCGGATCTTCTGCTTACGCCGCGCCTGGTCGAGGAACAGGTTGGTGGTGATGCGGTGCAGCCAGCCCTCGAAGGTGCCCGGGGTGTACGACGACAGCGACCGGAAGACGCGGACGAACACCTCCTGGGTGAGGTCCTCGGCGTCGTGCGGGTTGCCGGTGAGCCGGTAGGCGAGCCGGTAGACCCTCGCGGAGTGCGCGCGGACGATCTCGTCCCACGAGGGGGGCGTCCACGCCGAGTCGCGAGGCTGCTCCACGCTCACCGCACCTCCCCCGGGGTACAAGACGCCGGCTGTCATAGCTCTCCTGACCCTCGATGGTACGTGTGTGGGCGCAAGCCTGCTCCGGTCTGTGCAACGAGCCGTGCCACGCGAGGGTTCCAACGACACGCCGTCGTAGCACGCCGACGCGAGGCGCCGCCGGGCAGTTGTCGTAGGTCCCGCGGCGTGTGGCGGATAGGCTCACCCGCGGAGAGCCATGACCCGGCCCGCCGGGCCCGGACGAAGGAGGCAGCCATCGCCACGGGGATCAAGCCTGCGTCGTGGGCCTACGCCGAGGACTACGTCACCCAGGACGACGTACTCGAGTCCGCGCGGGCGCGCGCCAAGGAGGTCGGGGTCGTACCCATCGGCAACGGCGGGGGCGCCGCACTGCGGTTTCTCACCTCGCTGCTCGATGCCCGCGCCGTCGTCGAGATCGGCACCGGGACCGGCGTCTCCGGCCTCTGGATGCTGCGTGGCATGCGGGAGGATGGCGTACTGACCTCGGTCGACCTCGAGGCCGAGCACCAGCGACTGGCCCGCGACTCGTTCCGCGAGGCAGCGGTGCCGTCGCAGCGCTTCCGGCTGATCTCCGGCGCGGCGCTCGAGGTGCTCCCGCGGCTGACCGACGGCCACTACGACCTGGTGTTCTGCGACGGCGACAAGGAGGAGTACGGCGAGTACCTCGCCGAGGCGATGCGGCTGCTGCGCCGCGGCGGCGTCGTCGCCTTCGACAACGCGCTGTGGCACGACCGGGTGGCCGACCCCGCTCAGCGCGACCCAGAGACGGTCAGCATCCGCGAGCTCTGCAAGCGGATCGCCGACGACGAGGGGCTGCTCCCACTGCTGCTGCCGGTCGGCGACGGCCTGCTCCTCGCCCGCAAGCTCTGACCTCGGCGACCGTCACCACGCGTCGCGGCCTCGCGTCGAGATTGTGCAAATGCCCCGTACGCCGACGGTCACCGGCAGGCGGTGCGGGCATTCGCGCAATCTCGACGCCAAATCATTGGCGACGGCCTAGGTGGGGTCGCTCTCGTCGTCGTACGTCGGGAGCGCGAGGAAGCCGGCCGCGCCCTCGGCCACGGCGACCACCTCGCACGGCTCGATCAGCATCGGCGAGGCGCCGACGAGCTGCGAGACCGGGGAGGACGGGGCGTTCGTGGTGAAGCTCTGCTGGAACTTGTCACGCTCCGCGGGGTTCTCGAACACGTAGCAGCCCTCGAACCACTCGCCCTCACGCGCCCGCCAGGTCTTGAACCGCAGACCCTCCATGCCGCTGAACCGCGCGTGCGAGGAGTCCCGGACGTAGTCGCGCAGCCTGGTCATGACGTCGGCGTCGCTGCTGTCCAAGGACCAGCGGACGGTCAAACCGTGCATTCGGTCACCCTTCTGGGGAAGAGGCCCCGGTCGCGTCCGACGACCAGGGCCTCACCGGCTGTCTGAGGCGGGAGGGTCGCTCCGCCCTCCCTGCACGACTCAGGGCACCACGGCCTTGAGCTCGTCGCCGAGCTCCTTGGCCTCGTCGGCGTTCAGCTCGACGACTAGGCGTCCGCCACCCTCGAGGGGGACCCGCATGACGATGCCCCGTCCCTCCTTGGTGACCTCCATCGGACCGTCGCCCGTCCGCGGCTTCATCGCCGCCATGCGCGTTCCCCTTCCGTCATGTAGAACGTCACAGCGCCTGCTCCTGCCGGCGAAGGTGGCCATGACGTACGTCGTTGCACCCATTATCCCCTACCGGCGTCGGCGCCGGTCATCCCTGTCTCGTGCGTGGACCACGACCGTCCCGGAGTCGCGATGACGACTAGTGCCGGGGTGCTAGGGCAGACTCTGTCCCGTGAACGCGCGTTCGGCCCTTTTCGACCTGTACGGCGACCATCTGCGCCATCAGGGCGGGCACGCTCCGGTCGCCGCACTCGTCCGGTTGCTGGGTGCCCTCGACGTCGCGGCCCCGGCCGTGCGTACGGCGGTCTCGCGGATGGTCAGGCAGGGCTGGCTCGAGCCGGTGCGTCTGGACTCGGGCCCCGGCTACGCCCTCACCCGCAAGGCCACCAACCGGCTCGACGAGGCCGCGGCGCGCATCTACCGCACCCACGACCAGACCTGGGACGGCCGCTGGCACATGCTCGTGCTCAAGCACCTCGGCGACCGCAGCACCCGGGAGCGGGTCCGGTCCGGGCTGGCGTTCCTCGGCTACGCACCGTTGTCCGACAACACCTGGGTGGGCCCGCGGGCGTCAGAGGAGACCGACGCGCTGCTGGCCGCGGACAACGTGCACGCGCACCGGTTCGTGGCCACGCTCGACGGCGACCCGGCCGGGCTGGCCGCGAGCACCTGGGACCTCGCTGGTCTCGGCCGGGCGTACGACCGCTGGCGCGCCGACGCCGAGGGCCTGGTGGCCGAGGCCACCGGCGAACCCAGCGACGAGCTCGCGTTCGCGGTGCGCTCGCGGCTGGTGCACGAGTGGCGCAAGTTCCTGTTCACCGACCCGGGACTGCCTCGCGAGCTGCTGCCGGCGAGGTGGCCGGGCACCGAGGCGGCCGCGCTGTTCGACAGCGAGTCACACCGGCTGCTGCCGGGCGCACGGCGGTTCGTCACCCGCAGCCTGGCCAACAACCACGGAGCTGGCAACCACGGAGCTGGCAACCACGGAGCTGGCAACCACGGAGCTGGCAACCACGGAGCTGGCAACCACAGAACTGGAGAGCCGACATGACCGACACCGCCGCACCGGTGCTGTACGACGTCACCGACGGCGTCGCCCGCATCACCCTGAACCGGCCGGATGCGATGAACGCGCTGGACATGGCGATCAAGGAGGCCCTCAAGGCGGCGGTCGACCGGGCCGGTGCCGACCCGGACGTCCGCGTGGTGGTCCTGACCGGCTCGGGCCGGTCGTTCTGCGTCGGCCAGGACCTGCGC
>DATMEB010000285.1:0-18364 GCA_035557095.1 Nocardioidaceae bacterium | reverse complement strand
GTCGACGAGCCCGACGAGGGCAGCCGCGTCGACCCCGTGATCAGCTGGCATAGCAAGTCACCGTACCCGCTGCGGGTCGTGGCGCGGGTGCCGGTGGTGCCGTGCCGGGCGGGCGCTCAGCTCCCGGGGAGACGCCGGTTGGTGTCCTGCGACATGCGCACGACGCTGTGGGAGAACTCCAGGGTCATCCGGAAGAACGCGAGGTTTCGAACAGCGCACCGAAGAAGTTCTTCTGCGGCGGCGGTGTGCTCCGCACGTAGCCGGTCTGGCCGTACGCGTCCGGAGAGGTCGCGTCACTCATGTCTGCCCCCTACCGAGTGCCTCGGCCCGCGGTACGGACCCAACTCAGGCACTTCATACCGTGGCAGACGAATGGGATCTACGCATGCAGACCGATCCAGCGCCCCGGGAAGGCCCGCTGCGGCTCAGCACGAGCCCGGGTCGGCTCAGAACGCGTCCGGGGGGACGTAGGCCCCCCACACGTCGCGCAGCGTGTTGCAGACCTCGCCGACGGTCGCCCGGGCCCGCAGCGCCTCCTTCATGGGGAACAGCACGTTGTCGGTGCCCTCGGCGGCGGCCCGCAGCGCGGCCAGCTGCCGGTCGACCTCGTCGTTGTCCCGCTCCGAGCGCAGCTTCGCCAGCCGCTCGGCCTGCTGCTCCTCGATCGCGGGGTCGACGGTGAGCGGCTCGTACGGGTCGTCCTCGCCCTCGCCGTTCCTGAACCGGTTGACGCCGACCACGACCCGCTCGCCCCCGTCGATCTCCTGCGCGGTCTTGTACGCCGTGCGCTCGATCTCGGTCTTCTGGAACCCCTTCTCGATCGCGTGCACGGCGCCACCGAGGTCCTCGACCTTGTCCATCAGCTCGCGAGCCGCGCTCTCCACCTCGTCGGTCAGCGACTCGACGGCGTACGACCCGGCGAACGGGTCCACGGTCTTGGTCACGTCAGTCTCGTAGGCCAGCACCTGCTGCGTGCGCAGGGCCAGGCGCGCGGCCTTCTCGCTGGGCAGTGCGATCGCCTCGTCGTAGGAGTTGGTGTGCAGCGACTGCGTGCCGCCGAGCACCGCGGCCAGGCCCTGCACGGCCACCCGGACCAGGTTGACCTCCGGCTGCTGGGCGGTCAGCTGCACACCGGCAGTCTGGGTGTGGAACCGCAGCATCAGCGACTTGGGGTTCTCCGCGCCGAACTCGTCGCGCATCACCTGTGCCCAGATCCGCCGGGCGGCGCGGAACTTCGCGACCTCCTCGAGAAACGATGTACGCGAGACGAAGAAGAACGCCAGCCTCGGCGCGAAGTCGTCGACCCCCTGCCCGGCCGCGATCGCAGCCCGCACGTACTCGATGCCGTCGGCCAGGGTGAACGCGATCTCCTGCGCGGGAGTCGCCCCGGCCTCGGCCATGTGGTAGCCGGAGATCGAGATGGTGTTCCAGCGCGGGATCTCGGTCTTGCAGTAGCCGAAGATGTCGGTGATCAGCCGCAGCGACTCCATCGGCGGGTAGATGTAGGTGCCGCGGGCGATGTACTCCTTGAGCACGTCGTTCTGGATGGTCCCGGTGAGCTGGTCGCCGGACACCCCCTGCTCCTCGGCGACAAGCTGGTACAGGAGCAGCAGCAACGCCGCCGGGGCGTTGATTGTCATCGACGTCGACACCTTGTCCAGCGGGATGTCGTCGAACAGCACCCGCATGTCGTCGATCGAGTCGATCGCGACGCCGACCTTGCCGACCTCGCCGTGCGCGATCGGCGCATCGGAGTCGTGGCCCATCTGCGTCGGCAGGTCGAACGCGACCGACAGCCCGGTCGTTCCGGCCTCGATCAGCTGGTGATAGCGCCGGTTGGACTCGGTCGCGGTGCCGAAACCGGCGTACTGGCGCATCGTCCACGGCCGGCCGGTGTACATGCTCGGGTAGACCCCGCGGGTGTACGGGAACTCCCCCGGCTCGCCCAGCTTGCTCGCGGGGTCCCAGTCGGCGAGCGCGTCGGGTCCGTAGACGGGCTCGAACGGCCGGCCGGACTCGGTCTCGGCGCTCATGCGGGGTCCCGGCGGAGACGGGAGCGCGGCGAACGATCGCGTGGGGTGTCCATGCGGGCAGGGTACGGCGAGCCCGGCCGCGATCGCAGCATGACTTCGACCACGGGGCGTGACGGCCGGCGTTCGGCAGGTCTTCGACCCCCTCGAGGGCCCTCGCCGCGGTCCGCCCCAGCGCCTCGATTCGGCTCTCCTGCGTGGTCCCCCGATACTGGTCCGATGATCACCAGGCTTGAGGTCGGCGTGGACACCCTCGAGTCCGCGATGGCCGCGGGCTGGTGGCCGCTCGAGCACGAGTGGATCGGTACCTGGCTGCTGCGGGCGTCGGCGGGGTTCACCGGCCGGGGCAACTCCGCCCTGCCGATCGGCGACCCGGGGCGGCCGGTGAGCGAGGCGATCGACCTGGTGGAGACGTTCTACCGCAAGCGCGACCTGCCGCCGCGGTTCTCGGTTCCGCGTCCGGTCGTGGGCGACGTCGGGTCGGGACGGCTGATCCCGACGCTGATCCGCCGGGGCTATGCGATGGAGACGCCGACCGCGGTGATGACCGCGGAGGCGCACGCCATCGCCGACGGCCCGCGCGACGGCGTGCGGATCCTGCACGAGCCCGACGAGGGCTGGCTCAGCCTGTACCGCTACCGCGGCCAGACCCTTCCCCCCGAGGCCGCGCGGCTGCTCACCTCGGCTCCGTTCCAGCGGTTCGCGTCGGTGGTCGACGCCGGCGAGACCGTGGCCGTGGGCAGGGTGGCGGTCGGCGGCGGGTGGGGTGGCATCACCGCGATGGAGGTCGCCGAGAGTCATCGCCGGCAGGGACTGGGCCGGCGGGTGCTGGCCGCCCTGGCACGACAGGCGACGTTCGCCGGCGTCGGCCGGCTGTACCTGCAGGTGGACGCGCGCAACCGTGTGGCCAGGTCGTTGTACGCCTCCGCCGGCTTCCGCGACCACCACGGGTACCACTACAGAGTCCGTCACGACGGGTAGGGCCGGGGCACTAGCGCGCAGGTCACGAGAGCGATCTCACACGGCCTCACTGCAGGTAAGGCAAAGCGCCGGTAATAGCATTCAAGGTGGCCCTGCGGCGGACGGCCGCGGCCATCTCACCCGATCCTTGTGTCGAAGGGCTCTATCTTGGCCAGCACTCCGGCGGGCACGCTCTACCGTGGCCGCGAAGGCATGTGGTCGTGGGTCGCGCACCGCATCACCGGCGTGCTGATCTTCTTCTTCCTGTTCGTGCATGTCCTCGACACGGCCCTGGTCCGGGTGTCGCCGGAGGCGTACAACTCGGTCATCGAGACCTACAAGAACCCCGTTGTCGGCCTGCTCGAGATCGGCCTGGTGGCGGCCGTGGTCTACCACGCGTTCAACGGCCTGCGGGTGGTGCTTCTCGACTTCTGGTCCAAGGGCCCGCGCTACCAGAAGCAGATGGCCTGGGCGGTCGTCGCGCTGTGGGTCGTGCTGATGGTGCCGTTCACGATCCAGCACCTCGGGCACGTGTTCGGAGGAGCCCACTGATGAGCGTGACCTCGACACCGCAGATCCCGGCGCCGCGCACGCGTACGTCGCGCAGCAGCTTCGAGCTGTACGCGTGGCTGTTCATGCGGATGAGCGGCATCCTGCTCGTCGTACTCGTGCTCGGACACCTGCTGGTCAACCTGGTCCTCGGCACCGGCATCCAGGCCGTCGACTTCGCGTTCGTCGCGGGCAAGTGGACCAACCCGCTCTGGCAGGTGTGGGATCTGCTGATGCTCTGGTTGGCCGAGCTGCACGGCGTCAACGGCCTGCGCACGATCATCAACGACTACACCGAACGCGACGGGAGCCGGTTCTGGCTCAAGGCCCTGCTGTATCTCTCGGCGCTGATCGTGCTCGTCCTCGGCACCTTGGTGATCTTCACCTTCGACCCGTGCATCGACCCCGAGTCGACGCTGTCCGTCTGCCGATAGGAAGGCCTGATCGCCATGGAGCCTGTACATCCGGTGCAGACACACAAGTACGACGTCGTGATCGTCGGTGCCGGCGGCGCCGGGATGCGGGCAGCTCTCGAGTCGGGCCAGCGGGTCCGCACCGCCGTACTCACCAAGCTCTACCCCACCCGGTCGCACACCGGTGCCGCGCAGGGCGGCATGTGCGCCGCGCTGGCCAACGTCGAGGACGACAACTGGGAGTGGCACACCTTCGACACCGTCAAGGGCGGTGACTACCTGGTCGACCAGGACGCGGCCGAGGTGATGTGCAAGGAGGCCATCGACGCGGTCCTCGACCTGGAGAAGATGGGGCTGCCGTTCAACCGCACCCCCGAGGGCAGGATCGACCAGCGCCGCTTCGGCGGGCACACCCGCAAGCACGGCGAGGCCGCCGTGCGCCGCTCGTGCTTCGCGGCCGACCGTACCGGCCACATGATCCTGCAGACGCTGTACCAGCAGTGCGTCAAGCACGGCGTGGAGTTCTACAACGAGTTCTACGTCCTCGACCTGCTGACCACCGAGGGTCCGAACCCGCGCGCCATCGGCGTGGTGGCGCTGGAGCTGGCCACCGGCGAGATCCACGTGTTCAACGCCAAGTCGGTGGTGTTCGCCAGCGGCGGCTTCGGCAAGGTGTTCCGTACGACCTCCAACGCGCACACGCTGACCGGCGACGGCATGGGCATCGTGTGGCGCAAGGGCCTTCCGCTGGAGGACATGGAGTTCTTCCAGTTCCACCCCACCGGCCTGGCCGGGCTCGGCGTGCTGCTCTCCGAGGCGGCGCGCGGTGAGGGCGGCATCCTGCGCAACAACGAGGGCGAGCGCTTCATGGAGCGATACGCCCCGGTGATGAAGGACCTCGCGTCCCGCGATGTCGTCGCCCGGGCGATGGCCAACGAGGTGCGCGAGGGACGCGGCAGCGGGCCGGAGAAGGCCTACGTCTACCTCGACCTGACGCACCTGCCGAAGGAGCAGATCGACGCCAAGCTGCCCGACATCACCGAGTTCGCGCGCACCTACCTCGGCGTCGAGCCGTACGACGAGCCGATCCCGGTGTTCCCGACCGCGCACTACGCGATGGGCGGGGTCCCGACGAACATCTCCGGCGAGGTCCTGACGAGCAATGTCGACGTCGTACCCGGTCTGTATGCCGCCGGCGAGGTGGCGTGCGTGTCCGTGCACGGCGCGAACCGGCTCGGCACCAACTCGCTGCTCGACATCAACGTGTTCGGCCGGCGCGCCGGTCTCAACGCGGCCGAGTTCGCGGGCCGTGCGGACTACCTCGACCTGCCGGAGGACCCCGAAGCCGGGGTGGTGCAGATGATCGAGCACCTGCGCGACGCGACCGGGTCCGAGCGGGTCGCGGCGATCCGGTCCGACCTGCAGGCGACGATGGACCTCAACGCGCAGGTCTACCGCACGGAGGGGTCGCTCAAGCAGGCGCTCGGCGACATCGAGGGTCTCAAGCTGCGCTACGCGAACGTTTCCGTGCAGGACAAGGGCCGCAGGTTCAACACCGACCTGCTCGAGGGCATCGAGCTGGGCTTCCTGCTCGACCTCGCCGAGGTGCTGGTGGTCTCGGCGCTGGCGCGCGAGGAGTCGCGTGGTGGCCACTTCCGCGAGGACCACCCGAACCGCGACGACGTCAACTTCATGCGGCACACGATGGCCTACCGCGAGGACACCACCGACCGCGAGGGCGACGCGACGTACTCGATCCGCCTCGACTACAAGCCTGTCGCCCAGACGCGTTACCGCCCGATGGAGCGTAAGTACTGATATGGACGTCACCCTCAAGATCCGTCGCTACAACCCCGAGTTCAGCGAGGACGTGACCTGGGAGGAGCACACGGTCGCGGTGGAGCCGACCGACAAGGTGCTCGACGCGCTGCACAAGGTCAAGTGGGAGATCGACGGCACGCTGACATTCCGGCGTTCGTGTGCGCACGGCGTGTGCGGCTCGGACGCGATGCGGATCAACGGCCGCAACCGGCTCGCCTGCAAGACGCTGGTCAAGGACGTCAGCCCGGACAAGGCGATCACGGTCGAGCCGATCAAGGGCCTACCGGTGCTCAAGGACCTCGTCGTCGACATGGAGCCGTTCTTCGACGCGTACCGGTCGGTGATGCCGTTCCTGGTGACCACGGGCAACGCGCCGACGCGGGAGCGCCTGCAGAGCCAGAAGGACCGCGACCGGTTCGACGACACCACCAAGTGCATCCTGTGCGCCGCGTGTACGACGTCGTGCCCGGTGTACTGGACCGACGGGCAGTACTTCGGGCCGCAGGCGATCGTCGGTGCCCACCGGTTCATCTTCGACAGCCGGGACGAGGCCACCGACCAGCGGCTCGAGATCCTGAACGAGAAGGAAGGCGTGTGGCGCTGCCGCACGACGTTCAACTGCACCGAGGCGTGCCCGCGGGGCATCGAGGTCACGCAGGCGATCCAGGAAGTGAAGCGGGCGCTGATCTTCCGCCGCTAGGGCGGTCGTTGCCGGCGGGCCGTTCGCGCAGTCTCGGCGCGAGGATCGGCGCTACGGGATCGACGGGTTGTTGCCGCCGCTGACCACGGCCACGACGGTGTCACCGGGGTGTACGGCGACCGCGCCGGTCATCAGTGCGGCAACGGGTGCGGCCGCGCCCGGTTCGGCCAGCACGCGACAGCGCTCCCACAGCCAGCGCCGCGCCGCCACGATCTCGTCGTCGGTCACGGTGACCGGCTGGGTCCCGACCTCGGAGGCGACCGCGAACGCATACCGCCCGGTCGTCGCGGCGCCGAGGGAGTCCGCGGCCACGCCGCCGACCTCGACGCTGACGCGCTCGCCGGCCGCCAGCGCCGCGGTCAGGCTCGCGCAACGATCCGGCTCGACCGGCGTGACCGGGACGTGGCCGCGCAGCGCGATGGCGACACCGGCGTACAGCCCTCCCCCGCCGCACGCGACCAGCACCCGGGCGGCCTCGGGTACCTGCTCGGCGATCTCCAGACCCAGCGTGCCCTGGCCGCACACGGTGGTCGCGGCGTCGAACGCATGCACCGAGGTCACGTCGCGCCCCTGCGCCCACGAGTCCGCGGCCGCGAACGCCTCGGGGTAGAACCCCTCGATGACGTGCGCGGTCGCGCCGAACCCGCGGATCCGCTCGACCTTCTCAGTCGGCGACGCAGCCGACACGAACACGTCGGACGACAGTCCCATCCGGCTGGCCGCCCACGCCAGCGCCGCCCCGTGGTTGCCGCCGGAGGCGGCGGTGACCCCGCGTACGCCGTCCGGAAGCGAGAGCACGGAGTTCAGCGCCCCGCGGGCCTTGAACGACCCGGTGTGCTGGGTCAGCTCGAGCTTGAGCACGACCCGGCCGGGGACTCCCAGCTCGTCGCCGTGCACCTCGAACACCGGCGTACGACGGACCTTGCCCTGGATCCGCACGGCGGCCGCCTCGATGTCGGCGTGCGTCGGCAGCCGGTCCGGGTGAGTCATCGGCCTTGCTCCCTCGCAGTTCGCCCGTCGCTACGCTCCGCGCTCTCGCTTCGGTCGCTCATCGGCCTTGCGTCGACTCGACGCGGCTCCGGTCCGCCCGCCATGCCCGGAAACCCATCGCCCCCAGCACCCCGGCGATCACGAGGTTGACCACGATCAGCACGGTGTGCGCGACGTAGTAGCCGGTCGGCCTTCCTTCGGCCTGCGACAGGTTGCGGGCGAACTGCGCCCAGGTCACGACGTTCCACACCGCAACGACCATCAGGACTGCTGCATGCTTGCGTTCGAATCTCACCAGGCCAGTCTGCCGGGTCGACGCCGGAGCACACCGCGCGGCCCGGACGCGCCGCCGGCCCGCCTCGTGCTGGCTCAGTGCCGACGGCGTACGGCGCCCAGCAGCGCGGTCGCGGCCACCCCGACGGTGGCGCCGGCCGCGACGCTGAGCCGGTCGACGCGACGCTGCGCCGCCGGCCCCAACGGTGCGCCGTCCTGCTCCAGGCGACGACGCCGGCCGTAGCGCTCCCGCCGCCGGCGCCGTCGTTCGGCGAGCTCGGTTCGCGTGCGCTGCCGCTCCGCCTGCCGGTCGCGGATCGCGCGCGCCTCCGGGCTGGTGTAGGCCCAGGCGGCCCCGCCCATGATCACCTGGGAGAAGTAGTTGATCCACACCAGCAGCACCAGCGAGATTCCCAGTACGGCGGTCGCCGGGTTGGCCGTGGCCAGCCCGATGAGCGTCGACGCCAGCAGCTTGAGCACCTCGAAGCCAAGCGCGGCCACGAACGCACCCTTCCAGACCGCGCTCCGCGGCAGGCCGGCTGACGGCAGGACCGAGAACATCGTGAAGAACAGCACCGTGCTCGCAGCCACTCCGAGCCCGATGGCGACGACCTTCAGCAGGGCGAACATCGCCGGCCCCGGGATCTCGTCGAACTGCAGGAACGTCAGCACGTCCTCCGTCACGTTGGTCACCGCACTGGACAGACCGACGGACAGGATCAGCACGACACCGATCGCACCCAGCACAACGAGGTCGATGACCTTGGCCAGCGCGAAGTTGCGTCGTTCCTGCGGCGGCACACGGAACACACCCTGCAGCCCTGCGCGGGCCGCGGAGATCCATCCGAGGCCGGAGTAGAACAAGCCCAGAAGGGCGATCACGCCGACGGCGCCCGCACGATCGGCGATGCTCTTGATGTTGATCGGGGCGTCGTTCTCGGTGCCGACCAGCCCCGGGAAGATTGACTCCAACGCGAGGTTGAGCTGGTCGCGTGCCTCGGGCACGACGTTGGCGACCCAGCCGATCACGAGAAGCCCGATCACCAGCACGGGGAAGAACGACAGGTAGCCGAAGTACGTCACCGCGCCCGCGAGGATCGTGCCCTGCACGGCGTTCATGTGCTGGTAGGCGCGAACGGCGTGGTCCACGACCGGACGCCGCTCCCGCAGTGAATGGATCCGGTCCTTGGCACGCCGGGCCAGCCCGGGCTTCGCGTCGCCCTCCTTCGAAGCCGCTGCGTTGTCGCCCATGACTGTCTACTACCCCGAAGGTGACCGACCAGACACCTACTGCACGTGCGAGGCTGCAAGCTCGAACGCGCGGTAGGGACGCCAGACCTCGTCCTCGCCGTGCACGTACAGGTGGAACGCCATCGCGTCGAACGTGCAGTCGTAGTCGGCGAGAGCATCGAACGCCTTGTCCAGCGCGGAGTCGTCGAGATGGTGGGCGACGGTGACGTGCGGGTGGTACGGGAAGGTCAGCTCGCGCGCCAGGTGGCCCTGGCGGATGTCGGAGGCCAGCAGCTCGCAAGCGGAGATGCCCTCTGTCACCACGACGAAAACCACCGGCGACACCGGCCGGAACGTCGCCGTACCACGCAGATGGATGCAGAACGACCGGTGCTGCGAGGCTACCTGGGCGAGGTGCCGCTCGACCTCGACGAGCTGGCCACGCTCGACCTCGGTCGGCGGCAGCAGCGTGACGTGGGTGGGCACGGCGTCGGCCTGCGGGTCACCGAAGGAGGCGCGGTACTCGCGCAGCTCGCTGCCGTACGGCTCCGGGACCGCGATGGCCACCCCGATCGTCTGCACCCCGCCCAGCCTAGACCGGCTCCCAGGAGCGTCCACTGTGTGGCTCACCGGGTGTGCTCACTGGGTGTACTCATTGGGCGGCGGGAACGAATCCCACCCGGTCGTAGACCTGCCGCACCGTCGCGGCGGCGACCTCACGGGCGCGGGCGGCGCCGTCGGCCAGGATCCGGTCGAGCTCGGCGGGATCGTCGAGCAGCTCCAGGGTCCGGTCGCGGAACGGCGTGACGAACTCGACCATGATGTCGCCGAGGGCCTTCTTGAAGTCGCCGTAGCCGCGGCCGGCGTACTCCTGCTCGACGTCGGCGATGCTGCGCCCGGTCAGCGTGGAGTAGATCGTCAGCAGGTTGGAGACCCCCGGCTTGGCATCCTCGTCGAAGACCACGTCGCGACCCGAGTCGGTGACCGCGGAGCGCAGTTTCTTCGCCGACCTGGCCGGCTCGTCGAGCAAGTCGATGATTCCCGACGGCGAGGACGCGGACTTGCTCATCTTGATCGAGGGGTCCTGCAGGTCGAGGATCTTCGCGGTCTCCTTGACGATGTACGGCTCCGGCAGGGTGAACGTCTGGCCGAACCGGTGGTTGAACCGCTGCCCGAGGTCGCGCGTCAGCTCCAGGTGCTGCCGCTGGTCCTCACCCACCGGGACCCGGTCGGCGTGGTAGATCAGGATGTCGGCGGCCTGCAGGATCGGGTAGGTGAACAGGCCGACCGTCGCCCGCTCGGCCCCGCCCCTCGCCGACTTGTCCTTGAACTGCGTCATGCGGCTGGCCTCGCCGAACCCGGTGATGCAGCCGAGCACCCACTCCAGCTGCACGTGCTCGGGGATGTGCGACTGCACGAACAGCGTGGCGCGCTTGGGGTCGAGCCCCGCGGCCAGCAGCTGGGCGACCGAGCGCCGGGTGCGCTCACGGAGTACGGCGGGGTCGTGCTCGACCGTGATCGTGTGCAGGTCGGCCATCATGTAGAACGCGTCGTGGTCCTCCTGCAGCGCCACCCACTGCCGCACCGCGCCGAGGTAGTTGCCGAGGTGGAACGAGTCCGCGGTCGGCTGGATCCCGGACAGGACCCGCGGGGCGACTGCGGTCGAGGCGGAGGACGCTGAGGACATGGTCGGCATTGTCTCACCCCGCGGCTGCGCGCTCCCCGCGGGCAACACCGGCCGAAGGGCAGCTAGCGCATGGGCAGGCGACTCTGGTTCGCGCCGCCGTCCTGCCGGGTGTGCCGGTCATCCGGGTTGTGCTCGCCGGGGCGGCGGCTGTCCTGCTCCGGAGCCTGCGGGGTCGCTTCACGGTCCCGGCCACCGCCGGACCCGGCCCTGTCTGGCGGGCCGGTGTCGTCGGAGGAGTCGGTGTTCTCGGAGCCGTCGGTGCCTGCCGGCGAACCGTCGGGGCCGGCCAGCCGGTGCGGAGGCGGCGTCACCCGTACCCGGGCGATCCGGCGGCCGTCGAGCTCGGTCACCTTGAGCCGGTTGCCGTCGTACTCGACCGACTCCCCCTCGACGGGGACGTGGCCGAGCTCGTTGACGATGAACCCGGCGACGGTCTCGTACGGCCCGTCCGGCAGCTCGATCCCGGTCTCGTCCTCGAAGTCGTCGAGGTTCAGCAGCCCGTCGACGTCGACGTCACCGGTGAGGTGCCGGGTGGTGTCGCCCTCCTCGGAGTCGTACTCGTCGCGGATGTCGCCGACGAGCTCCTCGACGAGATCCTCGAGGGTCACGACGCCGGCGGTGCCGCCGTACTCGTCCATCACGATCGCCAGATGCGCGTTCTCTCGGCGCATGTCGGTGAGGGCGGCGATGATGTGCCTCGTCGACGGCAGCGTCAGCACGTCGCGGGTGACCTCCCCGACCCGCACGGAGCGCCCGGAGAGCTCCGGCGCCAGCAGGTCGCGCACGTGCACGAAGCCCACCACGTCGTCGGAGGAGTCGCGGGTCACCGGGTAGCGCGAGTGCGGCCGCTCCAGCGCCGTCTTGACGGCCTTGTAGACCGGCGCGGCGGCGTCGAGGAAGTCGACCTCGGTGCGGGGAACCATCACCTCGCGGATCTGCCGGTCGCCGGCCTCGAACACGTCGTTGAGGATCTGCCGCTCGTCCTCGCCCAGCGTCTCGTGCCCGGAGACCAGCTCGCGCAGCTCCTCGTCGCTGATCTGCTCGCGCTGGGCGTGCGGGTCGCCGCCTACGAGCCGGAGTACGACGTTGGTCGACACCGACAGGAACCAGATCGCCGGACGGGACACCTTGGCCATCCAGTCCACCACCGGCGCGAGCCACATCGCGAACGACTCGGCCCGCTGCATCGCCAGCCGCTTGGCGGCCAGCTCACCGAGCACGATCGAGACGTAGGCGACCAGGATCGTGATCAGCACCAGCGCGACGACGTCGGCCACGCCCGGCGACATCCCCCAGCCGCGCAGTGTCGGAGTGACCTTGCGGGCGAGCGTGGCACCGCCGAACGCCGAGGCCATGAACCCGGCGAGCGTGACACCGATCTGCACGGCGGACAAGAACCGGTTGGGGTCGGCGTTGAGCCGGGCCACCGTCTGCCCACGCTTGCCGCGGGAGGCGAGGTTGCGGACCTGGCTCTCGCGCAGCGACACGAGCGCGATTTCGGCCGCGGCGAACACGCCCCCCATCAGGACGAACACGATGACGATGACGATGTCGCGAAGCGTGCCGTTCACCGATGCGCCCCCGGGGATCGGCTAGGGCACCCGGTACTACAGGACTCGTCCATGCAAAAAGCGTAGACGAGAGCGGGCGCGTCGGCACAGGGCTCGGGAATCGGGCGCAATTTCGATTGCAGATCGCCCCCGCGCAGGGTCACAGTGGCGCCCATGGCACCCGCGTCTCCCGCCTCGCCCGAGTCCGCCGGGCCCCCCGCCGGTGGCCTGCGGTTTCCCGAGGACGTCCCGGTGCTCAGCGACGGCGTCGTGACCCTGCGCGCGCACCGCGAGGACGACGTCGACCGGATCATCGAGCAGTGCAACGACCCGGTCAGCATCGCGTGGACCGTGGTCCCGGTGCCATACGGGCGCGAGCAGGCGGTCGAGTGGGTCGGCAGCCTCGTACCCGCGGGCTGGCGGGGCGGGTCCGACCTGCACCTGGCGATCGAGTACGAGGGGCGCTTCGCGGGCTCGGCCGGACTGCGCCCGGAGTCGCAGGGCTCGGCGGAGATCGCCTACGGGCTGCACCCCGACGCCCGTGGCCGAGGCGTCGCGGGCCGCGCGACCCAGCTGCTGCTTGACTGGGCGTTCGGCGAGCGCGGCCACTCCGTGGTCACCTGGCGCGCACCGGTCGGCAACTGGCCGTCGCGGCGGGTGGCCTGGGCGGCCGGGTTCCAGTTCGGCCCGACGATCCCGCGGATGCTGGTCCAGCGCAGCGAGCGGCGCGACGCATGGACCGGCTGGCTCTGCGCCGGCGACTCGCGTAGGCCGAAGGAACGCTGGCTGGAGGTGCCGGTCCTGGAGACCGGGACGCTGCGGCTGCGGGCCTGGGCCGACGACGACGGTGACCGGCTGGTGGAGGCGTCGAACGACCCACGCCTCCGCCGGTTCATCCCGCACAGCCCGCTGCCGCACACCACGGCACACGTGGCGGCGTACCTCCTGCGGGTGCACCAGGCGGCCTCCGAGGCCAAGCGGCTGTCCTGGTGCGTCGCCGACCGCGACACCGACGAGGCGCTCGGCAACATCGCGCTGTTCGACTTCGAGGCCGACGGCTCGGCCCAGCTCGGCTACTGGGCGCATCCCAAGGCACGCGGGCAGGGCGTGCTCAGCCAGGCGGCGCGGGTGGTGGCCGACTGGGCGCTCGCCCCCGAGCCCGCCGGCTTCGGGCTGCGGCGCCTGTACCTGTTCGCCGCCGTCAGCAACGCCGCGTCCCGGCGGGTCGCCGAGGAGGCCGGCTTCACGCATGTGGGCACCGAGCGGCAGGCCGCGCCGGTCGGCCCGGGATACGAGGACAACGCGGTGTACGACCGGCTCGACGAGGACCCCTCCACGCGCTGAGCCGGGGCGTCGCCGTCAGCCGAGCCGGCGCCGCAGCTCGGCGTTGACCGCGGGAACGATCTCGTGCAGGTCGCCCACGACCGCGTAGTTGGAGCGGGTCATCATCGGGGCATCCGCGTCGGTGTTGATCGACAGGATCGTCTTCGCACCCTGGCATCCCGCCCAGTGCTGGATCGCGCCGCTGATGCCGCACGCGACGTACAGGTCCGGCGAGATCCGGCTGCCGGTCTGGCCCACCTGCTCGTGGTGCGGGCGCCATCCCAGGCTGGTGACCACGCGCGAGACGCCGAGGGCGCCGCCGAGCAGGTCGACCAGCTCCAGGAGGTCGGCGAACCCGTCCGGTCCGCCGGCGCCGCGCCCGGCGCCCACGACCACCCGCGCGCCGGTGAGCGCGTCAGCGCCGTCGGCGTCGCCGGCTGCCTCGGTGCGCACCACCTGCGCACGCAGGTCGTCAGCGTCCAGGCTCGGGGCGTACGCCAGCACGTCGGCGGCTCCGCGTTCGGGCGCGGGTTCGGGGTCGAGCGCGTGCCCGGCGACGCTGAGGACGGCCGGCGGCACGTCGACGCGCATCTCCTCCAGCGCGGAACCGCCCAGGACCTGGCGGGTCACGGTCAGCGACCCCGACGCCCCCTGCCCCTCCGCCTCCTCGATGCCTACGACGTTCGCGGCCATCAGGGTGTCGAGCCGGGTGGCGACGTGGGCGAGGATCTCGTTTCCGCGTGGCGTGCCTGCGGCCAGCACCGCCGTCGCATCCTGGCTGCGGGCCACGTCGACCAGAGCGGCGGCCCAGGCCGCTGCGGCGTACGCCGACAGCCGCTCGTCCTGCGCATGGTGCAGCACGGCCACGCCGAGCTCGGCGAGCTGGTCGCGCACACGTTGCTCCTCGGCCGGCAATGGACCCACCGCGACCGCGTGCACGGGCGGGTCGGCGAGCCGGCCGGCGAGTCCGCGCGCGAACGTCAGCGCCTCGCGCGACACCAGCGTGATGCCGTCGGCCTCGCACTCCACCAGCACGACCACCGGCTGGGCGCTCATCGCGACACCACCCCCAGCTCGAACAGCAGGTCGACGACCGCGGGCGCGGCATCCGGACCCTCGCCGAGCACCTGCACCGTGCTCGGCTGCGGCGGCGGCAGCGTGTACCGAACCCGGCCCGAGCCGGCCGGCTCGGCGGTCGGCGTCACGGTCTCGACGGTCGTGCGCTTGGCCTTCATCCGCCCCGTGATCGAGGGGTAGCGCGGCGCCACCCCGCCCTCCTGTACGGCGACGACCGCGGGGAGCGACACCTCGAACAGCTCGGTCCCGTCGGGACCGGCGCCCTCGGCGTGCAGGGTCACGTCCTGCACCGCGCAGGTCGAGATCCCGGTCAGCACGGGACGCCCCAGCCGGTACGCCAGCCGCACACCGACCTGGAAGTCGCCGGTGTCGGCGGCGTCGTTGCCGAGCAGCACCAGGTCGTAGGGCGTGCCCTCGGCCTCCTTCTGGCGTACGACGTCGGCGATCGCCGCGGCGACGTCCGCCGGGCCGTACCGGTCGGCCCCGGCCTCCACCAGCACACCGGCGGAGCAGCCCACCGCGAGCGCGTCGCGCAGCTGCTCGACCGCCTCGGCGGCACCGAGGGTCAGCACGGTCGCAGACCCGCCGGTGGCGTTCGCGACCTGGACCGCCAGCTCGACCGCGCACTCCTCGTGCGAGCTGACGGTGTGGCCGAGGTAGCGGTCATCGACCGCGTGGCCGTCCTCGGTCAGCGTGATCTCCCCGGACACGTCCGGCACACGCTTGATGCACACCAGTACGTCGACCACGGCTACCTCCGGATGCGCTCGTTGTCGGGATCGAACAGCGGGGTGGCGTCGGCCGCGGCCACCGTCACCGGGTAGCGCTGCTGCATGTACTCCACGGCGAGCTCGGTGCCGATCACTGCCGAGCCGGGTGGCAGGTAGCTCATCAGCAGGTGGCTGCCCAGCGAGGGCGCGGAGCCGGCGGAGGTGACGTAGGCACGGTGGCCGTGGGCGTCCACCAACGGCTCTCCGTCGCGCGTGAGAACCGGCTCACCGCCGAGCATGTAGCGCGCCGACCCGTCCTTGCTGGTGTGGTCGTCGACGGTCAGCGTGCACAGCACCGCCGCCGGGTCGGCCGCGCGTTGCTTGACGTAGGCCTCGCGGCCGACGAAGTCGGCGTCCTTGACCTTGGGCCGCACCATGCCCGCCTCCACCAGGGTCCGCTCGCTGTCGAGCTCGGCACCGTGCGCGCGGTAGCCCTTCTCGATCCGCCCGGTGGTGCCGTAGACGCCGATGCCCGCGGGCACCAGGCCGTGTGGCCGGCCCGCCCCGTGTACGAGGTCCCACAGCCGGGCGCCCTGCTCGATGGGGACGTACAGCTCCCAGCCGAGCTCGCCGACGTAGGAGATCCTCGACGCCAGCACCGACAGGGGCCCGACCTCGATCGTGCGGCAGCGGGCGAACCCGAACGCGGCGTGGCCGACGTCGGACCCGGTCAGCGAGCCGAGCACGTCTCGGGCCCGCGGGCCCCACAACCCGACCGTGGTGAGCGCCGAGGTCAGGTCGACCACCTGCGCGCGACCGTCGGCGGGCATACGGTCGGCGAACCACTTGCGGTCGATGTTGCCCGTCAGCCCGCCGGTCACCACCCGGAACCGGTCCTCGGCGAGGCGCATCACCGTGAGGTCGGCGCGGATGCCGCCACGATCGTCGAGCACCGGCGTGTAGACGACGCGTCCGGGCTCGACGTCGACCTGGGCGACCACGACGTGCTGGACGGCGTCGAGCGCGGCCGGGCCCACGACGTCGAAGACCGCGAACGCCGACAGGTCGATCATCGCCGCGCGCTCGCGCATCGCCAGGTGCTCGGCGTTGATGATCGGCGACCACCAGCGCGCGTCCCACTCCGCCGTACGCGGCATCACGGCGTCGCCGTACTCCGCGAGCAGTCCCGCGTTGGACTCGTACCACTGCGGCCGCTCCCAGCCGACCGCCTCGAAGAACACCGCGCCGAGCTCGCGCTGCGCGGCATGCATCGGCGACAGCCGGACGTCGCGGTCGCTGGTCCACTGCTCGCCCGGATGCACGATGCCGTAGGTCTTGTTGAACCCCTCGCCGGTGCGCGCCCGCACGTGCGCCCGCGTGCGCTGGTGGGGGTAGAAGCGCGCAACGTCGGAGTGGTGCGCGTCGATCTCCGGGTGGCCGTCGGTCATCCACTCGGCCAGCAGGCGGCCGACTCCCGGCCCCTCCTTGACCCACACCGCGGCCGCCGACCACAACCCGCGCACCTCGGGGGTCTCGCCGAGCACAGGTGCCCCGTCGGGCGTCAGCGACAGCAGGCCGTTGATCGCGTAGCGGATCTCGACCTCGGGGTTGGCGAGCACCTCCGGCATCAGCTCCAGGGCCTGTTCGAGCTGCGGGTCGAAGTCGTCGGCGGTGAACGGCATCTCGGTCGGCGACAGCTTGGCCTGCTCGATAGACGGGATGGTCTCGGGGTCGTGCAGGATCGGCCGGTGCGCGTACGACCCGATCTCGAGGTCGCTTCCGTGCTGGCGCTCGTAGCAGAACGTGTCCATGTCGCGGATGATCGGGAAGCTGATCTCGCCGGTGGTCTCGGCGAGCTGCGGCACCGGCCCGACGCTGATCATCTGGTGCACGGCCGGGGTCAGCGGGATCGTCGCGCCGGCCATCCGCGCAAGCTTCGGGCTCCACACACCGCAGGCGATGACCACGACCTCGGCCTCGATGTCGCCGCCGGTCGTGTGCACCCGGCGTACGCGTCCGGCCTCGACTCCGATGCCCGTGATCTCGACGTTCGACACGACCTGAAGCGCACCGGCGTCCTGAGCTCGCTCGCGCATCAGCGTGCCGGCACGCAGCGAGTCGACCACACCGACGCTGGGCGTCCAGAACGCGCCGATGATCACCGACGGGTCGAGGTAGGGCACCCGGTCGGCCACCTGCGCGGGCGACACCAGCTCGGAGTCGATCCCCCACGCCTTCGCCGAGGCCATCCGGCGGTGCAGCTCCTGCATACGCTCCTGCGTGCGCGCGACCTCGAAGCCGCCGGACTCGATGAAGACCCCGAGCTCCTTGTACTGCCGCACGCTGTCCGCGGTCAGATCGGCGATCTCCCGGGAGTGGTCCACCGGGAAGATGAAGTTGGACGCGTGCCCGGTCGAGCCGCCGGGGTTGGGCAGCGGCCCCTTGTCCACCTGCACGATGTCGCGCCAGCCCTGCCGGGCCAGGTGGTAGACGAGGCTGTTGCCCACGATGCCTGCGCCGATGACCACGACGCGTGCGCTACCCGGGACCGTCGCCATGGGTGCACCCCTCTCCTGAGTGGTTGCGTAGTACGCAACACACCCTGCTATACGCAACAGAGTAGCCGAGCGGAAGGCTCCGAGTCGACCCTTGCCGCGAACAACCAGCAGCCCTACAGTCCGGCCAGGATCCCGACGACCCGGAGGTCGCAATGCGTCGATCCGTCCCTTCTGTACTGGCTGTCGCCGCCCTCGGCGTGACCACGTTGGTCGCTGCCGGCGCCGGAACCGGCCCCGTTTCCGCCGATCCCCGCGCCGCCGCGGGGGCCGACGAGCCGACCAAGGTGGTGGTGATCCTGGTCGACGCGTTGTCGAGCCAGGTGGTCGACCGCTACGACATGGACCACGTGCAGGCGCTGATGCAGCGCGGCACCAACTATCCCCGCAGCACCCTCGGGCACCTCGGCGCCGAGACCGTCGTCACCCACAACGTCCTCACCACCGGCGTGCTGCCGAAGCGGATGGGCTGGACCGACGAGTACGTCCGCGACGT
>DATMEB010000284.1:0-4008 GCA_035557095.1 Nocardioidaceae bacterium | reverse complement strand
TCACCGTCACGCCCGCCAGGCTCTCGACTCGGCGGTCGTGCCGCAAGGTGGACCCACGGGTCTCCTTGGCGCACAGTGTCGCAACCAGCGAGATCGCCGCAGCGAGGGCTAGGTAGATGCCGACCGCGGCCGTGTTCGGGTCGTCCACGTTGTCGGTGAGCAGCCAGACCGCGATCAGCGGCGCCAGCCCGCCGGCGAACACCGATGCGAGCTGGTACCCGACCGAGGCGCCGCTGTAGCGGACCGAGGTGCCGAACAGCTCGGAGAAGAACGCCGACTGCGGGGCGTACATCAGCGCGTGGAAGAGCAGTCCGCCGAGAATGGCGACGACGATGACCGTGGAGTTCTCGGTATCGAGCAGTGGGAAGAACACGAAGCCCCAGACGCCGACCCCGACCGCACCGGCGATGTAGAGGGGGCGACGCCCGACACGGTCCGACAGGGCGCCGATGATCGGGATCAGCACGAACTCGATCGCCGACGCGATCAGCACACCGCGGATCGCGACGTCCTGGCTCAGGCCGAGGTAGTCGGTGACGTAGGTGAGCACGACGATCGTGAAGATGTAGTAGGAGATGTTCTCCGCCATCCGCATGCCCATCGCGATCAGCACCTCGCGCGGGTAGCGCATGATGACCTCGAAGAACGGGATCGACGGGCTGCCGGAGTCTGCCTCGGTCTCGAGCTTCGCCTGGTTCTCGGCGAAGACCGGCGACTCCTCGATCGTGAGCCGGACGTACAGGCCGATCAGCACCAGTACAGCGCTGAGCAGGAACGGGATGCGCCATCCCCACGCCTCGAACGTCGCGTCTGACTGCAGCGTCGCGAGCACCCACAGCACCGCGGCCGACAGCAGGTTGCCCAGTGGCACACCTGCCTGCGGCCACGACGACCAGTAGCCGCGCCGGCGGTCGTCGCCGTGCTCGGCCGCCATCAGTACGGCGCCACCCCACTCACCACCGACCGCGAACCCCTGTAGCAGCCGACAGAGCACCAGCAGCAACGGAGCGGCGATGCCGATCGTCGCGTACGTCGGCAGCAGGCCGATCGCGAACGTGGCGATCCCCATCAGCAGCAGCGCGTAGATGAGCATCTGCTTGCGGCCGACCTTGTCGCCGAAGTGGCCGAAGACGATCCCGCCCAGCGGCCGGGCGGCGAAGCCCACGGCGTAGGTGCCGAAGGCCAGCAGTGTGGCCGCAGCGGGTTCGCTGTCGGGGAAGAACAACGGGCCGAAGACGAGAGCCGCCGCGGAACCGTAGAGGAAGAAGTCGTACCACTCGACCGCGGTGCCGATCAGGCTGGCGAAGACGACCTTGCCGATCGGCGTACGCGACTGCGGCGCCGCCGAGGCCGATGCAGGGGTGGACATGAGGAGGGTTCCTTTCGTGGTGTGGCGGCGGGTCAGGAGGCCGTCCAGCCGCCGTCGAGGTGGAAGGAAGAGCCGGTGACGGAGGCTGTACCCGGACCGCACAGGTACGACACCAGCGCGGCCACCTCCGACGGCTCGACGAGACGCTTGACCGGAGTGCGGGCGAGCAGTACCTCGTCGAGGACCTGGTCCTCGTCGATGCCGTGTCTGCGCGCCTGGTCGGCGAGCTGGCCCTCGACCAGCGGAGTGCGGACGTAACCCGGGCAAACGGTGTTCGAGGTGACACCTCGCCCGGCCGCCTCCAGGGCGATGGTCTTGGAGAGCCCCTCGAGACCGTGCTTGGCCGACACGTAGGCACTCTTGTACGCCGAGGCCCGATGCCCGTGTATCGAGGAGATGTGCACCAGGCGGCCCCAGCCGCGCTCGTACATCCGCGGCAGCAGCGCGCGGGCGAACCGGAACGGCGCCTCGAGCAGCACCCGGTGGATCAGCGCGAACCGTTCGGGGTCGAAGTCCTCGACCGCCGCCACGTGCTGCAGACCCGCGTTGTTGACCAGGATGTCCGCGTCGAGGCCGAGCCGGTCGATGACCGCCGGGTCAGCGAGGTCGGCGACGACGGCAGTGCCGCCGACGAGGTCGGCGACCTCGTTC
Organism: Nocardioidaceae bacterium; assembly: GCA_035557095.1. Classification (GTDB taxonomy): domain Bacteria; phylum Actinomycetota; class Actinomycetes; order Propionibacteriales; family Nocardioidaceae; genus JALZDI01. The sequence continues at coordinate 1,988 of DATMEB010000284.1, read as the reverse complement.
GCCGCTGGCTCGTCGCGGTCGAGGACGACCACCTTGGCACCGCATGCGGCCAGGTGCTCGGCACAGGCGCGCCCGATTCCGCTGCCCGATCCGGTCACCAGCGCGGTGCGGGAGGAGAGGTCGGGGCCGGGACCGGAGTCGTCCGATGTCGCCATGACCGATGACCGTAGAGGCCTGTCGCCACCGCGGGCTATGTGCGCTCAGCCCATATTGTGCGCGGGTCAGTGTGGGCGCGGTACCTCACGCAACCTCCACAGCCGCAGGGCGAGCTGGATCTCCAGCGCCCGGTGCGGCTCGCGCCACCCGTCGCCGAGGAGACTGGTGACCCGGTCGAGGCGCTGCGCGACGGTGTTCGGGTGAACGTGCAGCGCCCTGGCGGCCTCGGCGGCGCGGCCGCCGGACCCGAACCACGCGTCCAGGGTGGCGACCAGCTCGGTGCCCCGCCGCTCGTCGTAGGCCAGGACGGGGCCGAGCATGCCGTCGACGAACTCCCCGAGCTCGGCCGAACCGGACTGCCCGAGCAGCAGCCGCGCGAATCCCAGCTCGGCGGGGTCGGCGACCTCGCCGGTGCGTCCCAGCGCGACCAGCGTCATCAGGCACTGGCGTGCGTCGCGGTAGACGCTGCCGAGCGCGCCGACCCCCGCACCCGGGCCGGCGGCACCGACCGTGACCGTGCCGCCGAGGTCGGCCAGCTGCCCGTGCACCCAGCGCCCGTCCGCCGCCGGGTCGGTTCCCGGCAGGACCAGCACGGCCTCGGCACCACGTGCGCCGCCGAGCCCGTGCCGCCCGGCGGCGAGGCGGGACGCGGCCGCGGCGACGCGGTGCCGTTCCACGCCGTCGGCGCCGATCACCAGCACGACGTGGTCCTGCGCGAGGTCGGCTCCCTGGCGCAGTGCGCGCTCGGCCAGCGCCTGCACGTCTCGCGGCGGGTCGGAGAGGACGTCGTCGAGCAGCTCGCCGCGCACCCGGTCCTGGGCTTCGGCGACCAGCCGCTGGAAGAGCAGCAGCAGCGCGGTGACGAGCGCGCCACGCTCGAACGTCCGCCGGTCGGCCTGCCCGAGGTCGGCGTCGCGGCACAGCACCAGCGTGCCGAGGTGGTCCGAGCCGGCGACCGCCGCCGCGACCCAGGTCGGGACCGGTGCACCCGGCACGGCCACGGTCCGTGCGGAGCGCCGCGACTCGGCGGTGGCCGCGACCCGCTGCAGGCCGTCGAGGTCGATCTGGTCCGTCGTGCCGGCGAGACGGTGGCCGTGCGGGTCGAGCACCACCACATCGCCGTGCAGCACGTCGGCGAGCGCGGCCGCGACCTCGGGAGCCCCGCCACCGGACAGGAGCACGTCGGTCAGCCGGTCGTGCGCACTCGCCGCGAGCTCGACGGACTCCGACTGGGCCCGGATCTGCTCGTTGGCCGCGCGGGTCTCCTCGAACAGCCGGGCGTTCTCCAGCGCGATCGCCGCGTGCGCGGCGAACGACCCGAGCAGCGCGACCTCGCTGGGTGGGAACGGCCGGCGGCTGCGGTTGCCTGCGAGCAGCGCCCCGATGACCTCGCCGTCGAGGGTCAGGGGTACGCCGAGGATCGCGCGGATGCCCTCCTGGTCCACGGCGTGGTCGATGTAGTCGCGGTGGATGAAGCGCCGGTCCTCGAAGTAGTCGTCGGTGGAGTACGGCGCCCCGCGCTGCGCGACCAGGCCGAGCAGCCCAGTGCCAAGCGGCAGCCGCAGGTCGCGGAACTCCGCCGACACCGACCCGTCGGTGACGCGCATGAACGACGCGCCCTCGCGCTCGTCGTTGAGGCTGAGGTAGGTGATGTCGGCGTTCAGCAGCTGCCGGGCACGCCGCACGATCGCCTGCAGCACCGAGTCGACGTCGCGGATCGCGGTGAGGTCGTTGGCTGTCTCGTACAGCGCGGCCAGGCCGGCCTCGCGCTGGCGGTGCCGGGCCAGCTGCTCGCGCACCCGCAACGCGACCGCGAGCTCCTCGCGCATCCG
>DATMEB010000283.1:0-10340 GCA_035557095.1 Nocardioidaceae bacterium | reverse complement strand
GGCAGGCCCGCGCCGAGGTGTCGCGGACCGCCGACGAGGCGCGCAAGCTGCTCGAGGAGCTCCCCGACAACGCCGCCCGGCAGGCGCTGGCCGGGCTCTGCGACGTGGTGGTCAACCGCACCGCCTAGGGCGTGTCCCGTGGACCTGCTGTCCTGCTGCGTGCCGCCTGGCGGGCACTCCGCGGCAACCGGCAGTCGCTCAGCGTCGTCGCTCGACGATGCTGCGCATCGCCGTCGCTCCTCCGCCGTGCGGTGCACCCGTGAACGATGCGAGAGCGCGTGAGCGCAGCGAGTGGGCGAACTGCGAGGGAACCGGAGGTGCCGCCAGACGGCGCTCGCGACGGACGAGGTCCACGGGACACGCCCTAGACCCGGCCACCGCTGCCCTGCGCGTCAGTCGCGGTACGCCACCACCACGCTGGGCCGGGGGAACCTGCCGGGGTGCGGCCAGGTCGAGGCCGGCTGCTCGAACGTCGCTCCGTCGACCTCACCGGGGTGCTGGACCGCGACGAACACGGTGTCGTCGCCGACCACCAGCGGGCCGCACGTCTCCGCGCCCACCGGCACGGTGAGGAACTGGCGCACGAAGCCGCGCCCGGGTCCTGAGGTCGGCACCGCGAACAGCCCGTCGTTGCCGCCGAGCTCGCTGCCGTCGGTGGAGATCCACAGGTTGCCCCGCCGGTCGAACGCGACGTTGTCGGGGCAGGAGATCGGGCTGACCCGCTCCTTGGGGAAGCCGGCGAACCAGGTCTCCGGCGCCTCGGGGTCGCCGCAGACCAGGAAGAGGTCCCAGGTGAACGACGTCGATGCCCCGTCGTCGCGGTCCTCGGTGAGCTCGAGCACGTAGCCGTTGCGGTTGCCGGAGGCCTGCTGCAGCGGGGCCGACGGCGACTCGCGAACCATGCTCTGGGCGATCGGGTTCGCCTCGTCGACCGGGTGCGTCGTGCCCCGTCCGGAGTTGTTGGTCAGCGCGCAGTAGACCTTGCCGTTGACGGGGTTGCGCTCGATGTCCTCGGGCCGGTCCATCCGGGTCGGTTCCATCCGGTCGGCCGCCAGCCTGGTGTCGACGAGTACGTCGGCCAGCGACATGCCGGGCACGAACGACTCGGTGTCGGTGCACAGCGCGACCCACTCGCCGGTGCCGTCGTACTCACCGTCGTCGCGGCCGTCGCCGCGGAACCGGGCGACGTAGAGCGTGCCGTGGTCGAGCAGCGTCTGGTTGTGCCGCCGGGCGAAGAAGCCGGGACCGCGCGACATCCGGTCGCGGGACACGAACTTGTAGACGTAGTCGCCGCGCTCGTCGTCGCCCATGTAGACCACCGCCCGGCGGTCGCCGGTGAGGCTCGCGTTGGCACCCTCGTGCTTCATCCGGCCCAGCAGCGTGCGCTTCTTCGGAGTCGAGCGGGGGTCGTACGGGTCCACCTCGACGATCCAGCCGAACCGGAACGGCTCGTGCGGCTCGCTGGTCAGGTCGAACCGCTCGTCGACGGTGTTCCACCCGCGCCCGGCGCCGGTGATGCCGTAGCGGGCGTAGCTCTCGGCGTAGCGCGGGTCGAGGTCGCCGGACTTGTCGAAGTACCCGTTGACGTTCTCCTCGCCGTGCAGGGTCGTGCCCCACGGCGTCGTGCCGCCCGCACAGTTGTTGATGGTGCCCCGCACGGTGCGTCCTCGCGGGTCGGCGGCTGTGCACAGACGTGGTGTGCCAGCGGCGGGGCCGGTGAGCTCGAACTCGCTGTTCACGGTGAGCCGCCGGTTGAGCAGGCTGCGTCGCACCGGCGTGCGTCGCCACGACCCGCCGCGGCGGCGCTCGATCTGCAGTACCGAGATGCCGTGTCCGGCGAGTGCGATCCGCTTGATCGTGTCCTCGTCGTTGGAGCCCTCGGGGTGCATGAGGGTCTCGTCGGTGTACTCGTGGTTGACCACGAGCAGCGCGCGGTCACGGCCGCGCAGGGGGAGCACCGCGACGTAGTCGCAGTTGTAGCCGAACTGCTTGGCCTGCGCCTCCGGTGTCTGGTTGTGCACGTCGAACTCGGGCGCATCGCGCTCGACCGGGTCACCCCAGCTCGCGACCACGTCGTGCCGGAAGCCCTCGGGGACGGTGACGTTGTCGCGCAGGTTGGGTGCCACCGGGTCGAACCGCAGGGCGCTGATCCCGTCGCGCGAGCCGGGCCGCTGCCCGGGAGCCGGTGTGGGGGCGGGCGCTGCCGCTACCGGTGTGGTGCGCATCCCGGCCAGCACCATCGATGCTCCACCGGCAGCGCCGGCCTTGAGCACGGAGCGGCGCCGCACGGCGGTCGCGAGCACCTCGCCGATGTGCGGGTTGCCGGAGGTGTTGGGCTCCGGGTGGTCGCAGGCGTTGCCGCAGCGGAAGGTGCAGGTCATGCGGCTGCGCGACCCGTGTGGGCCGAGCAGCGGAAGGAGGCGTGGGGTCACCTGGGCTCCAAGGTGTCAGCGTCGAGGGGTGGTCGAACCGGGACGCTGTGACCGTAGGTCGGCGAGTCGAGCAGATGGTGGCGCGCAGGTGAACAGTCGTCGGCGGCTAGTTATCGATGCCGGCGCGGGTGAACATCTCGCCGGTGGCGCGCAGGTGGTCGCGCAGCTCGGCGGGCTCGTGCACCTCGAACTCCGCGCCGAGCACAGCGAGCACGAACACCACCCAGTCGAACGAGTCCAGCGACATCCGCAGCCGGCACGACGTGTCGTCGAGAGCCTCGACCTCGCCCCAGCGCTGCACCACGCGCTCGACGTCGCGTGCCGGCGTACGCACGGTCACGAGCACGTCGTAGCGGGTCGGGCGCGAGGCGATGCCGGCCTCCACGAACGCGAGCGCGTCCCCGCCGGGCAGGTCGCGCTGCCGGAAGCGCACCCCGGTCGCTCGCGGCTCGGCCAGACGGTCGACCCGGAAGCTGCGCCAGTCGTGACGCTCGACGTCCCAGGCCACGAGGTACCAACGGCGACCGAGCGCGACGAGCCGGTGCGGCTCGACCTCGCGGGTACGCCGTTCGCTGTCGGCACGGGTGTAGTCGAAGCGCAGCCGCTCGTCGTCGCGGCAGGCCTGCGCGATCACCGTGAGTGCGGTCGGGTCGACGGTGGGGCCGCCGCCGCGCAGGGCCGGCACGGTGTACTTCTGCAGCGCGTCGACGCGTCTGCGCAACCGCCGCGGCATCACCTGCACGACCTTGGTCAGCGCACGCACCGATGTCTCCTCGATGCCCGCGACCGCGCCGCCCGCGGCTGTACGCAGCCCGACGGCGATCGCGACCGCCTCCTCGTCGTCGAGCAGCAGCGGCGGCAGCGTCGTGCCCGCCCGGAGCTGGTAGCCGCCGGCGACCCCGCGGGTCGCGTCGACGGGGTAGCCGAGCTCGCGCAGCCGGTCGACGTCGCGTCGCAGCGTGCGCGCGCTGACCTCGAGCCGCTGCGCGAGCTCGGTCCCCGGCCAGTAGCGGTGGGTCTGCAGCAGGGACAGCAGCCGGAGGGTGCGTGCGCTCGTGTTCGCCATGGATCCAGGCTGCTCCCGATAGAGGACAGAAAGTGGCCGGTATCGATCCTAGCGTTCTCTGTATGACGACCACGATGATTCGTACTCACGGCCTGACCAGGCATTTCACCGTCAAGAAGGAGACGGTCGAGGCGGTGCGCGGCCTCGACCTGCGCGTCGCGCAGGGCGAGCTGGTGGCGCTGCTGGGTCCCAACGGGGCCGGCAAGTCCACCACCCTGCGGATGCTGACCACGCTGATCCCGCCGACCTCGGGGACCGCGGAGGTCGCCGGCCACGACGTGCTGCGCGAGCAGCGCGACGTGCGTAGCCGCATCGGCTACATCGGCCAGGGCAACGGGGCCGGGCACAGCCAGCGCGGACGCGACGAGCTGATCAGCCAGGGCCGCTGCTACGGCCTCGGCGTGCACGCCGCGCGAGCGCGGGCGGCGGAGCTGATCGAGAGCCTGGGTCTGCAGAGCGTGGCCGACCGCACCGTGTCCTCGCTGTCGGGCGGGCAGCGCCGGCGGCTCGACATCGCGATGGGGCTCGTGCACGCGCCGCCGCTGCTGTTCCTCGACGAGCCGTCGACCGGCCTCGACCCCCAGAACCGCGCGACCCTGCAGGAGCACATCGTCAACCTGCGCGCGGAGCGCGACGCCACCGTCGTCCTCACCACGCACTACCTCGACGAGGCCGACGCGATGGCCGAGCGGGTAGTGGTCATCGACCACGGCCGCGTCATCGCCGACGACACGCCGGCCCGGCTCAAGGCGGAGCTGGCCGGCGACCGCATCTGCCTCGGCTTCGACCACGCGGAGACCGCCGCACTGGCCGCCGGGCTCGTCCGCCGCGTGCACGCGGCCGACGACGTCACGCAGCACGGCGCTTCGGTCGTGGTCCGGGCACTGGGCGGACCCGACCTGCTCCCGTGGCTGCTGCGGCACCTCGACGACGCGGGCGTCGCGGCCGGCTCGGCCGAGGTGACCCGGTCCACCCTCGACGACGTGTTCCTCAACCTGACCGGTCGCAGCCTGCGTGAGGGCGGCACCGACGCCACCGACCCGACCGACCCGACCGACCCGACCGACCCGACCAACGAGCAGGAGGTCGCAGCATGAGCACCACCACCCCAGGCACGATGACCGCCGACGCGATGAGCGGCAGCCCAGGCGGCACCGCCGGCGCGGGCACCGCTGTCGCCTTCCCGGCGCCGACCGGCAACCTCGTGACCGACACGCTGACCGTCTTCAGCCGGGAGCTGCGACCGGTGCTGCGTGACCCGTTCTCGGTGATCTTCTCGATGATCCAGCCACTGGTGTTCCTCGGACTGTTCGCGCCGCTGCTGCCGGACCTTCCGGGTGCCGCGGGCGGCTCCGCGCTGCAGTGGTTCGTCCCGGGGATCGTGGTGATGTCGTGCCTGTTCGGTACCGCGTTCACCGGCTCCAACCTGCTGTTCGAGATGCAGACCGGTTCGCACGAACGGATGCTGGTGACGCCGCTGCGCAGGCCCGCACTGCTCGTCGGCCGCGCGCTGAAGGAGATCGTGCCGATGCTGGTGCAGACGGCGGTGATCGTGGCCGTGGTGACGCCGTTCGGCTTCGACCTGCACGTCCTCGGTGTGGTGGTCGGACTGCTGATGCTGACCGTGTTGTGCGTGGGCCTGGGCTCGCTGTCCTACACGCTCGCGCTGGCGGCGAAGAACCAGGAGTGGCTGTTCTGGGCCGTACAGCAGACGCTGCTGTTCCCGCTGCTGCTCCTGGCCGGGATCCTGCTGCCGATCCAGGACGGACCGGGCTGGCTGCGCACGATGTCGCTGGCCAACCCGCTGACCTACGTCGTCGACGCCGAGCGTGCGCTCTTCGACGGGCGCTTCGAAGCGGCCACGCTCGTCCCCGGTCTCCTCGCGGCCGCCGCCGTGGCCGTGCTCGGCCTGCTGGTGGGCATGCGCGCGATGCGCCGCTCCAACTGAGGTCGCACCGGCGCCACTCGCCCCGTGTGGGCGGGTGGCGTCGTTCGTGCTCGTCAGACCACCGCGGCCTCGGGGGCGGGCTCGCTGCGCTGCCGACGGCGACGCCTGCTCAGCGACTCGGCCGTGAACAGCGCGAGCGCCGACCAGACCAGCACGAACCCGATCCAACGCTGTGAGGTCATCGGCTCGTGGTACAGGAGGACGCCGATGAGGAACTGCAGCGTCGGCGTGAGGTACTGCAGCATGCCGATCATGCTGAGCGGGATGCGGGTCGCGGCGGCGCCGAAGCACAGCAGCGGCAGCGCCGTCGCGACGCCGGAGCCGACCAGCAGGGCGATGTGGCCGACGCCGTTGCCGGCGAGGGTGCCGCCCCCGCCGGCTTGCAGGACCAGCAGGTAGCCGAGGGCGATCGGCGCCAGCACCATCGTCTCGATGGCCAGGCTCTGCACCGCGCCGACGTTGGCCTTCTTCTTGGCCAGGCCGTACGTGCCGAACGACAGCGCGAGCCCGATCGCGATCCAGGGAAGCCGGCCGTACTCGACCGTCAGCCACAACACCCCGGCGGCCGCGATCATGATCGCTGCCCACTGCAGCCGGCGCAGCCGCTCGCCGAGCACGAAGACCGCGAGCAGGACTGTGACGAGCGGGTTGATGTAGTAGCCGAGCGAGGTCTCGACCACGTGGTGGTTGTTGACCGCCCAGATGAACAGGAACCAGTTGACGGTGATGACCAGGCTGCAGACCCCCAGCGCCAGCCGCGTACGCCGGTCGAGCAGCGCCTCGCGCACGGTGGACATCCGGTGGCGCAGCCAGACGAGCGCCGCCACGAAGAGCAGGGACCACACGATCCGGTGGGCCATGATCTCGAGCGGGCTCGCGGGTTCGAGCAGCGGCCAGTAGAGCGGGAAGAGCCCCCACAACGTGTAGGCGCCGAGACCGAACAGGAAGCCGCGGCGCTGCTCGGTCACGAGCCCCGAACCTTCGCGCCGAGATTGCGGGGGTGCCCCAACCTTCGCGTCGAGATTGCGCGAATGGCCGCCTGAGGGCCCTTCGCGCAATCTCGACCCCAACAGGTGGTGGTGGCGGTGCGCGGTGGCGGGCTCAGCCGACTTCCCAGGTGTCTCCGCCGGAGAGCAGCGCGCCGAGCTCGCCCTTGCCGTGTGTCTCCTGCGCGGTCGCGATCTGCTCGCGGGCGAGGTCGTCGTAGGTGGGGCGCTGCACCTGACGGAAGATCCCGACCGGGGCGCGGTCGAGATGCCCGCCGGGCGTGAGCCGCGACAGGCCGAACGCCGCGGACGGGTCGTCTGCATGCGCGTCGTGCACGTGCAGTGCGGACTCGGGAACCCCGGTGCCACCGGACTCGTCGTCGACCTCCACGACGGTGAACGCGCCGGTGGCGTCGTCGCGGACCACGCCGTACTGGCTCTGCGAGCCGAACCGGATCGGCCGCCCGTGCTCGAGCGGGATGATCGCGGCCTCGCGGGTGTCCTTGTCCTTGAACGCCTCGAACGCGCCGTCGTTGAAGATCGGGCAGTTCTGGTAGATCTCCACCAGCGCGGTGCCGCGGTGTGCAGCCGCCTCGCGCAGCACAGCGGTGAGGTGCTTGCGGTCGGAGTCGAACGTGCGCGCCACGAAAGTCGCCTCGGCGCCGAGGGCCAGCGAGATCGGGTTGAACGGCGTGTCCAGGGAGCCCATCGGCGTCGACTTGGTGATCTTGCCGGCCTCGCTGGTGGGGGAGTACTGCCCCTTGGTCAGGCCGTAGATCCGGTTGTTGAACAACAGGATCGTCATGTTGATGTTGCGGCGCAGCGCATGGATCAGGTGGTTGCCGCCGATCGAGAGCGCGTCGCCGTCACCGGTGACCACCCACACCGACAGGTCGGGACGGCTCACCGCGAGGCCGGTCGCGATCGCGGGCGCACGGCCGTGGATCGAGTGCATCCCGAACGTGTCGAGGTAGTACGGGAACCGGGCCGCGCAGCCGATCCCGGAGACGAAGGTGATGTTCTCCTTCTTCAGCCCCAGGTCGGGCAGGAAGCTCTGCACCGCCGCGAGGACGGCGTAGTCACCGCAGCCGGGGCACCAGCGCACCTCCTGGTCGGAGCCGAAGTCCTTGCGGTTCTGCGGGGTGTCGGTGGTGGGTACCCCGTCCAGTCCGCTGCGCTGGTCACTGGGGGACCCGGGGAAGCCCAGGTCGGTGCTCATCGGCGTACTCCTTCGACGTCGGAGTCGTGCGTGCCCCGAGAGTCTGAATGGCCAGGTGGGTGCTGCGCGTCGAGGCTCGCGACCAGGTCGGCGATCGCGTCGGCCAGCTCGTGGGAGGTGAACGGCAGCCCGCGCACGGCGTTGTAGCCGACCACGTCGACCAGGAACCGCGAGCGCAGGAGCATCGAGAGCTGTCCGAGGTTCATCTCGGGCACCAGCACTTGCTCGTAGCGCTTCAGCACCTCACCGAGGTCGGACGGGAACGGGTTGAGGTGACGTAGGTGCGCCTGCGCGACCGGGGTGCCGGCCGCACGCACCTGGCGCACCGCGGCACCGATCGGGCCGTAGGTCGAGCCCCAGCCGAGCACCAGAACCCGCGCGTTGCCCTCGGGGTCGTCGACCTCCATCGGCGGGATCGACTCGGCGACCCGGTCGACCTTCGCCTGCCGCGTGCGCACCATCAGGTCGTGGTTGGTCGGGTCGTAGGAGATGTTGCCGTCCCCGTCGGCCTTCTCCAGCCCGCCGATCCGGTGCTCCAGGCCCGCCGTGCCCGGCACCGCCCATGGACGCGCCAGCGTGTGCGGGTCCCGCAGGTAGGGCCAGAAGTCGCGCTCGCCCTCGCCCGTGTCGTGGTTGGGCCCGGTCGCGAAGTCGGGGTCGATCACCGGCAGGTCCTCGATCTTCGGGATCTGCCACGGCTCCGAGCCGTTGGCCAGGTAGCCGTCGGAAAGCAGCATCACCGGCGTGCGGTAGGTCACCGCGATCCGCGCGGCCTCGAGAGCCGCGTCGAAGCAGTCGCCGGGCGAACGCGGCGCCACGATCGGCAGCGGCGCCTCGCCGTTGCGGCCGAACATCGCCTGCAGGAGGTCGGACTGCTCGGTCTTGGTCGGCAGCCCCGTCGACGGCCCGCCCCGCTGGATGTCGCACACCAGCAGCGGCAGCTCGAGCATCACACCGAGACCGATCGTCTCCGCCTTCAGCGCGATCCCGGGGCCGGACGTGGTGGTCACGCCCAGCGCACCGCCGAACGCCGCGCCCAGCGCCGCACCCACGCCGGCGATCTCGTCCTCGGCCTGGAACGTCACCACACCGAACGCCTTGTGCTTGCTCAGCTCGTGCAGGATGTCCGAGGCCGGCGTGATGGGGTAGGAGCCCAGGAACAGCGGCAGCCGCGACTGCACCGAGGCCGCCACCAGGCCGTACGCCAGCGCGGAGTTGCCGGTGATGTTGCGGTAGACACCCGGCGGCATCGGGGCCGGCTTCACCTCGTAGGACACCGCGAACGTCTCGGTGGTCTCCCCGAAGTTCCAGCCCGTCTTGAACGCCGTCACGTTGGCATCGCGGATCGCCGGCTTGGCGGCGAAGCGGCGCTCCAGGAACGAGATCGTCGGGTCGGTCGGACGGCCGTACAGCCACGACAGCAGCCCGAGCGCGAACATGTTCTTCGCCCGGCCCGCGTCCTTGCGCGACAGGTCGAACTCCTTGACCGCACCCACCGTCAGGTCGGTGAGGTCGAACTGGTGCACCTGGTAGGCGTCGAGGGTGTCGTCGTCGAGCGGGCTCTCGGCGTAGCCGGCCTTGCCGAGGTTGCGGTTGGTGAAGTCGTGGGTGTCGACGATGATGGTCGCGCCCTTGGGCAGGTCGGCCAGGTTGGCCTTCAGCGCGGCCGGGTTCATCGCCACCAGCACGTCCGGCGCATCACCGGGCGTGAGGATGTCGTGGTCGGCGAAGTGGACCTGGAACGACGACACACCTGGCAGCGTGCCGGCCGGTGCCCGGATCTCGGCGGGGAAGTTCGGCAAGGTCGAGAGGTCGTTGCCGAACGACGCCGTCTCCTGGGTGAAGCGATCACCGGTCAGCTGCATGCCGTCGCCGGAGTCGCCGGCGAAGCGGATGATCACCCGGTCGAGCTGCCTGACCTGTTTGGTCACCTGGAGCCTCTTTCCGGGGGTCGCGTGGGTGCGCGGCCCGACTGTCGAGCGTCTGTGTTCGCGTGGTGAGGTGGGGAGCGCCGTCGGAGGCGTCCCCGTCCACCAATCTCATGCTACGACTGCAAACCCCCTAACAAAGGTAGTGTCCGCATGACGGTGGCTACGGCGTGTGACGTCATGCACACTGGCCGCGTCCGACCCCTCGTTCGATCCCTTCGGTGAGCCCCCGGAATCCCTTGCGGCGACGCGGCGCAGTGCGGTCCCCACAGCACGCTCGGATGTCCCTAGACTCACCCGCATGGACGGCTACTACGCGTCGTACGTCCCTGTGCTCGCGATCGTGCTCGCGGGTGTGGGGCTGGTCGCGTTGATGTTCGCCGGCAACCGGCTGCTACGGCCGCACCGGCCGTCGCCGGAGAAGCAGCTGACCTACGAGTGCGGTGTCGACCCGGTCGGCGACGGCTGGGCCCAGGTCCACCTGCGCTACTACGTCTACGCCTACCTGTACGTCGTGTTCGCCGTCGACGCGGTCTTCCTGTTCCCCTGGGCGACCGTGTTCGCCGGTCTCGGCTGGACCACGGTCGCGGAGATGGCGGTGTTCATCGGGTTCATCGCCGTCGGCCTGCTGTACGCCTGGCGCAAGGGTGTGCTCACGTGGACCTGACCGACGACGCATCGCGGCCCTCGGGTGGCCCGGGAGGCCCGGGAGACCCTGTCGACCTCGGCATGCCCGGCTCTGTCGGTGCGCTGTCCAAGCT